>JAEUOS010000200.1 GCA_016790695.1 Burkholderiales bacterium
GCGCCGCGCCGGCGCGGCAGCCGAAGGCCGCCGCACGGGTGGCGGCGGAGCTGCGGCACCAGATCGTCACCGGCCGCCTCAGGCCCGGCGACAAGCTGCAGCCGGAGAACGTGCTGCAGGCGGAGTTCGCGATCTCGCGCCCGACCATGCGCGAGGCGCTGCGCATCCTCGAGTCGGAATCGCTGATCACGATCCGGCGCGGCAAGCACGGCGGCGCGCGGGTGCGCGCGGTCGACCTGGCGGCGGCGGCGAACCAGGTCGGCGTGTACCTGCAGATCGCCGGCACCACGCTGCCGGACCTGTGGCTCGCGCGCACCGTCATCGAGCCGCCGGCGGCGGGGCTGCTGGCCGCGCGGCGCGACGCCGCCGCGCTCGCCGCGCTCGAAGCCAACATCGCCGCCGCGCGCGAGGCGGCGCAGGTCGATCTGATCCGCTACGCGGACCTGTCGGCGGAGTTCTCGATGCTGATCACCCGGCACTGCGGCAACCAGACCATCCATGTGCTGGCGTCGCTGATCTTCGACATCATCCGCCGCCAGCACGAGGACGTCACCGCGCGCACCTCGACCCGGGCGAGCGTCGACAGGCTGCGCCAGGAGAGCATCCGCAGCCGCGAGATGGCGGTGGAACTGATGCGCACCGGCACGCCGACGGTGGTCGAGAGTTTCTGGCGCGCGCATCTGGAGCGCATGCGCGACCTGGTGCTGGCCGCCTACAAGGGGCCGATGACGATCGACGTGCTCAACCCGCCGGACGGCAAGCCGCGCTCGATCGGCAAGGTCAGGCGTGCCGGCCGGGTGCCGTCGCCGGCGCTGGCCAAGGTGTAGGCAGGTTCCTCAGGCGCGTGCGGCGACGGCTGCCGCGTGCTCGACCACCTTGTAGCCGGTCATGCTCCAGTGCACGTGGCCGTTGATCAGCACCGCGATCATCAGCGCCTCGGTGATCTTCTCCACCGTGAGCCCGGCGGCGAGCCCCGCCTCGACATGCGCCTTGGCGCCGTCCTCGTGGCCGGCCAGCACGTCGAGGACGATGAAGAGCAGCTCGGTGGTGGCGCGGTCCAGGTGGCCGTGCGGCGGGTCGCGGTAGATGTTCTGGCGCGCCGCCAGATAGGCGGCATAGGCCGCCGGCGCGTGGCGCCGCATCGCCGCGACCGACGCGGGCATCGCGCCGATGGTTGCATCGAAGTGTTCCTCGCCGCCTGGTTGGTCCGCCATGTCGCCTCCGGGTTGGTCCGCGCGGCGGCTGCAGCCGCCGCCGGCGCAGGGTAGCGCGGTACCGGCGGCGGCGCAATGCCGGCCGCCGCTGCATCCGCCGCGGCGCGGCGCGCGTAGTATGGGCAGCGCAGCCCGCGTCGGCGCGGCCGCTTTCTTCCAAAGGGGATTCGCATGCAATCGAGGTTCGGAGGTTCCGGCGCGCGGCGTGCCGGTCTGCTCGCGGCGGCGCTGCCGCTGCTGCTGGCGCCGGCGCTCGCCCGGGCGCAGGGGGCGGATGCGGCGGCCGGCCGCGCCAAGGTCGAGGCGGCGTGCGCCGCGTGCCATGGCGCCAACGGCGTCAGCGTCGCCGACAACATTCCCAACCTCGCCGGCCAGAAGGCGGCCTACCTCGAGAACCAGCTGCGCGCGCTCAAGAGCGGCGCGCGGCGCAACGCGGTGATGGGCGCGGTCGCGGCGCAGCTCTCGCCGCAGGACATCGCAAACGTCGCCGCGTATTTCGCCTCGCTGCCGGGCGCCAGCATGGCCGGCGCCAAGTCGGCGCTGCTGCCGGGACTCGCGAAGACCAGCGTCACCCTCCCGGCCGACCACCGCAAGACCTTCATCATGTACCAGACGGTCAACCGGCCCGACATCAATCAGGTGCGCTACCTGTACGCGAACGACGTCGCGCTGCGCGCCGCGCGCGAGGGCCGGCCGCTGCCGGATGGCTCGCACCTGGTCCTCGAGCAGCACGCGGCCAGGCTCGACGCGGACCGCAAGCCGATCGTCGGTCCCGACGGCTTCTTCGTCGCCGACCGCCTGGTCAACTACGCGGTCATGGAGCGCGGCGCCGGCTGGGGCAGGGACATTCCCGAGAACATCCGCAACGAGGACTGGCAGTACGCGGTGTATGCGCCGACGCGCGAGTTGCGCACCACCGTCAACCAGGCCGAGTGCCTGGCCTGCCACAAGCCGCTCGACAAGGACAGCTTCACCTTCTCGATCAAGGCGCTGACCGAGGCCGCGAAGAAGCGCTAGCGCCGGCCGGGGCAACGGACCGCCGCGGCTTCCCGCGGCGGCCCGCGGCGTTGTACGATCCGGGAGCAGCGGCGCCGCCCGCGCCGCCGCCAATTCGGAGGAACCCCGATGCCCGCACGGAACGACGGCCGGCGCCGCTTCCTGTCGCAGGCGCTGGCCGCCGGGGCCGGCGCCGGCCTGCCGCGCCTGGCCGCGACGCAGGAACAATGGCCGAGCCGCACGATTCGCATCATCGTGCCGATTCCCGCCGGCGGGCTGTCCGACGCCATCGCGCGGCGGTTCGCGACCCGGCTCTCGGAGCGCCTGGGGCAGCCGGTGGTGGTCGACAACCGGCCCGGCGCGAACACGATGGTCGGCACGGTCGCGGTGGCGAAGGCGCCGCCCGATGGCCACACGCTGCTCTTCGCGCTGACGTCCCACGTGCAGAATGCGGTGCACTTCAGGAACATCGGCTACGACCCGTTCGGCGACTTCACGCCGCTGGCCCGGCTCGGCCATGCGACCACGGTGATGGTCACGCGCCCCGGCCTGGGCATCGCGAGCCTGGCGGATTTCGTGCGCGCCGCGCGCGGCCGCCAGTGGACCTACGGCGCCTATGCGACCGGGCCGCAGGTCATCCTCGAGGTGTTCAATGCGAACCACGAACTCGGGATGACGCACGTGCCCTACAAGGGCGAGGTGGCGACGATCACCGACATCGTCGGCGGGCAGATCCACACCGGCCTGTTCTCGATCCCGGCGACCCGGGGCCTGATCCAGAGCGGCAAGCTGGTGCCTCTGGCCGTGCTCGCCAACAAGCGCGTGGCCTCGCTGCCGAGCGTGCCGACCTTCCTCGAGCAGGGGGTCGACTTCGGCTTCGTCGGCGGCTGGTATGCGTTCCTCGCGCCGGCGCGGCTGCCGGCGGACGTGACGGCGCGCCTGATCCGCGAGATCAAGGCGGTGTTCGACGATCCCGCCGAGCAGAAGGCGCTCGAAGGCATGGACGTGGTGCTCAACTGGGCCGACGGCGCGACCTTCGGCCCGGTCATGCGCCAGGACATGGAAATCTGGCGCGCCCTGGTCACCCGCGCGCGCGTGCAGATCGAGCAGTGACGCGGTCGCCGGCGCACGACGCAGCGCGGGCAGGCGCCGGTCCCGGCGCAACGGCGCGCGCATGAGCACGCGCCGGGCGGACCCGGCCTACTGGCGCGGCGGCTGGGTGCGCTTTCGCGAGCCGGTCGAGGACGTCGCCGTCTGCCGCCCGACCGTCGTGGCCGCGCACGACGGCACCCTGGTGCGCGGGCTGTACTGGACGCCGCGCTCGAACCCGCGGCCGCGGGTGGCCGTGATCGCCGCGCACCCGCGCGTCGACTTCTCGCAGCACTACGCGTTCCCGGCGCTGCTGCGCGCCGGCTATGCGTGCCTGGGCGCCAACACGCGCGCGCTCAACAACGACGTCAACTGCGTGCACGAGCAGCTGCTGCTCGACCTCGCCGCCTACATGACCTGGCTGCGCGCGCAGGGGGTGGGGCAGGTGGTGTGGCTCGGGAACTCCGGCGGCGGGGCGCTCGGCTGCTTCTACCAGGCGCAGGCCAAGATGGCGCCGTCGGCGCGCCTCGCCGTGACGCCGGCCGGGCGCCCGGTCGCCCTGGCCGAGGCGGAGATGCCGGCCGTCGACGCGATGATGATCGTCTCCGCGCACTGCGGGCAGGGACTGGTGCTCGCCGAGACCATCGATCCGGCCGTGACCGACGAGGACGACGCGCTCGCGAGCGACCCGGCGCTCGACATGTACGACCCGGCGAACGGCTTCGCGCCGCCGCCGGCGTGGTCGCGCTACAGCGCGGAATTCGTGGCGCGCTATCGCGCCGCGCAGCGGGCGCGGGTCGCGCGCATCGACGCGCGGGCGCGCGAGCTGATCGACGGCGAGCGCCAGGCGCGCGCGGCGCTCCACGACCCCGGGTTCGCTGCGCTGCCGCTCGCGGCGCAGCGCGCGGTGCAGCGGCGCGCCGCATTCCAGCCGGTGATGACGATCTACCGGACGCTCGCCAACCTGCACTATGTCGACCGCAGCCTCGATCCCAGCCCGCGCGGCTACGGCAGCCTGGTGAGCGACCGGCCGCACCTCGCGAACTACCAGCTCGCCGGCTTCGCGCGCCTGCAGACGCCGGACGCGTGGCTGTCGACCTGGTCGGCCGCGAGCAGCAACGCCGGCATTCCGCAGACCGCGGCGGCGGTCACCGAGCCGGTCCTGGTGGCCACGGCCGGCCGCGATCTCGACGTCTATCCGCGCACCCACACCGCGACGATCCTCGCCGCGCTGGGCAGCGGCGACAGGACCGTCATCGACTTCCCCGACAGCGCGCACTACTTCGAGCCGGCCGACGGCGAGGCGCCGGCGGCGAGCGTCGCGCCGCTGACGCGCGGGCTGGTCGCGTGGCTGGCGGCGCGCTGTCCGCTCTAGGGCGGGCCGGCGGAGACGGCGCGCGGTGGCGGGCCCGCCGGTGCGTCGCGCGCGTCAGCCCGGCTTGACGTTGGCCGCGCGCACCACCTTGCCCCACTTCTCGATCTCGTCGCGGAGGAACTGGTCGGCCGCCTCGGGCGCGTTGCCGATGATGTTCGAGCCGCTGTCCTGCAGGCGCTTGGTGACGTCGGGCAGCCGGATCGCCCTGACCGTCTCGGCATTGAGCCGGGCGATGATCTCGCGCGGCGTTCCCGCGGGGGCGACGATGCCGAACCAGGCCACCGTCTCGAAGTCGCGCACGCCGGCCTCCTGCAGGCTGGGCACGTCCGGCAGCAGCGCGTGGCGTTTCGCGCTCGAGACCGCGAGCGCGCGCACCTTGCCCGACTGCACCAGCGGCAGCAGGGCGACGATGTTGTCGAACATCAGCTGGATCTGCCCGGCCATGAGGTCGACGTGCGCCGGGCCCGAGCCCTTGTACGGGACGTGGACCATGTCGATGCCGGCGTCGAGCTTGAACTTCTCGCCGGTCAGGTGGTGCGAGGTGCCGATGCCGGCCGACCCGAACGACACGCGCCCGGGATTGGCCTTCGCGTGCTGGATCAGTTCCTGCACGGACTTCGGCGGGAAGGCGAGGTTGGCGCCGAGCAGCAGCGGCGAGTGCGAGATCACCGTCACCGACGCGAAGTCGCGGCCGGTGTCGTACTTGAGTCCGGGGAACACGTGCGCGCTGACCGGCAGCGCCGCGGTCGACAGCAGCAGCGTGTAGCCGTCGGCCGGGGCCTTCGCCACCGCCTCGGCGCCGATGGTGCCGCCGGCGCCGGTGCGGTTCTCGACGACGAACGGCTGGCCCAGGGCCTGGGTGAACTTGTCGGCGAACATGCGGCCGATGATGTCCGAGGCCGTGCCGGGCGCGAACGCGACGACGAGCTTGACCGGGCGCGCCGGGTAGGCCTGGGCGAGGGCGGCGCCGGCAAGCCCGGCGCTGAGGAGGGCGGCGATGGAGCGGATCGCAAGACGTGTCATGGCTACGGCCTCGTCGGGTGGCGGCGCGCGCCACGGGACGGCGGCGGCCGGATCGGAAAGCGCAAGTATTGCACGGGCCCGGCAGCCGGTTCCGGCTGCGCCGGCCGCGCGTCGTCGCGCGGCGGCCGGCTGCTTGACAGCGCCGGGACCTGCTCCTAATATGTTTTCTATTCGAATCGCCGTTTTATTGGTAAATCGCCCTGCGGGACGCCCTCCCGAGGCGTTCCGCTGTCGCCCTTTCCTATCGGAGGCATTGACGTGACCCTTTCCCGCCGTGTGCTGTTCGCAACCCTGGCCCTCGCCGGTCTCGCCGGCGCCAACGGCGCCGCGCTTGCCCAGGCCTACCCGTCGAAGCAGATCAACATCATCGTCTCGTTCCCCCCGGGCGGCGACACCGACGCCCTGGCGCGCGTGTTCGCCGAGAAGCTCGCGCCGCGCGTCGGCCAGTCGGTGGTGGTCGAGAACCGCACCGGCGCCTCGGGCACGATCGGCAACGCCTATGTCGCGAAGGCGCCGGCGGACGGCTACACGCTGCTGTTCACGCCCAACACCTTCGCCACCGCGCCGCTGGTGCTCAAGCCGGGCACCGGCGCGGTCTACGATCCGCTCACCGACACCACGCCGATCGTGCTCGCGGGCACCCAGTCGCTGTTCGTCGTCGCCAACACCGGCACCGGCGCGAAGACCATGGGCGACCTGCTCGCGCAGATGAAGGACGGGCGCGTCAAGAACTACGCGAGCCCCGGCACCGGCTCGCCGATGCACATCCTCGGCGCGATGTTCAACAAGGCCGCCGGGGTGAACGTGGTGCAGGTGCCGTACCGCGGCAGCGGCCCGGCGATCATCGAGCTGGTCGGCGGCCAGATCCCGATGATGTACACCACCCTGGGCCCGGTCGCGCAGCACATCGCTGCCGGCAAGCTGGTCAATCTCGCGGTCGCCGATCCGCAGCGCTCGCCGCTCGCGCCGCAGGTGCCGACGCTGGCCGAGGCCGGCATCCGGGGCGTCGAGGTCGGCGCGTGGCAGGGCTTCATGGGGCCCAAGGGCCTGCCGGCCGAGGTGGTGCGGGTGATCAACGGCCACGTCAACGAGATCCTCAAGATGCCCGACGTGCTCGCGCGCATGACCACGCTCGCGCTGGTGCCGGCCGGCGGCGCGCCCGAGGCGCTGGCGCGCATCAACGCCGATCACCACAGCCGCTACGGCCGGGTGATCAAGGAAGCCGGCATCCAGGCCGACTGAGCGGCGCCGCGATGACGCCGCCGCCCGCGGCCGACCGCGCGGACTACGATCCCGACGGCCAGCCGCCGCTGCCGTTCGCGGCCGCGGACGACTACGCGCGCACGGTGATGGCGTGGTCGCGCGAGCCGCTGCCCGAGTCCGTGGCGGTGGCGCGCGATCTCGCCTACGGCGCGCATCGCCTGCAGCGCTACGACGTCTACGCGCCGCGCGATGCGCGCGACGCGGCCGTCCTGGTCTTCTGGCACGGCGGCGGCTGGACCAACGGCTATCGCGCCTACACCGCCTTCATGGCGCCCCACGTCACCGCGCTCGGCATGGTGCTGGTGGCGCCGTCGTACCGGCTGACGCCGGCGCATGCGCTGCCGGCGGCGTGCGCGGATGCGCTCGCGGTGCTCGCCGACCTCAAGCGCCGCCTGCCCGAATGGGGCGGGGCGCCGGACCGCGTGTTCCTCTCCGGCCACTCGGCCGGCGGCCACCTCGCGGCACTGACCGCGCTGCGGGCCGCCGAGGCCGAACGCGCCGGCGTCGCCCGCATGATCGCCGGCTGCCTGCCGATCAGCGGCATCCTCGACCTGCACGACCCGGCGCCGGCGCCCGGCAGCCTCGAGGAGCGCGTCTACACCACGGTGCTGCGCGACTGCGATCCGCGCCTGGACACCGTGCTCTCGCCGCTGTACTGGACCACGGGCAACCGCGTGCCGTTCGCGCTCACCTACGGCGAGCGCGACAGCGCGCGCGCGATCCGCTCCAACCGGCGCATCCACGCGATGCTCGCGGCGCAGGGCGCGCCGGTGACGTGCGAGGAGCGTCCCGGACGCGACCACTTCGCGACCCACACCGACCTCAGGCGCGGCGACGACCCCTGGTATGCGCGGCTGGCGACGCTGGCGCGCGGCGCGGCCGCCTGAGGCGACCGCGCGCGCCGGGGGCGCGCGCCCGCTGGCCGGCTACTGATCGGCGAGCGCGTTCTTCGCCTCGACCCGCGCCGCCTTCGCGAGGTCGTCGCGGTCGGTGCCGAGCTCGTAGTCGACGTGCACGAGCCGCCCTTCGAAGCGGAACGGCGCCGCATAGAGGTCGCACACGGTGGAGCCGTGGTCGGCGCCGATGTCCATGCCGAACACGCTCTGGCGCCAGGGCAGGAGTTCGATCGCCGCCGACCCGGCGGGGACGCCGTCGACGAGGAGCGTCGCCGTGCCGCGGTGCTCGCCGGTCTTCTCGAAGCGCATCGCGACGCGGCACTCGCCCGCGGGCAGCTCGCGCTCGCTCTGCACCACGGTGACCTTGCCGATGCGGTTGTAGGCGAAGCACAGGCGGTTCCCGAGGATGAACAGGCTGTGCCCGCCGGTGCGCGCGCCGCAGGCGACCAGCGCGCCTTCCTGCGCGGTCGCGTCGCGCTGCACGGCCGCGGCGATGGTGAACGAGCGGTTGCGGATGTCGGGCATCGCGAAGCGGTCGATGTGCGGCGTGCCCGGCAGGTAGCGCAGGTTCAGGCGCGGCCCGCCCGCGCGCGGCCGGCGCTGCACGAACAGCTCGACCGAGCGGTCGTCCAGCGGCAGCACGTTGTAGCGTCCCGCCTCGGCCCACCAGGCGGCGACCATCTCCGCGAGCTTCTGCGGCTCCTTCTCGGCCAGGTCCTCGCACTCGGCGAAGTCGCGCGTGGTGTCGTAGAGCATCCAGCGGTCCTTCTCGAACGGCTCGCCCTGGCGGTGGCGCGTGACCGCCTTCCAGCCGTCGGCCCAGATCGCGCGGTGGCCGAGCATCTCGTAGTACTGGGTGCGGCGCCGGCTGGCCGGCGGGTCGGCGTCGAAGGTGTAGGCGAAGCTGATGCCCTCGACCGGCAGCTGGGGCACGCCGCGGTGGACCTCGGGCGCAGCGACGCCGACGCATTCGAGGATGGTCGGATAGATGTCGATCACGTGGTGGTACTGGGCACGCACCGCGCCGCCGGCGCGGATGCGCGCCGGCCACGAGACGATCAGCGGGTCGCGGATGCCGCCTTCGTGGGTGTTCTGCTTGTAGAAGCGCAGCGGCGTGTTGCCGACCTGGGCCCAGCCGCGCGGGTAGTTGTTGTACAGGTTGGCGCCGCCGATCTCGTCGATGCGGCCGATCATCTCGGCCACGGGCTCGGTCATGCGGTTGAAGTAGGCGAGCTCGTTGAGGATGCCGTCGCGCCCGCCCTCCTGGCTGGCGCCGTTGTCCGACAGGAACACCACCAGGGTGTTGTCACGGCAGCCGATGGTGTCGAGGAAGTCGAGCAGGCGGCCGACCTGGACGTCGGTGTGGTCGAGGAAGCCGGCGAAGGCCTCCTGCATGCGCGCGTACAGGCGCTTCCGCTCGGGGTCGAGCTCGTCCCAGGCGGCGACGTCGGGATTGCGCGGCGCGAGCGTCGCGTCCGCGGGCACGATGCCCAGCGAGCGCTGGCGCGCGAACCACGCGGCGCGCACCGCGTCCCAGCCGCCGTCGTAGCGGCCGCGGTACTTGGCGATGTACGCGGGCGGCGCCTGGTGCGGCGAGTGGGTGGCGCCGAAGGCCAGGTACATGAAGAACGGCCGGTCGGCGCCGGTCGAGCGCTGGCCGGTGATCATCGCGATCGCCTGGTCGACCAGGTCTTCCGACAGGTGATAGCCGGGCCGGC
This sequence comes from Burkholderiales bacterium, assembly GCA_016790695.1. GTDB lineage: Bacteria > Pseudomonadota > Gammaproteobacteria > Burkholderiales > JAEUOS01 > JAEUOS01. The sequence goes on from JAEUOS010000200.1 coordinate 9,575, forward strand.
TCGGCGGATCGACCGGGCGGTTGTCGATGGTCAGCTCGGGCGAATACTGGTCGGTGGCGCCGCCCAGGAAGCCGTAGTAGCGGTCGAAGCCGCGCTGCAGCGGCCAGTGGTCGAACGGGCCGGCGGGGCCGCAGTCCTCCATGTTCGCGAGGTGCCACTTGCCGAGCGCGAAGGTGTTGTAGCCATTGGCGCGCAGCACCTCGGCGAGCGTCGCGGCCTTGGGCGTGATGACGCCGCGGCAGTTGGAGAACCCGGTGTCGACGTTGGACAGGAAGCGCATGCCCACCGAGTGGTGGTTGCGCCCGGTCAGGAGGCAGGCGCGCGTCGGCGAGCACAGCGCGGTGGTGTGGAAGTTGTTGTAGCGGATGCCGCGCGCGGCGAGCGCGTCGATGTTCGGCGTCGCGATGTCCGAGCCGTAGCAGCCGAGGTGCGCGAAGCCGGTGTCGTCGAGCGCGATCACCAGCACGTTGGGCGCGCCCGCCGGCGCGGCGGCGCGCGCGGGCCAGTGCGGCGTGCTGTCGGCCGCGGTGATGCCGATGTGTCCGCCCGGGCCCTCGCGGCCCGCCCCCTGGTTGCTCATGCCTGCGCTCCCCCGTGGTGTCGTCGAACGCGCATTGAAGCACAGGCGCCGCGCCCACCGCCGCGGCGCGCGCCGTCCGCCCATGAAAAAGGGGCGCTCGCGCGCCCCCGGGTGCCCAATGCGGCGCCGTGCCCTACTTCATCGGGCACTTCTCGAAGTAGCCGTCGCGGTCCGCCTTCAGCGGCGTCGCCACGGTCTTGAGCGTGTAGCGCCCCTGCGCGTCCTTGACCGCCTCGAACATGTGCAGGTCCTGGATCGGGAAGTGGTTGGTGTTGAACCGGAAGTCGCCGCGCACCGACTTGAAGTCGGCCGCCTTGAGCGCGGCCTGGAACGCGCGCTTGTCGGCGACGTTGCCCTTGACCTTGGCGAGCGCCGAGTCGAGCAGCAGCGCCGAATCGTAGGCCTGTGCCGCGTACTGCGACGGGATGCGCTTGTACTTCGCCTCGAAGTCGGCGACGAACTTGCGGTTCGCCGGATTGCTGAAGTCCGGGCCCCAGAAGGTGCCGGTCAGCACGCCCAGCGCCGCGTCGCCCTGCGCCGGCAGCGTGATGCCGTCGACGGTCGAGGTGTTGAGCAGCGGGATCTTGGCCTTCAGCCCGGCCTGGTTGTACTGCTTGACGAAGTTCACGCCGAGCCCGCCCGGATAGAACACGAACACCGCGTCGGGATTGGCCGCCTGCACCTGCGCGAGCTCGGCCGAGTAGTCCTGCTGGGTCAGCGAGGTGTAGATCTCGTTGGCCAGCGGCGTCTTGTAGTAGCGCTTGAAGCCGGCGATGAAGTCCTTGCCGGCCTGGTAGTTCGGCGCCATCGCGACGATGCGCTTGAAGCCGCGGTCGGTCGCGTACTTGCCGACGACCTCGGCCTGCTGGTCGTTCTGCCACGAGGTCGAGAAGAAGAACGGCGAGCACTGCGGCCCGGCGATCGGCGAGGGCCCGGCGTTCGAGCCGATCAGGAACACCTCCTTCTCGACGATCTTCTTGTGGATCGCCATCATCACGTTGGAGAAGGTGACGCCGGTGATGATCGGCACGCGGTCGCGCTCGATCAGCTTGTCGACGATCTGCACCGCGACCTCGGGCTTCAGCTGGCTGTCCTCGCGCAGCACCTCGACCGGCACGCCGCCGAGGCGCCCGCCGTTGGCCTGCACCACCATCATGAAGGCGTCGTACTGGTCCTGGCCGAGCGCGCCCTGCGGGCCGGAGAGCTCGGCGATGAAGCCGATCTTGACCGGCGCCTGCGCCTGCGCGAGGGCGGCGGCGGCGAGCAGCAGCGCGCCGCCCGCCAGCTTGAGGGATGGGGCAATCTTCATGAGACGGTCTCCTGTTGGGGTACTTGGCGGCGGCAATCATACCCGCTGTGCCGCGCGGGCGGCATGCGGGTTCACCCCGCCCGGCGGCGGCGCCTACTCGACCTTGGCCTTGCCCAGCAGCTCGCGCACGATCGCCTGGATCTGGGCGCGCTGCATCTGCTGCGCCACCTGCCCGCGCACCTGGTCGAAGGTCGGCACCGGCCGCTCGCGCGTGTCGTCGAGCCGGATCACGTGCCAGCCGAACTGGGTCTGCACCGGCGCCTGCGTGGTCTGGCCCTTGCCGAGCTTGACCAGCGCGTCGGCGAACGGCTGCACGTACTGCTCGGCCGGCGCCCAGCCGAGGTCGCCGCCGTTCTGCGCGCTGCCGGCGTCCTTCGACTGTGCCGCCAGCGTGTCGAAGCTGGCGCCGCGGCCCAGCTCGGCGATGATCTTCTTCGCCTCGTCCTCGGTGCCGACCAGCACGTGGCGCGCCTTGTACTCGTTGCGGCCCGACTGGGCGACCAGCTTGTCGTACTCGGCACGCACCGCGGCCTCGGTCAGCGGATTGCGGTTGAGCACCGACAGCACATAGGCGTTGGCGAGGGTGTCGCGCTGGCTGAATTCGATCTGGGCCAGCACCTCCGGATGCTTGTCCAGCCCGGCCGCCACCGCGGCCTGCGCCGCGAGTTCCTGGGCGATCAGGCGGTCGCGCAGCTGGCGGCGCAGTTCGGGGGTGTCGGCCTGGCCGCCGGCCTGGCTCTGGCGCAGCATCTGCACCAGGCGCGATTCGGGGATCGGCGCGCCGTTGACGCGGGCGACGACCCCGGGCGCGGCCGCGGCATCGCCGCCCGCCGGGCCGGGCTTGGCCGCGGGTGTCGGCGCCGGCTTCGCGGGTGCCGGCGCGGCCGGCTTGGCCGGCGCCTGCGCCAGGCCGGGGACGGCGGCGAGCAGGGCGAGGGCGGCAGCGAGGGCCGCGGCGGGGCGGCGGAGGGGGCGGCGGCAGGGGCGCATGGCGGGGGCTTTCTTGCGGAGGCTCTTGCACGGGCGGCGCGTCGCCGCCGGGATCGGCGCGGCGCGCGGCAGCGGGCGCAGGGCCGAATTATCGCACTCAGGGGGCGGCGCTTCGCCGCGTCGCGCCGCGCACCTCGAAGCTGGCCTCGTCGTGCACCGTGCCGCGGTCGTCGACCAGGCGCAGGGTGTGGCGGCCCGGCTGCGGGAACCACGCGTGCGCGCGCGCGGCCGCGCCCAGCACGCGGCCGTCGAGCTGCCAGCGCAGCGCGGCCGCGCCGCTGGCGGCGAACAGCAGGCGCTGGCGGTCCGGCGGAATGTCGGGGTCGAGCGCGACGATCGCGCCCGCGGTCGGCGAGGCGATCCGCGGTCCGGCCGCGCCCGGATCGGCCAGGCGGACCACCGCGCGCGCGCTGCCCGCGGTGAACAGTTCGGTGCGCGGCGGCTCGATCGGCGGCTCGAAGCGCACGCGCTGCGCCACCACGCCCGGCGGTGCCGCGGGCGGCGCGGCCGCGGCCGGCGCGCGGCGGTGCAGGGTCAGCATCAGGTCGTGCCACACCGGCGCCGCGCCGTCGACGCCGGAGACGTCGTGCATCGGGCTGCCGCCGGCGTTGCCGACCCAGACGCCGACCGTGTGGCGGCGCGAGAAGCCGATCGCCCAGTTGTCGCGCATGTCCTTGCTGGTGCCGGTCTTGACCGCGCTCCAGAACGGCGTCTCGAGCGGATTGGCGAGGCCGAAGGTGGCGGCGCGCGCGGCGCGATCGGCGAGGATGTCGGCGACGATGTGCGCGGCGGCGGCGGCGTAGACGCGCCGCGCCGGCGCTGCCGCCGCGCCCGCGGTCAGGCGCGGTGCGCTCCACATGCCGTCGTTGGCGAGCATGCGGTAGGCGTTGGTCAGCTGCAGCAGCGTGACGTCGGCGCCGCCCAGCGCCAGCGCGTAGCCGTAGTGGTCGCCCGTCGCGGTCAGGGTGTCGAGGCCGGCGTCGCGCAGGCGCGCGAGCAGCCGGTCGGGCCCGACCATGACCAGCGTGCGCACGGCCGGCACGTTGAGCGAGGCGCCCAGGCTCGCGCGCAGCGACACCGGGCCGCGGTAGGCGGCGCTGTAGTTGCGCGGCGCGTACAGGCCGCCGGCGGTGGGCAGCTGCAGCGGCGCGTCGTCGAGCACCGACGCGGCGGTGAGGCGGCGCTCCTCGATCGCGAGCGCGTACAGGAACGGCTTGAGCGTCGAGCCGGCCTGGCGCGGCGCGTCGGCATGGTCGACCGCGCCCGCCTGCGACAGGTCGCCCGAGGACCCGACATAGGCCAGCACCTCGCCGCTGGCGTTGTCGAGCACCACCACCGCGCCGTCCTCGACGTTGCGGCCGGCGAGCTCGGTCAGGCGCGCGCGCAGCGCCGCGCGCGCCGCCGCCTGCACGCCGGCGTCGAGGGTGCTGGCCAGGCGCGCGCCGGGGCGCGCCGCGGCCGCGGCGAACAGGCGGCGCGCCGCGTGCGGCGCCGCGTCCTCGCGCGGAAACGCCGCGTGGCCGCGCGCGAGCGCCTGGCGCGCCTGCTCGGCCAGGCCGTCGCACGGCGCGCGGTCGGCGCGCGGCGGCGGCGCGGCGGCGCGGTCGCGCGCGAGCAGCGCGCAGGCGCGCTCGGCGACGCGCGCCGGCGCCGCGGTGGGGGCGCGCAGCAGCGCCGCCGCGAGCGCCGCCTCGCGCCGGTCGAGCCCGTGCGGCGCCTTGCCGAACAGGCCGTGCGACATCGCCGCGACGCCCTCGAGTTCGCCGCGGAAGGTGGCGAGGTTGAGGTAGGCCTCGAGGATCTGGTCCTTGGTCCAGCGCTTCTCCAGCGCCAGTGCGGCACGCACCTGCGCCACCTTCTGCGCGACGCTGCGGCCGTCCTCGCCGCGCGCGAGCGCGGGATCGAGGAGCCCGGCCAGCTGCATGCTGATGGTCGACGCGCCGCGCATGCGCGCGCCGCCGAGGTTGTCGAGCGCGGCCTGCAGCGCGGCCGGCCAGTCGACGCCGTCGTGCTCGGCGAAGCGCTGGTCCTCGGCGGCGACCACGGCCGCGCGCAGCGCCGGCGACACCTGCGCCAGCGGCGTCCACGCGAGGCGCCGCACGCGCGCGTCGGTGCGCAGGCGCTGAAGCGGCGCGCCGGTGCGGTCGAGAAGCCAGGTCTCCGACGCGCGCCAGGCCGCGCGCACCTGCGCGAACGCCGGCACCTCGGCCGCGGGCGTCGGGCCCGGCGCGCCGAGGCCGAGCAGCGCCGCCGCCGCGGCGAGGCAGCGGCGGGCGGCGCCGGCGCGGCGCGCCGGCCTCATGGCGCGACCCGCAGCGGC
>JAEUOS010000228.1 GCA_016790695.1 Burkholderiales bacterium
GGACGACACCTACGGCGACCTGGTCGAGATGGGCGTGCTCGATCCGACCAAGGTGACCCGCACCGCGCTGCAAAACGCGGCGTCGGTCGCCGGCCTGATGCTCACCACCGACGCGATGGTCGGCGAACTGCCGGAAGACAAACCGGCAGCCGGCGGCATGCCCGGTGGCGGCATGGGTGGCATGGGCGGCATGGGCGGCATGGACATGTAATGCCGAACGGCGACGGGCGCTGACCCGCCCGTCGCCTGCCCGGACCGGGGAAGATCACCGGCAGCATCGGACGATCGTCCGGTCCAGGCTGCAACGAACAAAGGGCTCGCGGGCAACCGCGGGCCCTTTGCGCTTTCTCGATGGAGATGTCGCGGGAACGGCTCAGGCCCGCTCGACGCGGCCGTCGGCATGGCGGGCGAAGCGGCCGGGGTCCCGGCCGTGCACCGGCGCCGCGTCGGGCCAGGGCCAGCCGCCGAATCCGGTGGCGCGGTAGTCCGCGAACGCCTGGCGCACCTCGGCTTCGGTATTCATGACGAACGGCCCGGCCTGGGCCACCGGCTCGCCGATCGGCCGTCCCTGCAGCATCAGCAGTTCGCTGGGCGCGGCGCCGTTGGCGAGTTCGACCGGCGCGCTCGCATCGAGCGCGACGCAGGAGCCGGCGGGCACCGCCTGCCCGCCGAATGACGCGCCGGCGCCGCTGAACAGGTAGAGGCAGCGCCGCGTCGCCGCCCCGCGCGCCGCGGGCAGCGTCCAGACGGCGCCGGGATCGAGGCGGATGGTCCAGATCGCGAGGTCGGCGTCGGCATCGGCGGCCCACGAATGCGGCGGCGGCGCCGGCGGCTGGAGGTCGTCCCAGGCACCGGCGATGCAGGTCACCTCGGTCGCGGCGCCGTTGGGCCCGCGCCAGGCGCGGCGCGGCAAGTCTCCGGCCCAGAGCATGCGGAAGTGCGGCGGCGCCATCTTGTTGCGCGCAGGCAGGTTGAGCCAGATCTGGAACAACTCGAGCGGGTTCCCGGCATCGCGCGCGAGCAGCGGGAACATCTCCGCATGGACGATGCCGCGCCCCGCGGTCAGCCACTGCACGTCGCCGTGGCCGAAACGCGCCGCGGCGCCGAGCGAATCGGAATGGTCGATCAGGCCGCGCCGCACGATGGTCACGGTTTCGAAGCCGCGATGCGGATGCGCGGGGAACCCCGGCACCGTGGTGCCGTGGTACATGCGCCAGCCGTCCTTGCCGGCGAAATCCTGCCCGAGCGCGCGGCCGGCGAGCGAGGCCGCCGGACCCATCTGCGCGTTGCCGGGCGGATAGCGGTCGTCGTGGTGGACGCAGAAGAGGAACGGGTCGACGGTCGGCCACGGAAAGCCGAGCGGCGCGATGTCGAGGACGGGATTGGCGGGCATGGCACGGCATCCGGAGGTTGTCGGCGGAACATTGGGGGCGGCGCGCCGCGAATGCAAGCACGCCGGTGATCCAGCATGCCACAATGCGCATCCCCGAAACGAAGCGCGTGCCGCCGGACGCCGTCATGCGCTGCGACGACCGCCGCGCACCGGCGGGGTCGCGGCGCCCTCCACCGCGCCGGCGCGCCGCATCCCCTGCCCCTTGGACACTGCGATGAACCTGCCGGTCAGCTACGCGGACGTGGTCGCGGCGGCCGCGCGCCTCGACGGCGTCGCCCACCGCACGCCGGTGCTGACCTCGCGCACGGCCGACGCGCGCGTCGGCGCGCGGCTCCATTTCAAGGCCGAGAACCTGCAGCGCATGGGCGCCTTCAAGTTCCGCGGCGCCTACAACGCCATCGCCCGGCTCGACGAGGCGGCGCGCCGCCGCGGCGTGCTCGCGTTCTCGTCGGGCAACCACGCGCAGGCCATCGCGCTCGCCAGCCGCCTGCAGGGCGTCGCCGCGACCATCGTCATGCCGGCCGACGCGCCGGCGATCAAGCTCGCCGCCACCCGCGGCTACGGCGCCGCGGTCGTCACCTATGACCGCATGACCGAGGACCGCGAGGCGCTCGCCCGCCGCCTCGCGGAGGAGCGCGGCCTCGCCCTGATTCCGCCCTACGACCATCCCGACGTCATCGCCGGCCAGGGCACCGCCGCCAAGGAACTGATCGAGGACGCCGGACCGCTCGACATCCTGTTCGTCTGCACCGGCGGCGGCGGCCTGGTGTCGGGCTGTGCGCTCGCCGCCAGGGCGCTCGCGCCGGCGTGCCGCGTCATCGCGGTCGAGCCCGAGGCGGGCAACGACGTGCAGCAGTCGTTCCGCACGGGCGCCATCGTGCGCATCCCGGTGCCCGCGACCATCGCCGACGGCGCGCAGACGCAGGCGCCGGGCCGGCTCACCTTTCCGATCATTCGCGCGCTCGTCGCCGATGTCCTCACCGTGAGCGACGCCGAACTGATCGCGGCGATGCGCTTCTTCGTGGCGACCATGAAGATCGTGGTCGAGCCGACCGGCTGCCTGGCGGCGGCGGCGGCCTTCGGCGGGCAGATCGATCTCGCGGGCAAGCGCGTCGGCGTGATCCTCTCCGGCGGCAACGTCGACCCGGCCGCGCTCGCGCGCTACCTCGCCTAGCCTGGGCCGACCGCGCGCTCGCGCCGGCCCCACGCGCGGCCGCCGGCGGTGCCGGCGAGCGCTTTGGACTAAACTTCGCCCGCCATTTTCGAGCGCCGCGCCGACGCGTGGCGCTTTTTTCATGGATGCCCGGCCGCCCCGCGCATTCCGACCCCGCCTTCGGGCTCCGCCCAGCCTTCGCCCATGATCCTCTACGCGGCCACCATTCTCGTCTCGAGCTTCCTCCTGTTCCTGGTGCAGCCGATCATCGCCAAGCAGATCCTGCCCTGGTTCGGCGGCTCGGCGGCGGTGTGGACCACCTGCCTGGTGTTCTTTCAGCTGGCCCTGCTCGCCGGCTACGCGTATTCCGACGTCTCGTCGCGACTCAAGCCGCGCACGCAGTCGACGCTGCACATCGCGCTCCTCGTGGCGAGCCTCGCCTCGCTGCCGATCCTGGCCGGCGCCGGCTGGAAGCCGACCGGCAGCGAGGACCCGATCCTGCGCATCCTCGGGCTGCTCGCGGCGACCATCGGATTGCCCTACTTCATGCTCTCGACCACCGGCCCGCTGGTGCAGAGCTGGTTCGCGCGCGAGCACACCGACCCGGCGACCGCCCGGCGCGTCTACCGGTTCTTCGCGCTGTCGAATTTCGGTTCGCTCGTCGGCCTGCTCGCCTACCCGTTCGCGATCGAGATGTGGGTGTCCACGCAGGTGCAGGCCTGGGGCTGGAGCGCCGCCTACGCGCTGTTCGTCGCGCTGTGCGCGGCCAGCGCCTGGCGCGCGCGGCGCGGCGCGGCGGCGCCCGATGCGGCGCCCGCCGGCGCCGCGGCCGCCGTGCCGGATGCCGCGTCGGCCAATGCGGCGGCCGGTGCGCCCGCCGATGTGCGGGCCGACCCCCCGCCGGGCGCGCGCGACTACGCGCTCTGGTTCGCGCTGGCCGCGCTGGCGTCGATGCTGCTGCTTGCGATCTCCACCCACATCACCCAGAACGTCGCCTCGGTGCCGTTCCTGTGGGTGCTGCCGCTCACGCTCTACCTGCTCACCTTCGTCCTGTGCTTCGAGGGACGCGGCGGCCGCGGCTGGTATGTGCGCTCGCTCTGGCTCGGCCCGACCCTGGTGATCCTCGGCCTGATGTCCTGGGGGCTGATCGCCGAGCGCGGCGTGCTGCGCATCGACTACGCCGTGCCGCTGTACTGCGCCGGCCTGTTCCTCGCCTGCATGTTCTGCCACGGCGAACTCGCCCATGCCAAGCCGGCGCCGCGCTACCTGACGCGCTTCTACCTGATGCTCTCGGTCGGCGGTGCCGCCGGCGGCATGTTCGTGGGCCTGGCCGCGCCGCGGCTGTTCGACATCTACTGGGAGCTGCCGCTCGGCCTTGCCGCCTGCGCGCTGATGGCGCTGGTGGTCACGCGCAGGCTGTTCGCCGCGCCCGTGACCGCGTTCGCGCCGCTGGCGGCGATCGTCGCCACCGGCGTGTGCGCCTATTACGCCAACGCGTACGGCAAGTTCATGAAGGAGGACACGATCCGCGTCAGCCGCAACTTCTACGGCGCGCTGCGCGTCAAGCAGGCGCTGCCCGACGAGAACCCGAACGCGATCCGCCGCCTGATGCACGGGGTGATCATGCACGGCGAACAGTACGTCGGGCGCGACCGCCGCGGCGTCATCACCTCCTACTACGGCGACTCCTCGGGCGTCGGCATGGCGATCGAGCGCATCCACCCGGACGGCCAGCGCGTCGGCGTCATCGGCCTCGGTGCGGGCACGCTGGCCGCCTACGGCGGGAAGGGCGACGTGTTCCGCCTCTACGAGATCAACCCGCAGGTCATCGACATCGCCTCGCACTACTTCTACTACCTGGCCGAGAGCGGCGCCAAGGTCGAGACCGCGCTCGGCGACGCGCGCCTGGTGCTCGAGCGCGAGGCGCCGCAGAAGTTCGACGTGCTCGCGGTCGACGCCTTTTCCAGCGACGCGATCCCGGTGCACCTGATCACGCGCGAGGCGCTGGCCGTGTACCTGCGCCACATCAAGCCCGACGGCGCCGTCGCGTTCCACGTCACCAACCGCTACCTGCAGCTCGCGCCGGTGGTCAAGCTCCTCGCCGACGAGGTCGGCATGGAGGCGGTGCTGATCACCGACGATCCCGACGACGCCGACCTGTCGCGCACCGACTGGGTGATCGTCACCCGCAACCGCGCCTTCCTCGACGACCCCGAGGTGAAGAAGAAGCGCGCGGCGATCGAGCCCCTGCCCGGACTGAAGCCCTGGAGCGACGATTTCAACAACCTCTTCAGCGTGCTGAAGCCGGTTTCCTGGGGCGAGGACCTGCGCCGCCTGTTCCGGCTCGACGACTGAGCCCTGCGTCCCGGCGCGTCGGACGCGGTGCTACACTCGACTGCGCAGGCGTGCCCCGCCGGCCCGGCAGCGGGCGCGGGACGCGCCGATGCGACGCCCAGGACCGAAGCCGGCGACGACCGGCAAGCCGTCACCCGATGCGCGACGGCGTCGACGGCCGGGGACGCGACTGGGACGGAGGCAGCCATGCGCATTCTGATCGCGGAGGACGACCCGGTGCTGGCCGACGGCCTGTGCCGCTCGCTGCGACGCAGCGGCTACGCGGTCGACCACGTGAAGAACGGCAGCGAGGCCGACACCGCCGCCGGCACCCAGCCCTACGACCTGATGATCCTCGACCTCGGCCTGCCGAAGATGTCGGGGCACGAGGTGCTCCGGCGCCTGCGCGGCAAGGCGGCCGGCGTCAATGCCAAGATGCCGGTGCTGATCCTGACCGCGATGGACGGCGTCGAGGACCGCGTGCGCGGCCTCGACCTCGGGGCCGACGACTACATGGTCAAGCCCTTCGAGCTCGCCGAGCTCGAGGCGCGCGTGCGCGCGCTGATCCGGCGCGGCTTCGCCGGCGCGCCGACCCTGATCCAGAACGGCGCGCTGTCCTTCGACGTCAGCGGCCGCATGGCCTACCTCAACGAAGCCCCGCTCGAGCTCTCGGCGCGCGAACTCGGGCTGCTCGAGATCCTGGTGCAGCGCGCCGGGCGCCTGGTGAGCAAGGAGGCGCTGGTGCAGCACCTGTGCGAATGGGGCGACGAGGTGAGCACCAACGCGATCGAGGTCTACGTGCATCGGCTGCGCAAGAAGCTCGAGCCCGGCGCCAGCATCGCCACGGTGCGCGGTCTCGGGTATTGCCTCGAGAAGGCGCCGGCGCCCGACCAGGCCTAGCGCCGGGCGCGCCGGCATCGCCATGGCCCCGGACAAGACCGCCGACCTGCTCGCGCGGGACGACACGGCGGACGCGGCGCCGCGCCCCGGGACGCAGCGCGCGCGCCTGTCGCTGTTCGGCGAGATCCTCGACTGGCTGCTGGTGCCGGTGATGCTGCTCTGGCCGGTGTCGATCGTGCTGACCTACGTGTCGGCGCAGGCCCTGTCCAATCCGCCCTACGACCGCGCGCTCGCCGACACCGCCGCGTCGCTTGCCGACCGGCTGCGCGTGCGCGACGGCCGGCTCGTCGCCGACCAGCCGCTGCCGCAGCGCGAGATCCTCTCGTCCGACGAGACCGACACGATGTACTTCCAGGTCCTGGGACTGCGCGGCGAGTTCATCGCCGGCGACCCGCAGCTGCCGCTGCCCTACGAATACGAGCCGATCCAGCCCAACCAGGTGCTGCTGCGCTCCGACCTGCTGAATGGCGCCGAGGTGCGGATCGCCTATATCCGCGTGACGCCGCCCGGATTCAGCGCCGGCGACGGGCGCGAGGACGTCAACCTGCCCCTGGTGCAGGTGGCCGAGACCCTCAACAAGCGCGCCGAACTCGCCAACGAGATCGCCAAGGGCGTGATCCTGCCGCAGTTCGTCGTGCTGCCGCTCGCGGTCACGCTGATCTGGTTCGGCCTCGTGCGCGGCCTGGCGCCGCTGGCCGACCTGGCCCAGCGCATCGGGCGTCGCCGCCCCGGCGACCTCTCGCCGATCGACCCGCGCGCCGCGCCCGAGGAGGTGGCCCCCCTGATCCGCTCGATCAACCAGCTCATGCAGCAGCTCGACGAGAGCCTCAAGGGCCAGCAGCGCTTCATCGCCAATGCCGCGCACCAGCTGCGCACGCCGCTGGCGGGCCTGAAGACCCAGACCGAGCTGGCGATGCTGCAGGCCCGCGACGGCGGCGACCCGGCCGAGCTGCGCGAGAGCCTGCGCCAGATGGCGCTGTCGACCGAGCGCAGCGTGCGCATGGTCAACCAGCTGCTCGCGCTGACGCGCGCCGAGCGCAGCGGCGGCGAGGCCGCGCCGCCGGTCCTGCGCCGGCTCGCGCTCGACGAGCTGGCCCGCGAACGCGTGCGCGACTGGGTGGGCGCGGCGATGAAGAAGCGCATCGACCTCGGCTGCGACGAGGCGCGCGAGGACCCGGTGTTCGTCGACGGCGACCCGGTGCTCCTGGCCGAGCTGATCGGCAACCTGATCGACAACGCGATCCGCTACACGCCCGACGGCGGCGTGATCACCGTACACGTGCGCACGGCCGAGAACGGCGCGGTCCTGATGGTCGAGGACAACGGCCCCGGCATCCCGGAGCACGAGCGCGAGCTGGTGTTCGAGCGCTTCTACCGCGTGCTCGGCAGCGACCCCGACGGCCGCAACCTCGACGGCTCCGGCCTCGGCCTGGCGATCGTGCGCGAGATCGCCGCCAAGCACCGCGCCCGCGTCACCGTCGGCACCGCGCCGCTCGGCGGCGCCCTGTTCACGGTGACCTTCCCGCCGAGCGCGCCGCCGTCCAAGGGGTCGGAATAGCCGGCGTTTTTGGCTATAATCGCGCGCTTGCGTTGAGAAGCGCAACGGCCTGGTAGCTCAGTCGGTAGAGCAGAGGACTGAAAATCCTTGTGTCGGTGGTTCGATTCCGCCCCAGGCCACCAGTTACCCCCACGAAGACGGTTCAGGAAGTCCACGCGATCCGCGTCTCTCCTCTGAACGCGGCGTTCGATTTCGCGTCTGACCGTGTCGCCTTGCGCCGCCTGCGGCGCATCGCCCTCGCACTCGATCGTCCCCATTCGCTGCACCGACCGCGAGGATCCGCCGCGCATGCGCGCCTGGCCGGCCGACGCGTCGGCACCGCCGGCGCAGAAATTCAGAGCGACGTGCGCAGCGACCAGATCTCGGGAAACAGCACGACCTCGAGCATCCTGCGCAGGTACTCCACGCCCGAGGTGCCGCCGGTGCCGCGCTTGAATCCGATCACGCGCTCGAC
>JAEUOS010000007.1 GCA_016790695.1 Burkholderiales bacterium
TCGGCGTGGTCACCAACGGCACCGCGGTGCTGGGCCTGGGCGCGATCGGCCCGCTGGCGGCCAAGCCGGTGATGGAGGGCAAGGGCGTGCTGTTCAAGAAGTTCGCCGGCATCGACGTGTTCGACATCGAGATCGCCGAGCGCGACCCCGACCGGCTGGTCGACATCATCGCGGCCCTGGAGCCGACCTTCGGCGGCATCAACCTGGAGGACATCAAGGCGCCCGAGTGCTTCTACATCGAGCGCAAGCTGCGCGAGCGCATGAAGATCCCGGTCTTTCATGACGACCAGCACGGCACGGCGATCATCGTCGGCGCGGCCCTGCTCAACGGACTGAAGGTGGTCGGCAAGGAGATCTCCCGGGTCAAGCTGGTCGCCTCCGGCGCCGGCGCCGCCGCGCTGTCCTGCCTCGACCTCCTGGTCAAGATGGGGCTGCCGATGGAGAACATCATCGTCACCGACATCGCCGGCGTGGTCTACACCGGCCGCCGCGAGGAGATGGACGACAACAAGGCGCGCTATGCCAAGGACACCCCGGCGCGCACCCTGGGCGAGGTGATCGCCGGCGCCGACATCTTCCTCGGGCTGTCCGCCGGCGGCGTGCTCAAGAAGGACATGGTGGCGAAGATGGCGGCGCGGCCGCTGATCTTCGCGCTCGCCAACCCCAACCCCGAGATCCTGCCCGAGGACGTCAAGGCGGTGCGTAGCGACGCGGTGATCGCCACCGGGCGCACCGACTACCCGAACCAGGTCAACAACGTCCTGTGCTTTCCGTTCATCTTCCGCGGCGCGCTCGACGCCGGCGCGACCACCATCACCGCCGAGATGGAGCTCGCCGCGGTGCGGGCGATCGCCGACCTGGCGCAGGCCGAGCAGAGCGAGGTGGTGGCGCTGGCCTACGGCACCGGCGACCTCGCGTTCGGCCCGGAGTACCTGATCCCCAAGCCGTTCGACCCGCGCCTGATCGCCAAGGTGTCGCCGGCGGTGGCGAAGGCGGCGATGGAATCGGGCGTGGCCACCACGCCGATCGCCGACTTCGACGCCTACCGCAGCCAGCTCGAGCAGTTCGTCTACCAGTCGGGCCTGCTGATGAAGCCGGTGTTCCAGGCCGCGCGCGCGGCCTTCGAGGCGGGCAAGAAGAGCCGCATCGTGCTGGCCGAGGGGGAGGAGGAGCGCGTCATGCGCGCGGCGCAGGTGATCGTCGACGAGCGCATCGCGCGCCCGGTGATCGTCGGCCGCCCCGCGGTGATCGAGCAGCGCCTCGAGCGCTTCGGCCTGCGCATGCGCCCGGGCCTGGACTTCGACCTGGTCAATCCGGAGTTCGACGAGCGCTACCGCGACTACGTGCAGAGCTACCACGACCTCACCAAGCGCAAGGGCGTGACCCTGCAGTACGCGAAGATCGAGATGCGCCGGCGCCTGACCCTGATCGGCGCCATGATGATCCGCAAGGGCGACGCCGACGGCATGATCTGCGGCACCTTCGGCACCCACGCGCTGCATCTGCACTACGTCGACCAGGCGCTCGGGCGGCGCGCCGGGGTCGGCCAGTACGCGGCGATGAACGGCCTGATGCTGCCCGGGCGCACCGTGTTCCTGGTCGACACCCACGTCAACCTCGACCCGAGCGCCGAGGAGCTGGCGAGCATCACCATCATGGCCGCCGAGGAGATGCGCCGCTTCGGCCTGACGCCGAAGGTGGCGCTGCTGTCGCATTCGAACTTCGGCACCATCGACAGCCCGAGCGCGGTCAAGATGCGCAACGTCCTCGCGCTGCTGCGCGAGCGCGCGCCGGGGATGGAGGTCGACGGCGAGATGCACGGCGATGCCGCGCTCGATCCCGAGGTGCGGCGCGCAGTGCTGCCGGATTCGACCCTGAAGGGCGAGGCCAACCTGCTGGTGTTCTCGAACATGGAGGCGGCCAACATCAGCTACAACCTGCTCAAGACCGCCGCCGGCGGCGGCGTGACGATCGGTCCGATCCTGCTCGGCTGCGCCGCGCCGGTGCACATCCTCACGCCGTCGGCGACGGTGCGCCGGATCGTCAACATGACGGCGCTGACGGTGGTCGGCGCCAACGCGGTGCGCTGAGCCGGCGCGCGGGCGCGGTCACAGGCGGTTACAACTGCGCCGCGAAGGGCGGGTGGAAACCTCCTAGAATCGCGCGACACAACTGCGCGGGACGATGCTGGCAATGGCGAAGGGGCGAGGCAGGACCATCGGGTGGCTTCTGGCCGCCGTCGCCGTTGCCGGCGCGGGCTGGTTCGGGTGGCGCGCGCTCGGCACCAAGGACGAGGCGCAGAAGTTCCGCACCGCCAAGGTCGAGCGCGGGGCGCTGGTGGCGACCGTCGCCGCGACCGGCATCCTCAATCCGGTCGTGTCGGTGTCGGTCGGCTCGCAGGTCTCGGGCCAGGTCAAGGAAATCTTCGTCGACTTCAACAGCGAGGTGAAGAAGGACCAGCTGATCGCGCGCATCGATCCGGAGCAGATCGAGTACCGCCTGCGCCAGGCGCAGGCGGACCTCGACGCCGCGCGCGCGTCGATCGGCACCCAGCAGGCGAACGTCGCGGTCCAGCGCGCGGAAGTCGCGCGCGCCGAGGCCAACCTGGCCGAGGCCAGGCGCGACCTCGACCGCAAGAAGTCCCTGGTCGAGAAGAACTTCATCGCGCCCTCCGAGGCCGACAAGGCCGACGCGCTGTACAAGGCGCAGCTCGCGGGCCTGGAATCGGCGCGCGCCCAGCTGAGCGTCGCGCTCGCCAACGCGCGCAACTCGGAGGCGGTGGTCAAGCAGCGCGAGGCGCAGGCGGCGCAGGCGCGGGTCGACCTGCAGCGCACGGCGATCCGCTCGCCGGTCAACGGCGTCGTGGTCAAGCGCTCGATCGAGCCGGGCCAGACCGTGGCGGCGTCGCTGCAGGCGCCCGAGCTGTTCGTGATCGCGCAGAACCTCGGCGACATGCAGGTCGATGCGGCGATCGACGAGTCCGACGTCGGCCGCATCCGCGTCGGGCAGAACGCGACCTTCACCGTCGACTCCTTCCCCGGGCGCACCTTCAACGGCCAGGTGCGGCAGGTGCGCAAGGCGGCGCAGACCGTCTCCAACGTGGTCACCTACACGGTGGTGATCTCGGCGGCCAATCCGGAGCTGATCCTGCTGCCCGGCATGACGGCCTCGGTGCGCATCACCACCGACCGGCGCGACAGCGTGCTCAAGGTCGCCAACGCGGCGCTGCGCTTCCGGCCGCCGGGGGCGAGCGACGAGCCGGCGGGCGCGCCCGGCGCGGCGCCGGCCAAGGCGGCGCCGGCCGAGGGCGGCGGCGGCGCGGGCGGCGGCCCCGGCGGCGGCCGCGGGCAACTCGCCGCGCAGCGCGAGCGCCTGGTCGCCGAACTCAAGCTCGACGCCGACCAGCAGGCGAAGCTCGACGCGATCTTCGCCGGCATGCGCGAGAAGTTCATGGCGCTGCGCGACCTCTCCGAGGCCGAGCGGCCGCGCGCGGTGGAGCGCAATCGCGCCGAGGTCCGCGAGAAGGTGATGGCGATCCTGGGCGAGGAGCAGAAGAAGCGCTACGCGGAGATCATCGCCGAGCAGGCCGGTCGCGCGCCGCAGCGCGGCCGCGTGTGGATCGCCGATGCCGACGGCAAGCCGAAGGCGGTGCAGGTGCGCCTCGGCCTGACCGACGGCGCCGCCACGGAGGTGGTGTCGGCCGAACTCAAGGAAGGCCAGGAGGTGCTGATCGGGGTCACCGGCGGCGCCAAGGGCGCGGCGCCGCCGACGGCGCCGCGCGGCCCGCGGCTGCCGTTCTAGCGCGCCCGAGCGTCGCATGGCCGAGCCCCTGATCCGCACGCGCGACCTGGCCAAGGAGTACCGCATGGGCGAGACCGTGGTGCGCGCGCTCGACGGGGTCTCGCTTTCGATCGACGCCGGCGAGTTCGTCGCCGTCATGGGGCCGTCCGGGTCGGGCAAGTCGACGTTCATGAACCTGATCGGCTGCCTCGACGCGCCGACCGCGGGCGACTACTTCCTGGCCGGGGAGAACGTCGCGCACCTGTCCGGCGACGCGCTCGCGGCGATCCGCAACCGGCGCGTCGGCTTCGTGTTCCAGCAGTTCAACCTGCTGCCGCGCACCACCGCGCAGGAGAACGTCGAGCTGCCGCTGCTCTACACCGGCCTGCCGAAGGCGGAGCGGCGCGCGCGCGCGAAGCTGCGCCTCGAGCAGGTCGGGCTCGGCGAGCGCCTCGACCACCAGCCGTCGCAGCTCTCGGGCGGACAGCAACAGCGCGTGGCGATCGCGCGCGCGCTGGTCAACGACCCGGTGCTGGTCCTGGCCGACGAGCCGACCGGCGCGCTCGACTCGCGCACCAGCGTCGAAGTGATGGGCCTGCTGCAGTCGCTGAACCGCGAGGGCATCACCGTGGTCCTGGTCACCCACGAGCACGATGTCGCGGCCTTCGCCCGGCGCATCATCGGCTTCCGCGACGGCCGCGTGGTCGAGGACCGCGCCAATGCCGCACTCGACGCCCGCGCGGCGCAGCCGGCATGAACCTGCTGGCCACCCTGCGCATCGCGCTCAACGCGCTCAAGGTCAACAAGCTGCGCTCGACCCTGACGATGCTGGGCATCATCATCGGCGTCGGCGCGGTGATCACCATGCTCGCGGTCGGCAACGGCGCGCAGGCGCGCGTCGAGGAGCAGATCAAGTCGCTCGGCAGCAACATCATGATCATGTTCCCCGGGTCGACCGTCGCCGGTGGCGCGCGCGGCGGCGCCGGGACCAGCCAGTCGCTCACCGAGGACGACGCCGCCGCGATCGTGCGCGAAGTGCCGGAGGTGCAGGTGGCGGCGCCGTCGATGCGCGGCACCGGCCAGGCGATCTACGGCAACAGCAACTGGTCGACGACGTTCTACGGCATCAACAACGACTACTTCGAGGCGCGCGAGTGGCCGCTGGTGGCGGGCCGCGACTTCGAGGCGGCCGAACTCTCCGGCGCCGGCAAGGTCGCGGTGATCGGCCAGTCGGTCCTGGCCAAGCTCTTCGGCGAGACCGCGCTGCCGGAGGACGCGATCGGGCAGACCGTGCGGGTGCGGCAGGTGCCGTTCACCGTCATCGGGGTGCTGGCCCGGAAGGGCCAGAGCATGCTCGGCAGCGACCAGGACGACGTCATCTTCGTGCCGCTGGCCACCGCGCGCAACCGCCTGTTCGGCAACCAGGCGGGCAAGCTGCGCCGCGTCGGCACGGTCTCGATCAAGACGCGCGACGGCATGTCGATGAGCGAGGCCGAGGAGAAGATCCGCGCGCTGATGCGCCAGCGCCACCGGCTGCAGCCCGGCCAGGACGACGACTTCACCATCCGCAACCTGACCGAGATCCTGCAGGCGCAGGAGGCGTCGTCGCGCATCCTCACCATCCTGCTCGCCGCCGTCGCCGGCGTGTCGCTGCTGGTGGGCGGCATCGGCATCATGAACATCATGCTGGTGTCGGTGACCGAGCGCACGCGCGAGATCGGCCTGCGCATGGCCGTCGGCGCGCGCGCGCGCGACATCCTCAACCAGTTCCTGGTCGAGGCCGTCACCCTGTCGCTGATCGGCGCGCTCCTCGGGATCCTGATCGGTTTCGCCGGCTCGATGTCGATCGGCAATTTCGCGGGCTGGCGCGTCGAGATCGAGGCCGAGGCGGTGCTGATGGCGGTCGGCTTCGCCGCCGGCATCGGCATCTTCTTCGGCTACTACCCGGCGCGCAAGGCCTCGCGCCTGAAGCCGATCGAGGCGCTGCGCTACGAGTAGCCCGCGCGCGGCCGCCTAGCGCGCGTAGCCGGCCGGGCGCTGGCCCACGAGGCGCGCCAGGCGCAGCAGTTCGGCGTCGTCGTGGTTCTCGAACGGGGCGACGGCGATCGCGCCTGCGGGGGCCGCGCTCACCAGCCGCGCCTGGTGGCGCTCGGCGGTCACGGTCTCGCGCTGGCCGCCGGCCGCGGCCAGGTCGATGACGCCGAAGCAGGTGCAGAAGTAGGTGCTGCCGGCGCGCGCCTCGACGTAGAACCCGGTGCCGCGGATGCCCGCGGTGACCGTCGGCGTCACCACCTGGCGCGCCCGGGCGCTGCGCCCGAAGACGCTCAGCAGCCCGCCGCTGACCAGGCGCACGCCGCCGACGATGAACAGCGAGGCGCCGCGCACGAGCGTCAGGTCGGACCCGGGCCGCACCAGGAAGGCGTCGCGGCCGAGGGTGAAGCCGAGCGTGCCGCCCGGCGCGGTCTGGATGCGGTCGCCGGGCTGGATCGCGTCGTCCGGCGCGGCGCGCCGGCCATTGACCAGCACGTCGCCGCCGAGTTCGACGATGTTGGACGCGCCCTGCGCGAACGCGGATGCGGGCCGCAGCCACAGGCTCGCCGCGGCGGCGGCCGCGGCCGTATGGAGGAACGCGCGTCGTGGAGTCATCGGAAGCATCCTTTGCCGTCGGGGAGGGGCCGGCGCGGCCGGCGCGCACCAGGGTTGGTCGCGCCGGGTGCCGCACTCCTTACAGACCGGGGCGGAGGCAGAGCGGCAGGTAGAATCCGTCGATGGATATTGCGCTTCTGCTCAAGGCTGCGGTCATGGGGGTGGTCGAGGGACTCACCGAGTTCCTGCCGATCTCCTCGACCGGCCACCTGATCCTCGCCGGGCAGCTGATCGGCTTCGTCGGCGAGAAGGCCAAGCTGTTCGAGATCGTGATCCAGAGCGGCGCGATCTTCGCGGTGTGCATCGAGTACCGCCGGCGCTTCCTCGGCGCCCTGACCGGCGTGGTGTCGAGCGCGGCGGCGCGCCGCTTCTGGATCAACCTCGCGGTGGCGTTCCTGCCGCTCGCGGTGCTGGGCCTGATCTTCGGCAAGGCGATCAAGGCGCACCTGTTCAACGCCGAGTTCGTCGCCGTGACCTTCATTCTCGGCGGCCTGGTCATCCTCTGGGTCGAGCGCGCCGGGCGCGCGCCGCGCGCGGTGCGGGTGGCCGACGTCGACGACATGACCGCTCTCGACGCGCTCAAGCTCGGCATCGCCCAGACCTTCGCCCTCCTGCCCGGCACCAGCCGCTCGGGCGCGACCATCATCGGCGGCATGCTGTTCGGCCTGTCGCGCAAGGCCGCCACCGAGTTCTCGTTCTTCCTGGCCGTGCCGACGCTGGTGTCGGCGTCGATCTACTCGCTCTACAAGGAGCGCGCGCTCCTGTCGTTCGACGACGCGGGCATGTGGGCGGTCGGCTTCGTCACCGCCTTCCTGTCCGCCTATGCCTGCGTGCGCTGGCTGATCCGCTTCGTCTCCACCCACGATTTTCGCCCGTTCGCCTGGTACCGCATCGTCTTCGGCGCGGTGGTGCTGGTGACGTCGCAGACGGGCTGGGTGGCCTGGCACGCGTAGGCGTGTCCTACTGCTTGGCCGCCGGCGCGGCCGGCGCGGCGGCCGGCGGCGCGGCGCCCGGCGCCTCCTGCTGTGCCTTCGCGGCCGCCTCCTGGCGCGCCAGCATGCCGGCCAGGCCGTCGAGGTCGCTGGCGCGGATCGCGGTCATGCGCAGCCGGCAATCGGCGTTCTGCAGGTTGGCCGGCGGCGGTGCGTTCTCCTCGGCCATGAACGCGCATTCGCTGGTGCGGTAGCGCCGCCAGTCGGCATTGGCCGCGTCGAGCCGCTTCCTGCCCTCGGGCGGCAGGAGTTTCTGCACGCGCTGCGCGGCCGCGTTGAGCTTGCCGTCCTGGCGCTTGATCTCGGCGGTCAGGCACAGGTGGATCGCCGCCGCGTCCTCCGACCGGTTCGACTGCACCTTGGCGACGCAGTCGCGGAATTCGCGCGTCAGGGGATCGGCCGGCGGCGGACCGCCGGACGCTCCCGGCGCGGCGGCGGCCGGGGGCGGCGCCGGGGCCGGCGGCGGCGCGCGCAACTGGGCGATGGCGGGCAGCGCGACCAGCGCCGCGGCGGACAGGAACAACAGGCGAATCGGCAGCATCGTCAATCTCCTAGGGGGCGGCCGGCGCCTTGCGCGCCGGCAGCGGGGGGAAGGCGGCGGAACACCAGGTCGAAGACCTGGTGCCCGAGGCGGATGCCGCGGGCCTCGAACTTGGTCAGCGGCCGGTAGGACGGGCGCGCGGCGTAGCCGTCGGCGGTGTTGGCCAGCAGCGGCTCCGCGGCGAGGACCGCAAGCATCTGCTCGGCGTAGTCCTGCCAGTCGGTGGCGCAGTGCAGGATGCCGCCGGGCGCCAGGCGGCTGGCGATGAGCGCGACAAAGGGTGCCTGCAGCAGGCGCCGCTTGTGGTGTCTGGCCTTCGGCCACGGGTCCGGAAAGAAGACATGGACGCCGGCCAGGCTGCCGGGGGCGATCATGTCGCGCATGACCTCCACCGCGTCGTGGCGGAGCACGCGCACGTTGCCGATGGCGCGCTGCTCGAGCACCTTGAGCAGCGCGCCGACGCCCGGCGCATGCACCTCGATGCCGATGAAGTCGCGCTCGGGCATCGCCGCGGCGATCTGCACGGTCGTCTCGCCCATGCCGAAGCCGATCTCGACGACGACGGGCGCCTGCCGGCCGAACACGCGCGCATAGTCGAGCGCGTCCGCCCGGTAGTCGATGCCGTAGCGCGGCAGGAGCGCCTCGCAGGCGCGGCTCTGCGCGCTCGACATGCGGCCCTGGCGCAGCACGAAGCTGCGGATCGATTGCGCGGTCAGGCGCGGCGCGCCTGGCGCCGGGGCGCCGTCGGGCGGATGGCTCATGCGGTCGTTGCCGGCGCGCGGGGCCGGCTGCTGGTGGCGGGTTGGGGGGCGGTCAGGCGCCTCGGGCGCCGATCAGGCCGGCGCTGGGGGAGGAGGGCTGCGCCGAATAGAGCTTGCGCGGCATCCGGCCGGCGAGGAACGCCTCGCGCCCGGCGGCCACGGCCTTGTTCATCGCCGATGCCATCAGCACCGGGTTCTGCGCCGCGGCGATCGCGGTGTTCATCAGCACGCCGTCGCAGCCGAGCTCCATGGCGATCGCCGCGTCCGAGGCGGTGCCGACGCCGGCGTCGACGATCACCGGGACGGACGCCTTCTCGATGATCAGGGACAGGTTCCACGGGTTGAGGATCCCCATGCCGGAGCCGATCAGCGAGGCCAGCGGCATGACCGCGACGCAGCCGAGCTCCTCGAGCTGGCGCGCGAAGATCGGGTCGTCGCTGCAGTAGACCATCACCTGAAAGCCGTCGGCGACCAGGGTGCGGGCGGCGGCCACGGTCTCGGTCATGTTCGGGTACAAGGTGTGCGGATCGCCGAGCACCTCGAGCTTGACCAGGCTGTGGCCGTCGAGCAGTTCGCGCGCGAGCCGCAGCGTGCGCACCGCGTCGTCCGCGGTGTAGCAGCCGGCGGTGTTGGGCAGATAGGTGAACTGCGACGGCGGCACCGCGTCGATCAGCGACGGCGCGCCCGCATCCTGGCCGATGTTGGTGCGGCGGATCGCCACGGTCACGATCTCGGCGCCGGAGGCGTCGATGGCGGCGCGGGTCTGCGCGAAGTCCCTGTACTTGCCGGTGCCGACCAGCAGGCGCGAACGGTACGCGCGGCCGGCGATCTCGAAGGGCTTGTCTTTCAGGGGCATGTCCACGGGTGCATCGTCCATTCATCCGCCGCCGACCGCGACGACGATCTCCAGCACGTCGCCCTCGGCCAGGGCGGTCTCGGCATGCCGCCCCTTGGGCACGATCTCGCCATTGCGTTCGACCGCCACGCGCTTGCCAGCCATGTCCAGGCGCGCGAGCAGCGCGGCGACGGTGGTGCCGCCATCGAGCTCGTGCGAATGGCCGTTGACGGAGATCCGGATCAAGAAGCGCGGATTTGCTAAGATGCGTCCCGCTAGTTTATCGGAAGCCGGCGCCGCCGATGCGCCGGCCGACGCGGGTGTAGCTCAATGGTAGAGCAGAAGCTTCCCAAGCTTACGACGAGGGTTCGATTCCCTTCACCCGCTCCAGATTGACCAGGCACCGATCGGGCGGCGCCGTCGGTGTCCCGGCCGCCCGCGCGGGCCCGACCCGCGGCGCGCGATGCCGGCATCCCTGATCCTGGCCGCCGGCAAGTCTTCCGCCGCCGGCGCCTCCCTGTCCGCCAACCCAACCCTACGCCAACCCTCGACGCCCCGCCACCATGAAAGCACCCCAGGAATTTCCGGAGATTCGCGAAGCCGTCGCCGCCCTGTGCGCGCAGTACGACTCGGCCTACTGGCAGAAGGTCGACGACGCGCGCGCCTATCCGGAAGCCTTCGTCGACGCGCTCA
Organism: Burkholderiales bacterium; assembly: GCA_016790695.1. Lineage (GTDB taxonomy): Bacteria > Pseudomonadota > Gammaproteobacteria > Burkholderiales > JAEUOS01 > JAEUOS01. The sequence continues at coordinate 10,249 of JAEUOS010000007.1, forward strand.
CCAAGGCCGGCTGGATGGCGGCGCTCATCCCCGAGGAATACGGCGGCTCCGGGCTGGGCCTGGCCGAGGCCTCGGTGGTGATGGAGGAGATCAACCGCCAGGGCGGCAACTCGGGCGCCTGCCACGGCCAGATGTACAACATGAACACCCTGCTGCGCCACGGCTCGGCCGAGCAGAAGCGGGCCTACCTGCCGAAGATCGCCTCCGGGGAACTGCGCCTGCAGTCGATGGGCGTGACCGAGCCCACGACCGGGACCGACACCACCAAGATCAAGACCGTCGCCGAGCGCAAGGGCGACCGCTACGTGGTCAACGGCCAGAAGGTCTGGATCTCGCGCATCCAGCATTCCGAGCTGATGATCCTGCTGGCGCGCACCACGCCGATCGCCGAGGTCAAGAAGAAGGCCGACGGTCTGTCGATCTTCCTGGTCGACCTGCGCGAGGCGATCGGCAAGGGGCTCGAGGTGCGGCCGATCCGCAACATGGTCAACCACGAGACCAACCAGCTGTTCTTCGACAACCTCGAGATCCCCGCGGAGAACCTGATCGGCGAGGAGGGCAAGGGCTTTCGCTACATCCTGGACGGCCTCAACGCCGAGCGCGCGCTGATCGCCGCCGAGTGCATCGGCGACGCCTACTGGTTCGTCGAGAAGGCGGCCCGGTACGCCACCGACCGCGTCGTCTTCGACCGGCCGATCGGCATGAACCAGGGCGTGCAGTTCCCGATCGCCGAGAGCTACATCGAGACCGAGGCGGCCAACCTGATGCGCTGGAAGGCGTGCGCGCTGTTCGACGCCAAGAAGCCGTGCGGGGCCGAGGCCAACATGGCCAAGTACCTGGCCGCGAAGGCGTCGTGGGAGGCGGCCAACGCCTGCCTGCAGACCCACGGCGGGTTCGGTTTCGCCTGCGAGTACGACGTCGAGCGCAAGTTCCGCGAGACGCGCCTGTACCAGGTCGCGCCGATCTCGACCAACCTGATCCTGTCCTTCGTCGCCGAGCACGTGCTCGGCATGCCGCGCTCGTTCTGATCGCGGCCGGCGCGCAGTGGCGGCTGCCGGCCCGGTCCGCGCGCCGCCGGGCGCCGGCGCTCACAACTGATTCCGCCGCGAAAGGCGTCCTCCCGTGACCGATTCCCCGCACCGCACGCCATCGACCGACATCCTGGCCGCGCGCGCCAAGGTCGCGGTGGTGGTGCCGGCGACCAACACCATCGTCCAGCCCGAGATGGAGGCGATGCGGCCGCCGGGCGTGACCAACCATGTCACCCGCATGCTCCTGCCGCCGCGCCCCTACGACGACATGGCGGTGTACCAGAAGGCGCTCGAGACCGAGCAGGGCGGGCTCGAGGACGCGCTCAGGCTGGTCCTGCCGTGCGAGCCCCACGTGGTCGCGCACGGGCACTCGATCCATTCGTTCCGCGGCGATCGCGCGCGCGCCGAGGCCGAGACGGCGCGCCTGGAGGCGCTGTGCGGCATCCCCTTCGTCACGCCGTCGATGGCCGTGCTCAAGGGCCTCGAGGCGGTCGGCGCGCAGCGCATCGCCGTTCTGACGCCGTACTGGCCGCCGGCCGACGCGATGATCGCGGAGTTCTTCACGCGCTGCGGCTACGAGGTCGTCGCCGCCGAGGGCCTGAAGACCACCGGCCCGACGCGCGTGGCGCAGGTTCCGCTCGAGGCGATCCGCGCGGGCTTTCGCGCGATCGACGGGCCGCGCGTGCAGGCGCTGGTCCACGTCGGCACGAACCTGCCGGTGTCGGCGATCACCGAGGCGATCGAGGCCGCGCACGGCAAGCCGCTCGTCGGCGTCAACGTCGCGACCTACTGGGCCGCGCTGCGCCGCATCGGCATCGCCGACCCGCTGCCGGGCTTCGGCATGCTGGCGCGGCTCTGAGGCCGGTGCGCGTTCGCGACCGCCAGTTCCAACGCGGGCGCAGGCCCGCCACACTGTGGAGTCGACCAAGATGGCAAATCCGCGCGTTCCCTACCGCATGTCCAGCGAGCGTCCGCCGCTGCCGCCGCCGGTGGTCGGCGGCCGGCCGCGGCCGCTGATCGTCCATGTCGTGGTCAACGTCGAGCACTGGCGCTTCGAGGAGCCGATGCCCCGCAAGATCATCACGCCGCCGCACGGCAAGGAGACCGAGCCGGACGTGCCGAATTTCTCCTGGGCCGACTACGGCATGCGCGCCGGCCTGCCGCGCATCATGCGCGCGCTGGCCGAGCGCGGCATCACCGCCTCGACCAGTTTCAACGCCGGCGTCATCGACGCCTATCCGCGGGCGGCGCAGGCGATGCGCGAGGCGGGATGGGAGTTCATCGGCCACGGCATGCACCAGAAGAGCCTGAACGCCGCGGCCGCCGGGCCGGAGGCCGAGCGCGCGCTGATCGAGGCCTGCCTGGCGAAGATCGGGGATTTCACCGGCGCGCGGCCGCGCGGCTGGCTCTCGCCGGGCCTGCGCGAGACCTACGACACGCCCGACGTCCTCAAGGCCTGCGGGCTCGACTACGTCTGCGACTGGGTGATCGACGACCTGCCGGACTGGATGACGACCAAGGCCGGCCCGCTGATCGCCATGCCCTACAACCTGGAGATCAACGACAGCATCGTCTATGCGGTGGAGAAGCACGCCTCGCCGGAGATGCACCGGCGCGTGGTCGACACGGTCGCGGCCTTCGACCGCGAATTGCGCAGCGCGCCGCGCGTGCTCGCGCTCGGGTTGCATCCGCACCTGATCGGCGTGCCGCACCGCATCGTGTATCTTGAAAAGATGCTGGATCTGCTCGCGCGCCGCGACGACGTGGTGTTCATGCAGGGCGCGCAGATCGCGGACTGGTTCATGTCGGCGTGTCCGGCCAACTGAAGGAGAGCGAACATGGAGATGGGACTTGCAGGCAAGCGCGTGCTGATCACCGGCGCATCGAAGGGCATCGGGCTGGCGTGCGCGCGGGCGTTCGCGGCCGAGGGCAGCGTGCTGCACCTGGCCTCGCGCGATGCCGCGCGGCTCGCCGAGGCGCGCGCGCAGATCCTGGCGACGGCGCAGGTCGAGGTGGCCGTGCATCCGATCGACCTGTCCAGGCCGGGGTCGGCGCAGGCGCTCGTCGCCGCCTGCGGCGCGGTCGACGTGCTGGTCAACAATGCGGGCGCGATCCCGGGCGGATCGATCGAGGTCATCGACGAGGCGCGCTGGCGCGACGCCTGGGACCTGAAGGTGTTCGGCTACATCAATCTGACGCGCGAGGTCCTGCCCGCGATGATGCGGCGCGGCAGCGGCGTCATCGTCAACGTCATCGGGCTGGCCGGCGCGAAGCCGAGCTTCGACTACATCTGCGGCGCCACCGGCAATGCGGCGCTGATGGCGTTCACCAAGGGGGTCGGTGCCGGCGCCACCAACCGCGGCGTGCGTGTGCTCGGCGTCAACCCGACCGCCACCCGCACCGACCGCATCATCACGCTCACCAAGGCGCGGGCCAAGACCGCCCTGGGCGACGAGTCGCGCTGGGAGGAACTGCTCACCAACATGCCGTTCGGGCGCATCGCCGAGGCCGAGGAGGTCGCCGACCTCGTGGTCTACTGCGCGTCCGACCGCGCGTCCTACCTGTCGGGCACGGTGATCGACATCGACGGCGGGCAACTGTACCGGTGAGCGGCCGCGGCCGGCCCGACACAAGATGTTGCGCAATTGACGGCGCCGGCCCGGATGCGGCCGATACAATCGGCGTTCCTCTTGCCGTCGCATGCGGGGCCAGCCGATGACCGACTCTCCGGATTTTGATCGCCTGATGTACCTGTCGGACCATGACCCGGCAGGGTTCTTCGCCGAGCGCTCGCGCTTGATAGAGAGTTTCCTCGCCAGCGTCCCGCCCGAACGTCGCGATCAGCTGCGGCGTTTCCAGGCCGAGATCGATGCGGTGCGCGCCTCCGCCGGCACGCCGCAGAATGCCGTCAGTTCGCTCATGGGCATGCTGACCGACCATCTCGAGTCCCTGCTGGGCCACACCCGGCAACTTGCCGTCGAGGCGCGCACCCTGCGCGCGGAACGACCCGCCGGCCGCTGTTCCTAGGGTCGGCGCGCGCGGCCGCGGGTCGGCCTCGCGTCGGCGTCGTGTTCGACGGAGTGTCGAGCCACAACGCGAAGGGTAGAAGCGAGCGCTCACATGCGAAATGTGGCGCGCATGGTGGTGCCGAATTGCAAACATGCGTAAAGCCGAGTTGCGGCATCGGATGTTGCGGCGCACAATCCCAACTCGATCAGCGCTGCGTCGCCGATCCCGACGCGCGGCGGCCGATCGCGACCGCGCCCGCCACGAGCAGGCGCGGTCCCTTAGCCGGGGAGCCACCCATGTCCCACGAATCCGTGCGCCAGCTGACCGATGCCGACCGCTGGCGCCTGCGACCGCACCTGAAGCGCCTGGCGCCGGAGGATCGCCGCCTCCGCTTCGGGATGATCCTCAACGACGCGGCGATCGACCGCTATGTCGACAGCCTCGACTTCGACCGCGAGGCGGTGCTCGCCGTGGCTGCGGCCGACGGCGCGCTGCTTGCCGCGGCGCACGTGGCGCCGGTCGGCGAGGGTGCCGAACTCGGCCTGTCGGTCGACGCCCGGGCGCGGCGGCGCGGCCTGGGTGGCGCGCTGTTCGTCCAGGCCGTCGCCTGGGCGCGCAACCGCTATCTGCGGCGGGTCCACATGCACTGCCTGCGCGAGAACACCGCGATCCTGCGTCTGGCGCGGCGCCACGGCATGGCGCTCGACTTCGACGGCGCGGAATCGAGCGCCGTGCTGCTGCTGCCGGCGCCGGACGTCGAGTCCTGGATGCGCGAGCAGTCGCCGCACTGGCATGCGGCCGCCAGCGACGCCTGGCGCATGGAGGCGCACTGGCTCGACTGGATGCTGGCAGGTCCGCACCTGGCGGCGGCGGCGTTCGCCGCCTCGCTCGCCGAGCCGCGTGCCGGCGACCCGGTTCGCGCGGGGCACCCGTGACGCGGTCCGTGCGTGGCGCCCGCGATGCGGTTCGCGCGGGGCGCCCGCGATGCGGTTCGCGCGCGGCGCCCGTGATGCGGTTCGCGCGCGGCGCTCGTGATGCGGTTCGCGCGCGGCGCTCAGGCAATGGCGTTCGCGCGGCGGATGCTGTTGATCATCGATGAATTGAGCAGGTAGTCGCGTGCTGCGCGCGCGTCGGCGGCGACGGCGCGCAACTGCGCGGCGCGGCGTGCCTTTTCCGCCGGGTCGCGGACCTCGAGGTTCTGCTTGTTGCGGATCGAGATCTCCTGCACGTATTCGAGGTTGGCGGTGCGGCGCTGACGCTCGTACAGGTCGAGCAGGTCCGCGCCCGCCTCGCCGCGCATCACGCGCGCGAGCTTCTCCCCGAGGTTGACGGCATCGTGGATGCCGCTGTTCAGGCCGAAGCCGCCCAGCGGGTTGTTGACATGCGCGGCATCGCCGGCCAGCAGCACCCGGCCGCGCCGGAACGCCCGCGCCACCCGCTGATGCACGCTGTAGATGCTCTTGTGCGTCACCGCGAACGGCCCGCCGCCGCCGAGGAAGCGCGCCAGCAGGTCCTGCGCGTACCCCTCCGAGAGCACGTCGGATTCGCTGGCGGCCTCGGCGACGGGGCTCGTCATGCGCCAGAGGCCCGGCGGGCCCGCGTCGGGCATGCGGAACACCGCGACCCACTGGTCCGGGTCGGCGACGTAGGCGTTGTCGGCGTAGCCGTAGCGCGCGAGGTCGCAGGTGGTGCTGATGACCGAAAAGCGCTCGGGCCAGGTGAATCCCTCGAACTCGATGCCGGCGGCCTTGCGCACGCTGCTGCGTCCGCCGTCGGCACCCACCAGCCAGGTGCCGTCGATGGCCTCGGGCCCGTGCGTGCCGGTCGCCTCGACGCGGATGCCGTCCGCATGCTCGCGGAACCCGTCGAAGCGGGTGCCGAAGCGCACCTCGGCGTGCGGCAGCGCGCGCAGCATCGACAGGACGATCGGCGTGAGCCGGTGCTGCTCGAGGTGCAGGCGATACGGATACGGCGTGTCGCCGGCGATCAGGCCCAGGTCCCATTCGACGATCAGGCCGGCGGTCCGGTCGCGCCACTGCCAGCGCGGCACCCGGATGCCGCTCTCGAGCATCGGCGCGGTGATGCCCAGCGGTGCCAGCAGTTCGAGCGTGGGCGGATGGAAGGTGCCCGCGCGCAGGTCGTGGGTCAGGCCCGGCTCGGCCTCGAGAACCGTGACCGGCACCTCGTTGCGGGCGAGGACCAGCGCCACGATGAGGCCGACCGGCCCGCCGCCGGCGATGATCACGCGCATGTTGCGATGCATTGTCTTTCCGGCGGTGCCGCCGCGAGCTGAAGCAGGCGGCATTGTCGGCGAAAACGACCGTGCGCGGATTGACATGCGGCGGCCCCGCGTGCAATCCTCCGCCTGTTTTAACAAGATGGTTAACAAGCGGCAGGGCGCGGGTGCGACAGCGGCCGGCGCCGCCGCGTTCCCCGAACCGATTCACGGAGACAACCCATGAACCAGCAGAAGCGCACCACCCTTCTCGGCATGGCCGGCGCGGCCGCCCTGGCGTCCGCCGGCAGATCGCTCGCCCAGGCGCCGATCACGCTGCACGGCGCGGTGCAATTCAACGATGACCATGCCTTCAACAAGGCGCTGCTCCGGTTCGAGGAACTGGTCAAGAAGTACTACGGCAAGCCGATCAACTTCGTCCTGCACCGCAACAGCGAACTCGGCCTGGAGAAGGACTATTTCGCCTACATGAACCAGGGCAAGGCGGTCGACTACGCGATCGTCTCGCCCGCGCACATGTCCACCTTCTCCAAGGCCGCGCCGTTCATCGACGCGCCTTTTCTGTTCCGCGACCTGCCGCACTGGAACAAGGTGCTCGACCAGGACGTGTTGAAACCCGTCGCCGACGAGGTCGCCAAGAAGGGCGAGGTGATGCTGATCGGCTATGCCGGTGGCGGCGTGCGCAACATCTTCGCCAACAAGCCGGTGAGGAACCTCGCCGAGCTGAAGGGCCTCAAGGTGCGCGTGCAGGGCGCGCCGATCTGGAGCAAGACCTTTGCCGCCATCGGCATGGCGCCCACCGTCATCGCGTACAACGAGGTGTACAACGCGATCCAGAACAAGGTGATCGAGGCCGGCGAGAACGAGGCCGCGGGTGTCGAGGCGATGAAATTCAACGAGGTCGCGCCGAACATCAACCTCACGCGCCACGCCATCACCATTCGCCCGGTGTGCTTCTCGTCGAAGACCTTCGCCAAGCTGCCGAAGGATCTGCAGGCGGCCATCGTCAAGGCCGGCAAGGAGGCGGGCGCGTATGGCCGCCAGATCGAATCCACCGAGGACCAGAAGAAGCTCGACGCGATGGAGGCGGCCGGCAAGTTGAAGCAGATCCCGTTTGCCGACCGCGCCGCGATGCAGAAGCTGGTCGATCCGGTGATGCTCGCGTACGCCAAGGAGATCGGCGCCGAGAAGATCTACGCGCGCATCAACGCCATCAAGTAGCGCGCAGGGCGGCGTCCCCCGGCGGGCGGCGCGAGCGCCGCCCGCCGCGTTTCACCCCGTGATCCCCTCCCTCCGCGCGCCGGAGCGCCTGCCATGAAGCCCCTGCTCGACCGCATCCACCGCCTGCTCACCTGGCTGCTCGCCTTCGCCGTCGCCATCCTGATCGTCCCGGTCTCGATCCAGATCTTCTCGCGCTTCACGCAGCTGATCCCCGCCTACATCTGGACCGAGGAGATGAGCCGCTTCTTCTTCATCTGGATGGTGATGCTGGGCGCGATGGTGGGCCTGCGCGAGCGCCTGCATTTCGACGTCGATGTCTGGCCGGCGCTGCCGCCGCGCCGCGATGCCGTGCTGCGCATGGTCGCCAACGCGTTCGTGCTGGTGTTCATCGGCGTGATGATCGCCTGGGGCGTGGAGTTCACCCGGTTCGGATGGAACCAGACCTCGGAGCTGGCCGACCTGCCGATGTGGCTGATCTTCATCGCCTGGCCGGTGGCCGGCGTGATCTGGCTGCTGTTCCTGGTCGAGGCGTTCGTCCGCGATGTCGGCCTGTACCGCCGCGGCGAACCGCTCGACGGCACCGCGCCCGAGGAGGCGCTGTGACCGCGGCGGCCCTCTCGCCGGGCATGGCCGCGCTGGTGCTGTTCGGCGGCTTCTTCGCGCTGCTCGTCGCGCGCGTGCCCGTGGCCTTCGCGCTCGGCCTCGCGGCGCTGCCGGTGCTGGTGATCGAGCCGCGCCTGTCGCCGATGGTGATGTTCAACGAGATGTTCAAGGCCTACAACTCGTTCATCCTCCTCGCCGTGCCGTTCTTCCTCCTGACCGCGAACCTGATGAACGTCGGCGGCATCACCGAACGGCTGATGCGCCTGTCGCGCGCGCTGGTCGGGCACTTCCCGGGCGGGCTGGCGCAGATCAACGTGCTGTTGTCGGTGTTCTTCGCCGGCATCTCGGGTTCGAGCACGGCCGACGCCGCCAGCCAGGGCAAGCTGTTCATCGAGGCACAGGTCAAGGAGGGCTACGACCTGTCGTTCTCGATCGCGATCACCGCGGTCACGGCGGTGCTCGCGGTGGTGATCCCGCCGTCGATCCTGATGGTGGTCTGGGGCGGGGTGATCTCGACCTCGATCGGCGCGATGTACCTGGCGGGCGTGATCCCCGGGATGCTGATCGGCCTCGCGCAGATGGCGACCGTGCATGCCTATGCGAAGCGGCGCAACTACCCGGTGTATCCGCGCGCGAGCGCCGGCGAGGCGGTGCGCGCGGCGTTCACCTCGATTCCCGCGCTGATGACCCCCGTGATCATCGTCGGCGGCATCCTGCTCGGCTGGTTCACCGCGACCGAGTCGGCCGCGATCGCCGTGCTGTACGCGGCCGGGCTGTCGATCTTCTACTACCGGGCGATGGGCCTGCGCCAGCTCTACGGTGCCATCCTCGACACCGGCCGTCTGGCGTCGGTGGCGCTGTTCTGCGTCGGCACCGCCTCGGTGTTCGGCTGGCTGCTCGCCTACTACCAGATCCCGAAGGCGCTGCTCGCCAACGTCACCGAGTGGGGCCTGGGTCCGATCGGCGTCGGCTTCCTCATCGCCGCGGCCTTCCTCGTGGTGGGCTGCTTCCTCGACGCGATCCCGGCGATCATCATCGTCGGCACCACGCTGCAGCCGCTGGCCGCCTCGGTGGGGCTGCACCCGGTGTCGTTCGCGATCATCGGCATCGTCTCGCTGGCCTTCGGGCTGGTCACGCCGCCCTACGGCCTGTGCCTGATGATCTCCTGCGCGGTGGCGAAGGTGCCGATGAAGTACGCCCTCAAGGACACGATGATCATGCTCGTGCCGATGCTGCTGGTGCTGTGCGCGATCATCGTCTGGCCGGAGATTCCGCTGCTGCTGCCGCGGCTGATTTCCCCCGAACTGCTGAAATAGGTGCCGTCATGCAGATCACGCCGCTCTCGCCGATCCTCGGCGCCCGCATCGACGGGGTCGACCTGGCGGTTCCGCTCGATGCGGCCGCCTTCGCCGCCATCGAGCGGGCATTCCACGCGCATTGCTTCGTCGTCTTTCCCGGCCAGCACCTGACGGCGGCGCAGTTCCACGCGTTCTCGAGGCTCTGGGGGCGCGCCGAGCCGCATGTGATCGACACCTTCCACCACCCCGAGATCGCCGACATCCTGGTGCTGTCGAACGTCGAGGTGGACGGCAAGCCGGTCGGCCTGAAGGATGCGGGCAGCTACTTTCACTCCGACTACTCGTATCTCGACGTGCCGGCGCGCTGCACCATGCTGTATGCGCTGCAGATGCCGGCGACGGGCAACGGCACCACCTTCGCCAACCAGACCCGCGCCTACGACGACCTGCCGGCGGCGACGAAGGCGCGCATCGAGGGGCTGGTGTGCCGCCACCACTACGGCAACCGCGACGACCTCGACGAGCGCTCGCGCACCGTCGCCTCGGTGCTCAACGAGGCGCAGAAGAAGAAGGTGCACTGGGTCCGCCATCTGCTCGCGCGCACCCATCCGCGCACCGGACGCAAGTCGCTCTACGCGGTGTCGGGAAGTTCCTTCGGCATCGAAGGGATGGACGACGCCGACGGCCTGGCGCTGCTCGACGAACTGAAGGTCCACGCGACCCGGCCGTCGTACTGCCACACCGTCGACTACCGGGTCGGCGACGTCATCGTCTGGGACAATGCGCAGCTGCTGCACCGCGCGCCGCTGCCCGAGCACGACCAGGCGCGCACGCTGTGGCGCATCACCGTCAAGGAAGGCCCGGAGGGCGCGCTGTCGTAGTCCGGCGCGCTGCGGCGGCGCGCGCGGGTTCCTCAGGGTAATCCCCGGCGGCGCCGAATCGGCGAGTGCCTATACTCGCGCCGATCGAATCGCGAGAATCGTGCATGCCCCGCCGCTGGCTCAGGCGCGTCCTGCCGGACGTCGAAAAGTACCGTGACACCGCCGTGGCCCGCTTTCTCGGCCCGCGCTTCTTCCATCCGGCGCTGTGGCACCTGAACCGGCGCAGCGTCGCGGGCGCGTTCGCCATCGGCCTCTTCTGCGGCCTGATTCCGGGGCCGCTGCAGATGCTGGGCGCGGCCATCGGCGCCGTGTGGCTCAAGCGCAACCTGCCGGTGGCGCTGATCACCACGCTCTACACCAACCCGGTCACCATCATTCCCCTCTACGTGATCGCCTACCAGATCGGCGCCTTCGTCCTCGGCGACGGCCACGTCATGCCGCCGGCCCCGCAGCTTGCCGGCGTGTCGCCGGCCCGGTGGGCGGACATGCTCTTCGCGTGGTCGGCGGCGCTCGGCAAGCCGGTGCTCCTCGGCGTGCCGCTGCTGGCCGCGCTGCTGGCGGCGTGCGGCTATCTCGTGGTCCACGCCGTGTGGGGCGCGTACCTGCGCTGGACCTGGCACCGGCGGACGCGCGTGCGGCGGCGCGGGCTGATCGACTCGGAGAACCCATGAACAGGAAGAAGGCAGTCGTCGTCGGCGCGCTCGGCGTGATGGGGCGCTACATCGTCGACAGGCTGGCCGCATTGCCGGACTGGGAAGTGATCGGCATTTCGCGGCGCCAGGGGACGGACCGCCCGCGCGTGCGCTATGTTTCGGCGGACCTGCTCGCGCCCTACACGCCCGATTTCGACGGCGCCACGCATGTGTTCTACGCCGCCTTCCAGGCCTCCGCCGGCAAGGCCGCGGACTATGCGTCAAACATCGCGCCGAACCGCGACATGCTCGTGCATGCGGTGAGCGCCATCGAACGCGTGTCCCCGGCGCTCGAGCGGGTGGTGCTGATCACCGGCACCAAGTACTACGGCACGCACCTCGGTCCCTACAGGACGCCGGCGCGCGAGTCCGATCCGCGCCATCCCGGGCAGAACTACTACTTCGACCAGATCGACTGGCTGACCGGCTTCCAGCGCGGCAAGCGCTGGACCTGGGCCGAACTGCGCCCGCAGACCCTGTGCGGCTTCGCACCCGGCACGGCGATGAGCATCGTGCCGGTGATCGCCGTCTATGCGGCGATGATGAAGGAACTCGGCCGCCCGTTCGCCTGGCCCGGCAAGCCGGGCTCGGGAACGTCCATCTACCAGGTGACCGACTCGGGGCACTTCGCCGACGCCGCGCTGTGGGCGGCCACCGATGCGCGCTGCGCCAACCAGGCCTACAACATCACCAACGGCGACTATTTCCGCTGGCGCGACATCTGGCCCGCGCTCGGGCAGGTGTTCGGGATGGACTGCGGCGAGCCGGCGCCGTTGTCGCTGACGGCGTTCATGGCGGACAAGGCGCCGCTGTGGGACGCGATGGTGAAGAAATACGCCCTGAAGCCCCACCGCTTCGACGAGGTGGTCGCCTGGCCGTTCGGCGACTATGTCTTCAACACCACCTGGGACGTGATGTCGAACCTGACCAAGTCGCGCCAGCACGGCTTCCACGCCGTCGTCGACAGCGAGGCCATGTTCGTGCGCCTGCTCACGCAGTTCCGCCGCGAGCGCATCGTGCCCTAGCGCCGCGCGGCGCGCGCTGGCGCCTCAGAAATCCCCCCACCGCGCGTGGATCGCCGCCAGCGCCGCGAGCGCGGCGGTCTCGGTGCGCATCACGCGCGGGCCGAGCAGGATCGGCACGAACCCGGCGGCGACGGCCAGGGCCTCCTCGGCATCGGTGAGGCCGGCTTCCGGGCCGATCAGCAGGGTGACGGGCGTGCCGGGCGCCGGCGCCGGCAGGGCCGAGAAGCGCGCCGGATGCACCGGCGAGAGCATCAGTTTCAGGCCGGGACGCTCGCGCGCTGCGGCCAGCCAGTGGTCGATCGGCGCCACCGGCTCGATCTGCGGCAAGCGGTTGCGCCCGCACTGCTCGCACGCCGATCGCGCGATCGCGCGCCAATGATCGACGCGCCGTGTCGCGCGCTCCGCGGACAGGCGCAGCACCGAGCGCGCCGCCGCCAGCGGCACGATGGCGGCGGCGCCGAGCTCGACCGATTTCTCGACGATCCAGTCCATCTTGTCGCCGGCCGCGAGGCTCTGCGCGACGGTGACCGCATGCGGCGCCTCGGATTCGCGCTGGTGGCAGGCGAGCACTTTCGCCCGGACCTCCTTGCGGGTCACCAGCAGCAGCCGTGCCCGGTATTCGCCGCCCAGGCCGTTCAACAGCGTGACCTCGGCGTCCGCGCCCAGGCGCAGCACGTCGCGCGCGTGGTGCGCCGCGGACTCGGGCAGGGTCAGCGTCGCGCCAACGGCCAGATCGCCGGCGCAAAAGAGGCGCGGGGTCATGCGGCGGTGCCGCGCGTGAGCGCGTGCGAGTCGACGCGTTCCGGCGCGAAGTGCGCGATCAGCAGGCGCTCGAGCGCGCGCGCCTTGGCGGCGTTGTCGCTGCCGAAATTGCAGACGTAGATGTCGAACGTGGCGGCGTTGCGCTCCGGCCAGGTGTGCACCGCGAGATGCGATTCGGCCAGCAGCACCGCGCCGGTGACGCCGGCGGCGCCGTCGAAGCGGTGGAACACGTCGCCCACCGGCGTCAGCCCGGCCCCGGTGACGGCATCGAGGCAAAAACGCCGCAAGCCGTCGCGGTCGAGCAGACGCTCGCGCGGGCAGCGGCAGTCCGACAGGTCGCCGGTCAGTTGCAAGCCATGCATGTGAGGGCGCGCGCGAATCGATTGCCGGGCGGCGTTTTGCAGCGCATCAATGGGGTCGGTCACCCGAGGGGACGGCGTATAATTATAGGTTGCCGGGAAGCCTTGTCCCGCCATTGCGTGTCTCGCGCGGCGGCAGCCGCGGACCGCCGACGCGCCAGCCGATGTTTCGTCCCTTCACGCACCATCCATGACCGCCACCGTACCCTCCGCCCTCCTGGCCAACGCCATCCGCGCGCTGGCGATGGATGCCGTGCAACAGGCCAATTCCGGCCATCCCGGCATGCCGATGGGCATGGCCGAGATCGCCGTGGCCCTGTGGAACCGCCACCTGCGCCACAACCCGGCCAATCCGCGCTGGGCCGATCGCGACCGTTTCGTGGTCTCCAACGGCCACGGCTCGATGCTGCTCTATGCGCTGCTGCACCTGACCGGCTACGACCTGCCGATCGACGAGCTGAAGAAGTTCCGGCAGCTGCACTCGAAGACCCCCGGCCATCCCGAATACGGCCTGACGCCCGGGGTCGAAACCACCACCGGGCCGCTCGGCCAGGGCATCACCAATGCGGTGGGCATGGCGCTGGCGGAGGAATTGCTGGCCGGCACCTTCAACCGGCCCGGCCACAGGATCGTCGATCACCGCACCTACGTGTTCCTGGGCGACGGCTGCCTGATGGAAGGCATCTCCCACGAGGCGGCCTCGCTTGCCGGCACCTGGGGCCTGTCGAAGCTGATCGCGCTCTACGACGACAACGGCATCTCGATCGACGGCAAGACCGAAGGCTGGTTCACCGACGACACCCCGCGGCGGTTCGCCGCCTACGGCTGGAACGTGATCGCCGACGTCGACGGCCACGACGCCGACGCGGTCGACGCCGCGATCCAGGCGGCCCAGCGGGAGACCCGGCGGCCGACGCTGATCTGCTGCAAGACCGTGATCGGCAAGGGCTCGCCCGGGCGCGCCGGTTCCGCCAAGGCGCATGGCGAGGCGCTCGGCAAGGACGAGGTCGCCGCCACCCGCGCCGCGCTCGGCTGGAGTCACGCGCCGTTCGAGATCCCGGACGCGGTCTATGCCGCCTGGAACGCGCGCGAATGCGGCGCGCTGCTCGAACAGGACTGGAACGCGCGATTCTCCGCCTACGCGCAGGCCCATCCCGACCTCGCGGCCGAGTTTCGGCGGCGCATGGCCGGGGACCTCCCCGACGGCTTCGACGCCGCGCTCGCGGGCCTGGTCGAGGCGGTCGGCGCCAAGGCCGAAACGGTGGCCACCCGCAAGGCCTCGCAGGGCGCGCTGGCCGCGCTGGCGCCGGTCCTCCCCGAACTCGTCGGCGGCTCGGCCGACCTGATGGGCAGCGTGTTCACCAACTGGCCCGCGTCGCGCGTGGTCGCGCGCGGCGCGGACGGCAGCCTCGGCGGCAACATCGTCAACTTCGGCGTGCGCGAATTCGCGATGGCCGCGATCACCAACGGCATGGCGCTGCACGGCGGCTTCATCGCCGAAACCGGCACCTTCCTGACCTTCGCCGACTACTCGCGCAACGCGCTGCGCATGGCGGCGCTGATGAAGCTGCGCAACATCTTCGTCTTCACGCACGATTCGATCGGCGTCGGCGAGGACGGTCCGACGCACCAGCCGGTCGAGCACGTGGCGTCGCTGCGGCTGATCCCGGGCATGCATGTCTGGCGGCCGGCCGACACGGTCGAGACCGCGGTCGCCTGGGGCGCGGCCGTCAGGCGCCGCGACGGGCCGACCTGCCTCGTCTTCTCGCGCCAGAACACCCAGTTCCAGACGCGTTCGGCGGAGGCGACGGCCGGCATCGCGCGCGGCGGCTACGTGCTGGCCGACGCCGGCCAGGCGCGCGCGGTGATCATCGCCACCGGCTCGGAAGTCGAACTGGCGGTCAAGGCGCGCGACCTGCTCGCCGCCGAAGGGATCGCCGTGCGCGTGGTCTCGATGCCCTGCACCCACGTGTTCGACGCCCAGGACGCGGCCTACCGCGCGGCGGTCCTGCCGCGCGGCCTGCCGCGGGTGGCGGTCGAGGCCGGCGTCACCGACTTCTGGCGCAAGTACGTGGGCGCGGTCGACGGCGGCGGCGCCGTGGTGGGGATCGACCGCTTCGGCGAGAGCGCGCCCGCCAAGGATGTCTACCGGCACTTCGGCATCACCGCCGAGAACGTCGCCGCGGCAGTAAAGAGTGTTTTGAACTGAGGAAATCGGAGCCTGACATGACCATCAAACTGGGTATCAACGGATTCGGCCGCATCGGCCGCATGGTGTTTCGCGCCGCCGCGCAGAACTTCAAGGACATCGAGGTGGTCGGCATCAACGACCTGCTCGAACCCGACTATCTGGCCTACATGCTCAAGTACGACTCGGTGCACGGCCGCTTCAAGGGCGAGATCGGCGTCGACGGCAACACCCTCGTCGTCGACGGCAGGCGCATCCGCCTGACGGCGGTCAAGGACCCCGCCGAGCTCAACTGGGGAGCCGTCGGCGCCGACGTCGTGATCGAGTCGACCGGCCTGTTCCTCACCAAGGAGACCGCGCAGAAGCACATCGACGCGGGCGCGAAGAAGGTGATCATGTCGGCGCCGTCGAAGGACGACACCCCGATGTTCGTCTTCGGCGTCAACGACAGGACCTACGCCGGCCAGGCGATCATCTCGAACGCCTCGTGCACCACCAACTGCCTGGCGCCGGTGGCCAAGGTACTCAACGACAAGTGGGGCATCAAGCGCGGCCTGATGACCACGGTGCATGCGGCCACCGCCACCCAGAAGACCGTCGACGGCCCCTCGAACAAGGACTGGCGCGGCGGCCGCGGCATCCTGGAGAACATCATTCCCTCGTCGACCGGCGCGGCCAAGGCGGTCGGCGTGGTCATTCCGGAGCTCAACAAGAAGCTCACCGGGATGTCGTTCCGGGTGCCGACCTCCGACGTCTCGGTGGTCGACCTCACCTGCGAGCTCGTCAAGCCGGCCAGCTATGCCGAGATCTGCGCCGAGATGAAGGCGCAGAGCCAGGGCGCGATGAAGGGCGTACTCGGCTATACCGAGGACAAGGTGGTCGCGACCGATTTCCGCGGCGAGCCGTGCACCTCGGTGTTCGATGCCGAGGCCGGGATCGCGCTCGACAGCACGTTCGTGAAGATCGTCTCCTGGTACGACAACGAGTGGGGCTATTCCAACAAGTGCCTGGAGATGGCGCGCGTCGTCGCCAGGTGATCCGCGTCCACCCCTGACGCGCGCGCCCGGCCGTCCCCGGCGGCCGGCGCGCCGTTCCCAGCCGATCGTCATGACCATTCATTTCAAGCGACTCTCCGATCAGGAGCTCAAGGGCCGGCGCGTGTTCATCCGCGCCGATCTCAACGTGCCGCAGGACG
Organism: Burkholderiales bacterium; assembly: GCA_016790695.1. Lineage (GTDB taxonomy): Bacteria > Pseudomonadota > Gammaproteobacteria > Burkholderiales > JAEUOS01 > JAEUOS01. The sequence goes on from JAEUOS010000007.1 coordinate 26,749, forward strand.
AGGCCGGCCGGATCACCGACGACACCCGCATCCGCGCCTCGGTGCCCGGCATCCGCTTCGCGCGCGATGCCGGGGCCGCGGTGATGGTCACCTCGCACCTCGGCCGGCCCGCCGAGGGCGAGGTCCGGCCGCAGGACTCGCTCGCGCCGATCGCCGCGCGCCTGGGCGAGCTGCTCGGGTGCGCGGTGGCGCTGAAGACCGGCTGGGTCGACGGCGTCGAGGTCGCGCCCGGCGAGGTGGTGCTCCTCGAGAACTGCCGCTGCAACAAGGGCGAGAAGAAGAACGACGACGCGCTGGCGCGGAAGATGGCGAAGCTCGCCGACATCTACGTCAACGACGCCTTCGGCACCGCGCATCGCGCCGAGGCCACCACCCATGGCATGGCGAAGTACGCGCCGGTCGCCTGCGCCGGCCCGCTGATGGCGGCCGAGCTCGATGCCCTGGGCGCGGCGCTCGGCGCCCCGAAGCGCCCGCTGGTGGCGATCGTCGCCGGCTCGAAGGTGTCGACCAAGCTCTCCATCCTGCAGGCGCTGGCCGAGAAGGTCGACCACATGATCGTCGGCGGCGGCATCGCCAACACCTTCATGCTCGCCAACGGCCTGCCGGTCGGCAAGTCGCTGTGCGAGCCCGACATGCTCGACGACGCGCGCGCGGTGATGGCGAAGATGCGCGCCAAGGGCGGCTCGGTGCCGATTCCGGTCGACGTCGTGGTCGGCAGGGAATTCTCGCCGACCGCCGCGGCCGTCACCAAGGCGGCGGCCGCGGTCGCCGCCGACGACATGATCTTCGACATCGGGCCGCAGAGCGCCGCGGCGCTGGCCGGGCTGATCGCCGGTGCCGGCACCATCGTCTGGAACGGCCCGGTCGGCGTGTTCGAGTTCGACCAGTTCGGCGGCGGCACGCGCGCGGTGGCGCAGGCGATCGCGGCCTCCCCGGGGTTCTCCATCGCCGGCGGGGGCGACACCATCGCGGCGATCAACAAGTACGGCGTCGCCGGCGCGATCGATTACATTTCCACCGCCGGCGGCGCCTTCCTCGAATTCCTCGAGGGAAAGACCCTGCCGGCAGTGGAGATACTGGTCTCGCGCGCCGCCGCCTAGGCGGCCGGCGCGGCGGCCGTCGGGAGGGGCGCATGCCACGCAGCACCAAGATCGTTGCCACGCTGGGGCCCGCTTCCAGCGACGAGGAGACGCTCGGCCGCCTGATCGCCGCCGGGGTCGACGTGGTCCGGCTCAACTTCTCGCACGGCAGCGCGGCCGACCACATCGCGCGCGCGCGCATGGTGCGCTCGATCGCCGCGGCCCACAACCGCGCCGTGGCGATCCTGGCCGACCTGCAGGGGCCGAAGATCCGTGTCGGCAAGTTCGCCGAAGGCCGCGTCACCCTCGAGAAGGGCGCGACCTTCATCCTCGACGCCGACTGCGAACTGGGTCACGCCGAGACCGTCGGCATCGACTACAAGGAGCTGCCGCACGACGTCAAGGTCGGCGACGTGCTGCTGCTCGACGACGGCAAGATCGTGCTCGCGGTCGACCGCGTGCAGGGCAACCGGGTGTTCACCACCGTGCGCGTCGGCGGCGTTCTCTCGAACAACAAGGGCATCAACAAGCAGGGCGGCGGCCTGACCGCGCCGCCGCTGACCACCAAGGACATCGAGGACATCAACACCTCGGTGATGCTCGGCGCCGACTACCTCGCGGTGTCGTTCCCGAAGTCGGGCGCCGACATGTACATGGCGCGCGAGCTGATGCGCGCGCGCGGCGGCAAGTCGCTCCTGATCGCCAAGATCGAGCGCGCCGAGGCGATCCCCGCCCTGGAGGAGATCCTGAAGGCCTCCGACGGCATCATGGTCGCGCGCGGCGACCTCGCGGTCGAGGTCGGCGACGCGGCCGTGCCGGCGCTGCAGAAGCACATGATCCGCATGGCGCGCGAGATGAACAAGCTCACCATCACCGCCACGCAGATGATGGAGTCGATGATCGCCTCGCCGATCCCGACCCGGGCCGAAGTCAGCGACGTCGCCAACGCGGTGCTCGACGGCACCGACGCGGTGATGCTTTCGGCGGAGTCGGCCTCGGGCAAGTACCCGGTGGAGGCGGTCGAGGCGATGCACCGCATCTGCGTCGAGGCGGACCGCGGCATGGATGCCGACGTCCGCCTGGACCAGGAGTTCATGAACCGGGTGTTCACGCGCGCCGACCAGGCGATCGCGATGGCCGCGCTGTTCACCGCGCACCACCTGAAGGTCAAGGCGATCGTCGCCCTCACGCAGTCGGGGTCGACCGCGCTGTGGATGAGCCGGCTCAATTCCGGCGTGCCGATCTATGCGCTCACGCCAGAAGAGGGCACCTACTCCAAGCTGGCCCTGTTCCGCGACACGCGGGTGTTCCTGATGGCGCAGGAAAGCCACGACCGCGAACGCGTGCTCGCCGACGCCCAGGCCTTCCTGCTCGCGCAAGGGGTGGTCGCGAAGGGCGACCTGATCGTGCTCACCATCGGCGAGCCGATCGGCAAGGCCGGCGGCACCAACACGCTGAAGATCGTCCGGGTCGGCGAAAGCTGAGCGCGATCGCGGGGCGCGCGCCGGAGGCTGCGATGGCCATGGACGGACCGGCTGCCGGCGCGGCGATCGACGCGCTCTACCGCCGCGAGTCGCGGCGCGTGTTCGCCATCCTGGTGCGCGTGCTGGGCGATTTCGAGCGCGCCGAGGAAGGGTTGCACGAGGCCTTTCGCGCCGCGCTCGAGCAGTGGCCGGCGTCCGGAATGCCGGCCAATCCGGTTGCGTGGCTGGTCTCGGCCGGGCGCTTCAAGGTCATCGATGCGCTGCGCCGCGAGCGCCGCTTCACCGCCTGGGACGATGCGGCCGAGGCGGCGCTGGCCGTCGCCGACACCAGCCCCGGGCCGGGCGAGGCGGTTCTGCTCGAGGACGATCGCCTGCGCCTCATCTTCACCTGCTGCCATCCGAGCCTCGCCGAGGAGGCGCGCGTCGCGCTCACGCTGCGCGAGGTCTGCGGCCTCGCCACCGAGGAGATCGCACGCGCGTTCCTGGTGCCGGCGCCGACGCTCGCGCAGCGCATCGTGCGTGCCAAGGCCAAGATCCGGGCCGCGCGCATCCCCTACGAGGTGCCCGAGCGGGACGCGCTGCCGGCGCGGCTGCCGGCGGTGCTGCGCACCATCTATCTGGTGTTCAACGAGGGCTATTCCGCCACCGCCGGCGACGATCTCATGCGGCGCGACCTGTCCGAGGAGGCGATTCGCCTGGCGCGGCTGGTGCGCGACCTGCTGCCCGAGCCGGAGGTCGCGGGCCTGCTCGCCCTGATGCTCCTGCAGGAATCGCGCCGCGCGGCGCGCAGCGACGCGCGCGGCGACCTGGTGACGCTCGAGGACCAGGACCGCGCCCTGTGGGATCGCGCGCGCATCGCGGAAGGGTGCACGCTGACCCGCCTCGCGCTGGCGACCGGTCCCGCCGGCCCCTACGCGATCCAGGCGGCCATCGCCGCCGTGCATGCCGAGGCGGCGTCGGTGGCGGCGACCGATTGGCCGCAGATCGTCGGGCTGTACGACGTGCTCCTCCACCTGGAGCCCTCGCCGGTGGTCGAACTCAACCGTGCGGTCGCGGTCGCGATGCGGGACGGCGCGGCCGCCGGCCTCGCGCTCGTCGACGCCCTGGCCGCGCGCGGCGAACTCGAGCGCTATCACCTGCTCCATGCGGCGCGCGCCGACCTCTGTCGCCGCCTCGGGCGCACCGCCGAGGCGGCGCTCGCCTATCGGCGCGCGCTGGAGCTCGCGCAGCAGGCGCCGGAGCGCCGCCTGCTCAGGGACCGGCTGGAGGCGCTCGGCTGATGGCGCCGCGAATTTTCCTGCCTGGCGAGTGTCGAAAAGTCGTGTCGCCGATCGACCAGAGAGCGTCGCGCGCGGCACCACGAGGGCGCGCCGGGTCGGAGGAGCGGATATGGGCAGACTGAGAGTGGCGAGTTTTTCGGTGTCGATCGACGGGTATGGCGCCGGGCCGGAGCAGACGCTGCAGCAGCCGCTGGGGCGCGGCGGCATGGAGTTGCACCAGTGGGTGCTTGGCACCCGCACGTTTCAACGACTCCATGGCGGCGCCGGCGGCGAGACGGGCGTCGACGATGACTTTGCCGCGCGCGGCTTCGACCATATCGGCGCCTGGATCCTGGGGCGCAACATGTTCGGGCCGGTGCGCGGCCCGTGGCCGGATGACACCTGGCGCGGCTGGTGGGGCGAGGAGCCGCCCTACCACGTGCCGGTGTTTGTGCTTACTCACCATCCGCGGGCGTCGATCGTCATGCGCGGCGGCACCGAATTCCATTTCGTCACCGGCGGCATCGAGGCGGCGCTGGATGCGGCGCGTGCGGCGGCCGGCGCGCGCGACGTGCGCGTCGGCGGCGGGGTGGCGACGGTGCGGCAGTATCTGGCCGCCCGGCTGATCGACGAGATGCACCTTGCCGTCGCGCCGGTGCTGCTGGGGCGCGGGGAGGCGCTGTTCGAGGGGCTGGACCTGGGCGCGCTCGGCTACCGGGTGCTCGAGCACGCCGCGACGCCACGTGCGCACCACGTGGTGATCGGGCGCGCCGCGGCAGCCTGAGGTGGCGTCGACGATTTCGCATTCGGCGTGTCGAAATCCGCGTGCGTCGTTCGACTATCCGGGCAACGGGCAACCCGCCCGGACCGAATGAGGAAATGTCATGAGCTACATCGATGGATTCGTTCTTGCCGTGCCCACCGCCGACCGCGCCGCCTATCTGGACCATGCGCGTGAAGCTGCCCGGGTATTCAAGGACCATGGCGCGCTGCGCGTGGTCGAATGCTGGGGGGACGATGTCCCGGAAGGCAAGCTGACCTCGTTTCCCCTGGCGGTGCAATGCAGGCCGGAGGAAACCGTGGTCTTTTCGTGGATCCACTGGCCCTCGCGCGCGGCGCGCGACGCCGGCATGGCCAGGGCGATGGACGATGCGCGGCTGACGTCCTCCGCGATGCCGTTCGACGGCAAGCGCATGATCTTCGGCGGCTTCACGGTCGCGCTGGACCTCTGACCGACAGCCGGGAGACGCCGACATGCCCCACCCCACAGCCTACCTGAGCTTCAACGGCAACTGCGCCGAGGCGATGCGCTTCTACGAGGCCGCGCTGGAGGCCAGGCTGGAGATCCTGATGACCATGGGCGCCTCGCCGATGGCGGCGCACTGCCCGCCGGCGGACCACGATCGCATCCTGCACGCGCGCCTGATCCTGCCCGGCGGCGGCGTCCTGATGGCCGGGGATTGCCCGGGCAGCATGCCGTACGAAGGCATCAAGGGCGTGTCGTTCGCGCTCAACTACGACACCGTCGCCGAGGCGGAGCGCGCGTTCGGCGCGCTGGCAGCGGGCGGCAGCGTGACGATGCCGATGCAGCCGGCGTTCTGGGCGAAGTCCTGGGGCATGCTCGTCGACCGTTTCGGCACGCCCTGGATCGTCAACGGCGAACTGCTGCCGATGTGAATCCGGCCGCGGCAGCGCCCCCGATTCCGAAACTGGAGCCACCATGAAATACCTCTGCCTGGTCTATCTTTCCAAGGACGCCTGGAACGCCTGTCCGGATGACCACTGCCACGAATTCGCCTCCGCCCTCGCCGCGAGCGGGCGCATGATCGCGGCCGAACCGCTGCATCCGGTCGACACCGCGACCACGGTGCGCGTGCGCAACGGCCAGGTGACCATGACCGACGGCCCGTTCGCCGAGACCAAGGAGATGCTGGCCGGCTTCTACCTGGTCGACGCGCGCGACCTCAACGAGGCGGTGCAGATCGCCGCCCAGATTCCGCCGGCGAAGAACGGCAGCATCGAGGTGCGCCCGGTGCGCACCCTCGACGTGCCGGCCCTGCGCGGCGCCTGACCCGCATCAACCATCGCGAGCGCCGGCGCGCCGCGCCGCGCCGATCCAGGAGAACCGCATGAACCAAACCCCCGCCCCCGCCGCCAACGAACTGGTCCTGACCCGCCGCATCGCGGCTTCGCCCGAGAAGCTGTTTCGCGCCTGGACCGAGCCCGAACTCATGAAGCAGTGGTTCTGCCCGCGCCCCTGGACCACGCCGGTGATCGAGACCGACGTGCGTCCGGGCGGCGCGAACTTCATCCTCATGCGCGGGCCGCAGGGCGAGGAGATGCCGAATCGCGGCCAGTACCTGGCGGTGGTGCCGGGGCGGCTGCTGGTGTTCACCGACGCCTATGTCGGCGACTGGCAGCCTTCGGAGAAGCCCTTCTTCACCGGCGTCATCAGCTTCGAGGACGACGGGGCGGGCGGCACGCTCTACACCGCGCGCGCGCGCCACTGGACCGAGGCCGATCGCGCGGCCCACGAGGCGATGGGCTTCCACGAAGGCTGGGGCAAGGCGACCGACCAGCTCGAGGCGCTGGTCACGTCCCTGTAGCGCGCGGGACGGGCGTCGCCCGGGCGTCACATTCGTTGACAAGAAGCGGCATGGCGCCGCGCGGGGCTGGCATAAAATCCGGGTTTCCTCAATCCGCCCGACCCGGAGCCGCCATGCCCCTCGTTTCCATGCGCCAACTGCTCGACCATGCCGCCGAAAACGGCTACGGCCTGCCCGCCTTCAACGTCAACAACCTCGAGCAGGTGCAGGCGATCATGGAGGCCGCCGCCGAGACCGACTCGCCGGTGATCATGCAGGCCTCGGCCGGGGCCCGCAAGTACGCCGGCGAGCCCTTTCTCAAGCACCTGATCGCGGCCGCGATCGAGGCCTATCCGCACATTCCGGTGGTGATGCATCAGGACCACGGCCAGTCGCCGGCGGTGTGCGAGGGCGCGATCAAGCTGGGCTTTTCCTCGGTGATGATGGACGGCTCGCTCAAGTCCGACGGCAAGACCATCGCCGAATACGACTACAACGTCGACGTCACCACCCAGGTGGTGGCGATGGCGCACAGGCTCGGCATCACGGTCGAGGGCGAACTGGGCTGCCTCGGTTCGCTCGAGACCATGCGCGGCGACAAGGAGGACGGCCACGGCACCGACGCGACCATGACGCGCGACCAGCTGCTCACCGATCCCGACCAGGCCGCCGATTTCGTCAAGCGGACCCAGGTCGACGCCCTCGCGATCGCCATCGGCACCTCGCACGGCGCCTACAAGTTCTCGCGCAAGCCCACCGGCGACATCCTCGCCATCGGCCGCATCAAGGAGATCCACCGGCGCATCCCCAACACCCATCTCGTGATGCACGGCTCCTCGTCGGTGCCGCAGGACCTGCTGCAGATCATCCGCGACAACGGCGGCGAGATGAAGGAAACCTACGGCGTGCCGGTCGAGGAGATCCAGGAAGGCATCAAGCACGGCGTGCGCAAGGTCAACATCGACACCGACATCCGCCTCGCGATGACCGGGGCGATCCGCAAGTTCATGAACGAGAACAAGAGCCACTTCGACCCGCGCGACTACCTGAAGCCGGCGCGCGCGGCCGCCAAGAAGGTGTGCCTCGAGCGTTACCAGCAGTTCGGCTGCGCCGGCCAGGCCTCGAAGATCAAGCCGGTGGCGCTGACCGACATCGCCGCGGCGTATGCCAGCGGCCGCCTCGCGCAGGTGGTCAACTGAGCCCCGCCGCCGGCGCGGCAGCCGCGGCGCCCGGCGCCTGACCGCGATGGGCGCCGCGCTCTACGAGACCCGCATCGCCAGCCTGCCGCTGATCCACCGCGGCAAGGTGCGCGACACCTATGCGGTGGGCGAGGACAGGCTCCTGATCGTCACCACCGACCGCCTGTCGGCGTTCGACGTGGTGATGGCCGAGCCGATCCCCGGCAAGGGACAGGTGCTCAATCGCCTGGCCGATTTCTGGTTCGCGCGCCTCGCGCATCTGGTGCCGAACCACCTGACCGGCATCGCGCCGGAGAGCGTGGTCGCGCCGGCCGAGGTCGACCAGGTGCGCGACCGCGCGGTCGTCGCCAAGCGCCTGAAGCCGCTGGCGGTGGAGGCGGTGGTGCGCGGCTACCTGATCGGGTCCGGCTGGAAGGACTACCAGGCCACCAGCCAGGTGTGCGGGATCCAGTTGCCCGCCGGCCTGTCCCAGGCCGAACGCCTGCCCGCGCCGATCTTCACGCCGGCGAGCAAGGCGCCGGCCGGGCAGCACGACGAGAACGTCTCCTTCGCCTACGTGGCCGACCTGATCGGCGAGGAGCTCGCGCTGATGATGCGCGACACCAGCCTCGCGCTCTATGCGGAGGCGACGCGCTACGCCGCCACGCGCGGCATCATCATCGCCGACACCAAGTTCGAGTTCGGCCTCGACGCCGAGGGCACGCTCACGCTGATGGACGAGGCGCTGACGGCCGACTCATCGCGCTTCTGGCCGGCCGACGAGTACCGGGTCGGCACCAGCCCGCCGTCGTTCGACAAGCAGTTCGTGCGCGACTACCTGGAGACACTGGCGTGGGACAAGAAGCCGCCGCCGCCGCCGCTGCCGGCCGCGGTCGTCGAGAAGACGGCCGCGAAGTACCGCGAGGCGCTGCGGCGCCTGACCGGCCAGGAGATCGGACCATGACGGGCGCGACCCGGCGCGGCCGCGCAGGCGCCGCCGCGGGTCCGGCCGCGCGCCCCGTGGTCGGCGTCGTCATGGGCAGTTCGAGCGACTGGTCCGTGATGGAGGCGGCGGTGAAGATCCTGGCCGAATTCGGCGTGCCGCACGAGTTCCGCGTGCTCTCCGCCCACCGCATGCCCGACGAGATGTTCGCCTATGCGGAGGCCGCCGCGGGACGCGGCCTGATGGCGATCATCGCCGGCGCCGGCGGCGCGGCGCATCTGCCGGGCATGCTCGCGGCCAAGACGATCGTGCCGGTGCTGGGCGTGCCGGTGCCCTCGCGCCACCTCGGCGGGCAGGATTCGCTCTACTCGATCGTGCAGATGCCGAAGGGGATTCCGGTGGCGACCTTCGCCATCGGCGAGGCAGGCGCGGCCAACGCGGCGCTGTTCGCGGTGGCGCAGCTCGCGCGCGGCGACGCGCGGCTCGCACGCGCGCTGGCCGCGTTCCGCCGGCGCCAGAATCGCGCGGCGCAGGGCATGACCCTGCCGCCGGCGGCACCGGCGTGATCCCGCCCGGCGCCTGGCTGGGCCTGCTGGGCGGCGGCCAGCTGGGGCGCATGTTCTGCATGGCCGCGCAGAGCATGGGCTACAAGGTCGCGGTGCTCGATCCCGGCAGCGAAAGCCCGGCGGGCAGCGTCGCCGACCTGCACATCTGCCGCGACTATCTCGATCCGCAAGGCCTGGAGGAGCTCGCGCGCCTGGCCAAGGGGGTCACCACCGAATTCGAGAACGTGCCGGCCAAGGCGCTGGAGTTCCTGGCCGGGCACTGCCTGGTGAGCCCGATGGCGGCGTCGGTGGCGATCGCGCAGGACCGCATCCGCGAGAAGCAGTTCGTCGCCGGCGCCGGCATCGGCGTCGCGCCGCACGCGGTGGTGCGCCACGCGGCCGACCTCGACGCGGTGGATGCGGCGCTGTTCCCCGGCATCCTCAAGGTGGCGCGGCTGGGCTACGACGGCAAGGGCCAGGCGCGGGTGGCGAGCGCGGCCGAGGCGCGCGCCGCGTATGCGCGCTTCGGCGACGTGCCCTGCGTGCTCGAGCGCATGCTGCCCCTGAAGCTCGAGATCTCGGTGGTGGTCGCGCGCGCGCGCGACGGCGCCACCGCGACCTACCCGGTGGCCGAGAACGAGCACAAGGGCGGGATCCTCGACACCAGCATCGTGCCGGCGCGCATCGCGCCGGCGCTGGCGGCGCAGGCCACGCGCGCCGCGCTGTCGATCGCGGCCGCGCTCGACTACGTCGGCGTGCTGTGCGTGGAGTTCTTCGTGCTCGAGGACGACCGCCTCATCGTCAACGAACTCGCGCCGCGTCCGCACAACAGCGGCCACTACAGCATCGACGCCTGCGTCACCAGCCAGTTCGAGCAGCAGGCGCGCGTGCTCGCCGGGCTGCCGCTGGGCGACACGCGCCAGCACACCCCGGCGGTGATGCTCAACATCCTCGGCGACGCCTGGCGCGGCGCGCACGCGGGCCAGGCACCCGACTGGGCCGCGGTGCTCGCGCACGGCGCCGCCAAACTGCACCTGTACGGCAAGTCGCAGGCGCGGCCCGGGCGCAAGATGGGCCACGTGACCGTGCTCGGCGCGAGCCAGGCCGAGGCGCTCGCGACCGCGGCGGCGCTGCGGCCGCTGCTGGTGCCGTGAGCGCGGACGACCCGGTCGCGCGCGCGGTCGAGGTCCTGCTTGCCGGCGGCCTCGTCGGCCTGCCCACCGAGACGGTCTACGGCCTGGCCGTCGACGCCTCCAATCCCGCCGCCGTCGCGAGGATGTTCGCCGCCAAGGGCCGTCCGGCCGATCACCCCGTGATCGTGCACCTCGCCGAGGCGCGCGCGATCGCCGACTGGGCGGTCGACATCCCGGCCGCCGCCTGGCAGCTCGCCGCCGCCTTCTGGCCGGGGCCGCTGACGATCATCCTGAAGCGCGCGCCGCACGTGGCCGACGCCATCACCGGCGGCCAGGACACGGTGGGCCTGCGCGTGCCGGCGCATCCGGTCGCGCATGCGGTGCTCGCCGCGTTCGCGCGCGCCCGTGCCGGCCGCCCGGCCGGCGTGGCCGCGCCCTCGGCCAACACGTTCGGACGCGTCAGTCCGACGACGGCGGCGCACGTGCGCGAGGAGTTCGGCGATGCCGTGGACTTCGTGCTCGACGGCGGGCAGAGCGCGGTGGGGATCGAGTCGACCATCGTCGACCTCTCGTCCGGCGCGGCGCGCGTGCTGCGGCCGGGCCGCATCACCGCGGCGCAGGTGGCGGCGGTGCTCGGGTCGGCCGGCGCCGCCGGCGCGGTGCCGTCGCCCGTGCCGCGGGTGTCCGGCGCGCTCGATTCGCATTACGCGCCGCGCACGCCGACGTTGCTGGTCGCGGGCGCCGACCTGCCGGCCTGGCTCGACGCGCACGCGGGCCGGCGCGTCGCGCTGCTCTCGCCAGCCGCGCCGGCGCGCGACGGCGTGCTGCACTGGCCCGCGCCCGCCGATGCGGAGGTCTATGCGCACGCGCTCTATGCGACGCTGCGCGCGATGGACGCGGCCGGCTGCGACCTGATCGTCGTGCAGGCGCCGCCGCAGGGCGGCGCCTGGGACGGCGTCAACGACCGCCTGCGCCGCGCCGCGCATCCGGCACCGGCGTAGGCGGCACGTTCCGGGCCGGCGCGCCGGGCCTCGCTATACTCGACGTCCGCTCCCATGCTCCCGTCGAGGCCTGCCATGTCCGTCCACTCCCTGAAGGCCGCGCGCCCGAGCGATGCCGCCGACCCGGTGCGCGAGGCCAAGGTCCACCTTGCCGCCGCCCACCGCCTCGCGGTGCGCGACGAGCTCGACGAAGGCATCGACAACCACTTCACCGTCACCGTGCCGGGGTTCGAGGACCGCTACCTGATCCTGCCCTTCGGCCTGCACTGGTCGGAAGCCCGGGCCAGCGACATGATCATCTTCAACGAGCGCGGCGACACGCTCGACGGCGAGGGCGTGGTGGAACTGTCGGCGCGCTGCATCCACGCGCCGATCCATCGCATCACCGGCGCGCGCGTGGTCCTGCACACCCACCAGACCTGGGCGCTGGCGCTGAACCTGCTCAGGAACAACCGCCTGTTGCCGGTGAGCCAGACCGCGGCATTCTTCCAGGGGCACATCGCCTACGACGACACCTATGCGGGCACGGCGGATTTCGTCGAGGAAGGCGAACGGCTCGCGCGCGTGATCGGCGACAAGCAGGTGCTCTTCATGAAGAACCACGGCGTGCTGGTCGTCGGCGCGACCGTCGCGCAGGCCTACCGGCGCCTGTACAAGCTCGAGCGCGCCTGCCGCACCCAGGTGCTGGCCATGAGCACCGGCCGCGAACTCGAGGTCCTGTCCGACGCCATCGTCGCGCAGGTGCAGGCGCCGCCGCCGGACGATCGCCATTCGCGCGCCGAGCGCGAGCGCCTGTACTTCGAGGCGATGATGCGGGTGCTCGACCGCGAGCTGCCGGGCTACGCCGAGTGAGAGTGATCGAGGGACCGCCCCTCTAACGCAATCCGCAGGAGAGCACAATGAGCGAACCGCGCCTGGTCGACCCAGGGGAAGTCGTGATGACCGGGGAGAATTCGTTCATCCGCCTCTCTGCGGACGGCGGCAAGACCCTGGTCGACCGCGTCAGCCACTGGCGCGTGCTGTGGTCGCCGGCGGGCCAGGGGCATGCGCTGTTCATCGACAGCCCGCTTCTGGGCGGCGGGCCCCGCGTCTACGCCGACAACATCGGCATGGCGCGCTACCTGCAGCGGCGCATCGAAAGCCTGCTGCATCCGCCTTTCGGCGACGAGTCGCTGCCGGTGGCGGACGCCGAGTTCGCACGCACCGGCAACGCGCTGGCAACCGTGGAAGAGCGCATCTCCTGCGACGACGGCGAGATCGTGCTGGCCTGGTGGGACCTGCTCCCCGCATTCGTCATCACCGTGCCGCCGGGTCAGATGAACCGGCCGATCGGCGTCTACAGCACCTTCCTCCCCGCGCGCGGCGCGCAACTGTCGGTCAACGGCGTGGCATCCGCGGCGCAGCCTTTCGCGCAGGATCGCTCGGGCAAAGCGTCGTCGAGTTGCGTGCTGGCGTGGTCGGAGACGTGGGTCGGGCCCGGCGGAGTGCCCTGAACTGCCTGTCGTCGGCAGTCAGGATTTCCGCGCAGGCATGGCGCGCGGGTTGTGGCAGTTGCCGCGATCGCGAATCGCGCTCCGAATGCGTTCCAGGTTGAAAAGCGCGGGCCGACGCGATGATCGACAACGCGCGCATCCGTGGCGATCCGCCGGGCATGGCGCCCCACCGGTGGCCGCAAGGCTGTACTTCCGGCGAGATGTCCTTCTGCGCTCGTCAATGCTGTCATTGATGGCACGAAATTGGCAAGATGAGCACATTGACCATCCGAAACATCGAGCCGGCAATCAAGGACACGCTGCGCCTCGTCGCTGCGGCCAACGGCCGCTCGATGGAGGAAGAGGTGCGGAGCATTCTGCGCAACGCCTTGGCGCGCGAGGCATCGCAAGGTGGCCTCGGCAGTCGCATGCACGTACGCCTTTCTGCTCTGGGTGGGGTGGAGCTGGATCTGCCGGACCGCCGCGAATCGGCGCGTGCTGCGAGTGTCGAAGGCGGTGACGCCGCGTGATCGTTCTCGACGCCAATGTGGTGTCGGAAATCATGCGGCCTCGTCCTGCGCCCGCGGTATTGGCTTGGCTGGACACGCAGGCGGCGAGCGAGTTGTGGCTGACCGCCATCGTCGCTGCGGACTGATGACAGGGGTCGCCCGCCCGGAAGACGGCGCGCGCAAGCGGCAATTGGCGCAATCAGTCGTGTCGATGCTCGAAACCGATTTCGCGGGCCAGGTCTTGCCGTTCGACCTCACGGCGGCCTCGCTGTATGCGGAACTTGTCGCGCAGCGCGAACGCGCGGGCCACTCGGTTCCGATGGCCCACGCCCAGATCGCCGCGATCTGCCTTGCGCATGGCGCCAAGCTCGCGACGCGCAACACGCGGCACTTCGGCGGGCTCGGGCTGGCGCGCGTCGATCCCTGGCGCGAAGATCACTTATCGGCGCGTTGAGCGCCGCGCGCCGTCCTTTGCCGGCAGGCCCGCGACAAAAGCCAAAGCGCGCTTCATCCACGCCGCCACTCCGCGCTGCGTCGACACGCCCGCGGCGGCCACATACACGAATCCGCGCAAGGGTCTGCCGGTGAAGTCCATCGGCGCGGCATGCGCCAGGCGCAGCGCCGCTTCGTAGCCGTCGGCGCCCACGCGCACCATCAGGCGGTCCATGGCGACGCCGCAGACCATGTGGCCGCGCACCATGAAGCACAGACCGCCCATCATCTTCTTCTCGGTCACCGGTTCGCCGGCCAGCGCCAGGCGCACGCGCGCGGCGAGTCGTTCGTCATAGGCCATCGGCAGGTCCTCGCGCTCACGGCGCGGCGCCGGCGCGGCGCGTTTCCGGCAGCGTCGCGAGGAACGACTGCACGGCGGAGAGCACGATGTCGGGGTGCTCGCGGTGCGGCGCATGCCCGCAGCCGGGGATCTTGAACAGGCGCGTGCGCGGGTTGCGGCGCGCGATCTCCTCGATCTGATACAGGGTGCCGTAGGGGTCGTTCTCGCCCTGGATCGCGAGGATCGGCGCCTTGATCGACGCCAGTTCCGCCTCGATGTTCCAGTCGCGGAAGGCGGGCGCGAGCCAGACGTCGTTCCAGCCGCGGAACGCGCCTTCGGCATCGTCGTGGTACTTGCCCAGGCGCGCGGACAGGTCGGTGGACTCCCAGTCGGCACGCGCCTTCTCGATGCTCGCGATCGAGACGTCCTCGACGCGCACGTGCGGGGCCATGGCGATGACGCCGTGCGCCGGGTGGCGGCTCGCGTAGAGCAGCGCGATCGAGCCGCCGTCGGAATGGCCGAACAGCACCGGGTGGTCGATGCCCAGCGCGGCCAGCAGCGCCGGCAGGGTCTCGAAGGCCTCGCGGTGCATGAAGTCGGGTGCGCGCAGGTTGCGCCGCGGGCCGGCCGGGTCGCTGCCGTCCGCCAGGCGGTCCGACTTGCCGTAGCCCAGGCGCGAATAGGCCACCACGCTGTGCGCGCTGGCCGCCGCCAGGCGCGCGGGGAAATCGCGCCACATCGCCACCGAGCCCAGGCCCTCGTGCAGCAGCACGACGGTGGCGCGGTTCCCGGCGCCGGCGAAGCGCGCGTACTCGATGGTGTGGCCGTGGATGTCGATGAAGGGCATGCGGAATTCCTAGTCCCAGTCGAGCATGGCGGCCGCGATCATGCGATTGACCACGCCGGTCACGCCCGGCACCTGCGCGGCCAGGCGCGCGATGCGCTCGATCAGTTCGGCGTGCTCGAGCGCGCCGGAGAGCACGACCACGCCGGCGCGCGTCTCGACCTTCACGCCGAGGCCGCGGATCGTGGTCACGCCGTCGTAGACATCGAGGGTGGCGCCGGGCGGCGCATGGGCGGCGCGCACGCGCGCGGCCACGGCCGCGGTGATGGCCGTGTCGTCGCCGCCGGGCGCCGCCGCCGGCAGCGTCGCCGCCGGTCCCGCCCCGCCGGCGGCGGCGGGCGGCCTCGCCCGCGCGACGGCGCTTGCCTGGCCGGCGGCGGCGAGCATGTAGTCGACCACCGCGCGCACCAGGTCGTCGGAGAGCGCGCCGAAGCCGCCCTTGGCGACCATCGGCGTGTTCGGCACCCCGAGGAGCGCGCCGCGGTACAGGGCGTCGCGGCCGCGCGCGGCGCGGCGCTGCCAGTCGTCGCGGTCGGTCAGGCGCGGCGCCTGGCCGGCGCCGCTGTCATGGCAGGTCGCGCAGGTGTCGCGGTACACCGCCGCGGGCGTCTGCGCGGCCGCCGGGCCCGCGCCGGCGGCCGCAGCCAGAAGAACGGTCAGGGCGCGTCGCGGCATGGCGCGCAGTGTCGCAGATTCGCGGCGCCCGCCGGCCGCGTGTGCCTCAATAGGTCTCGAGGTGCAGCCGGCCCTCGCGCTTGAGCGCGGCGCCCACGTTCGCCCAGTCCAGCCCGGCGTCGCGGGCGATGTCGGCGAGCGCCAGCACCACGCCGTCCTCCATCGCCTTCAGGCCGCAGACGTAGAAGCAGGCGTTGGGGTCGGCGAGCAGCGCGGCGAGGTCGGCGGCACGCTCGCGCATCGCGTCCTGCACGTAGCGCTTGGGCGCGCCGGGGGTGCGCGAGAACGCGAAGTTGATGTCGATGAAGTCCTTCGGCAGGTTGGTGAGCGGCCCGAAGTAGGGCAGTTCCTCCTTGGTGCGCGCGCCGAAGAACAGCATCAGCTTGCCGCTCTCGAACTTGCCGGAGGCGCGCAGGCGCCGGCGCCACTCGGTCATCGCGCGCATCGGCGCGCTCCCGGTGCCGGTGCAGATCATCACGATGTGCGAACGCGGGTGGTTGGGCATCAGGAACGACGCGCCGAACGGACCGATCACCTGCACCGTGTCGCCGACCTTGAGGTCGCACATGTAGTTCGAGGCGACGCCGCGCACCGGGTTGCCCTGGTGGTCCTCGAGCACCCGCTTGATGGTCAGGGAGACGTTGTTGTAGCCGGGCCGCTCGCCGTTGCGCGGGCTCGCGATCGAGTACTGGCGCGCGTGGTGCGGCCGGCCGCCCGCATCGGTGCCCGGCGGCAGGATGCCGATCGACTGGCCCTCGAGCACCGGGAACGGCATCGCGCCGAAGTCGAGCACGATGTGGTGGGTGTCGTACTCGCGACCGACCGCGGTGACGCGCACGTTGCCGCTCACGGTGGCGGTGATGCACTTGTCCTGCGCCTTCGGGCCGTAGAGGTTGGTGTAGGCGTGCGCGGCCGACCACGGCGGCAGGGTCGCGCCCCAGGCGGCGCCGCTGAACGCGGCCTCGGCCCCGCCGGCGGTCGCGGCGACGGCTGCCGGCGGCGCCACGGCCGCGGGCGCCGGCGCGCCGGCCTCGGCGAGCTGCTCGGCCGGCAGCTCGGCGGGCAGCACGTCCCAGCCCAGCTGCTCTTCGACCGTGTAGGCGCGCACCCGCGGCATCTGGCGCCAGTTGTCGATCGAGCCGGTCGGGCAGGGCGGGATGCAGGCCATGCACAGGTTGCACTTGGCGGCGTCGACGACGTAGTTGCGCGCGTCGTGGGTGATCGCGCCGACCGGGCAGGTGGCTTCGCAGGTGTTGCAGCGGATGCAGATTTCCGGATCGATCAGGTGCTGATTGATGATCGCGGCGTCCACCGGAGCGTTCATGGTCGGTGTTCCAGCAAGGTGTCGGTCACGGGCGAGCGGGGCCGCGCCGCGCGCGGCGCCCGCCGATCGATGCGGCTGCGGCGGTGCCCTCGCCCGACGCGGCCGCCGGCCCCTCAGTTGAAGCGCACGTACTCGAAGTCTACCGGCTGGCGGTTGATGCCCATCACCGGCGGCGCGATCCAGTTGGCGAACTTGCCGGGCGCGGTCACGCGTCCCATCAGGCTGCCGACGTAGGCGCGGTCGGTGTCCGTGGGCAGCCATTCCTCGACGCGGGCGTTCCACTCGTGGTCGGAGACCACCTCGCCCTCGGGGGAGACCTTGACGCCGGACAGGGTGCCGATGTTGCGGTGGAACGCCTTGTGCGGCACCTTGAGCCGGAACGGGATCCCGGCCTTCTCGATCACCTTGTTCCAGCGCTCGACGCCGCCGCGCGAGTCGGTGATGTAGTCGTCGCGCAGCACCTCGTTCAGGGCGTTCAGCATCGGCGCGTCCTTCTCGACGAGCCGGCCGCCCTGCACCTCGAGGATCCGGTAGGTCTGGCCCTTGAGCACGTGGTCGTCGCTGCGCTTGCCCTCCTCGAAGCGGCCCTTCAGTCCGCTCGAGTAGAACGTCGCGGCGTTGCTCGACTGGTCGGCGCCGAACAGGTCGATGGTGACGGAGAAGTGGAAATTCAGGTAGCGCTGGATGGTCGGCAGGTCGATCACGCCGGCCGCGCGCAGCTTGGCCGGATCATCGGTCTTGAGCTCGTTCATCATCTGGCAGGTGCGCTGGATCACCCGCGAGATGCCGGACTCGCCGACGAACATGTGGTGCGCCTCCTCGGT
This sequence comes from Burkholderiales bacterium, assembly GCA_016790695.1. Taxonomy (GTDB): domain Bacteria; phylum Pseudomonadota; class Gammaproteobacteria; order Burkholderiales; family JAEUOS01; genus JAEUOS01. The sequence continues at coordinate 44,376 of JAEUOS010000007.1, forward strand.
CAGCATGAACTTGGTGGTGCGCGCGAGCGGATCGAACGCCGACTCGGCCAGCGCGCACAGCTGGTACTTGCCGTCGCGGTCGGTGAAGTAGGTGAACATGAAGAAGGACAGCCAGTCCGGCGTCTTCTCGTTGAACGCCTGCAGGATGCGCGGGTTGTCCTGGTCGCCCGAGCGGCGCTCGAGCAGCGCCTCGCCTTCCTCGCGGCCGTCGCGGCCGAAGTACTTGTGCAGCAGGTAGACCATGGCCCACAGGTGGCGGCCTTCCTCGACGTTGACCTGGAACAGGTTGCGCAGGTCGTACTGGCTGGGGCAGGTGAGGCCGAGGTGGCGCTGCTGCTCGACCGACGCCGGCTCGGTGTCGCCCTGGGTGACGATGATGCGGCGCAGGTTGGCGCGGTGCTCGCCGGGCACGTCCTGCCAGGCGTCCTCGCCCTTGTGGTCGCCGAAATGGATCTTGCGGTCCTTCTCCGCCGGGTTCAGGAAGATGCCCCAGCGGTAGTCGGGCATCTTGACGTGGGCGAACTGCGCCCAGCCCTGCGGGTCGACCGAGACCGCGGTGCGCAGGTAGACGTCGAAGTTCTGCGAGCCGTCCGGGCCGACGTCGTTCCACCATTGCAGGTAGTTCGGCTGCCACTGCTCGAGGGCGCGCTGCAGCGTGCGGTCCTCGGCGAGGTTGACGTTGTTGGGGATCTTTTCACTGTAGTTGATCGCTGACATGCTGGTCTCCTGGAGTGCTGCGGGTCGTGGCGTCGGTGGGTCGGATCGGGAGCGCGCGCTCCGGTGGACCGGCGCGCGCGCGGAAAGTTGCCTGTCTCGGCGGCGGTTACACGCGATTCCAGTCGAAGGCGGCCTTTTCGCCCTTGCCGTAGACCTTGAGCGCGCCCTTGTCGCCGACCGCGTTGGGGCGCTGGAAGATCCAGTTCTGCCACGCGGTCAGGCGCCCGAACACGCGGGTGAACATGTTCTCCGGGCCGTTGAAGCGCAGGTTCGCCTCCATGCCGGTGAGGGCGTCGGGCGACATGGCGACGCGTTCTTCGACCGCGATGCGCACCTCGTCGGCCCAGTCGATGTCGTCGGGCGCCGAGGTGACGAGGCCCAGCGCCAGCGCGGCGGCGCCGTCGAGGCGCCGGCCGATCGCGGCGCGCACCGCGGCCAGCGGCGCGGCCTCGGCGTAGAAGCGGCGCTCGAGGCGCGTCTGCCCGGTGACCATCGGATAGGAGCCGAAGTTCGCCTCCGAGACCGCGATCGCCGGGGCCCGCTCGGGCGTCTCCGGCAGGCAGAGCTGGTACGAGCGGTCGCAGGCCAGCGCGAGTTCCAGGAACGTGCCGGCAAAGCACGACCCGGGCTCGACGAAGGCGAACAGGCTGCGCGAGGAGACGTCGAGGCGGGCGAAGGTGCGGCGCAGGAACCCGATGGTCTCGCGCACGAACCAGTGGTCGCGATGCGCGGCGAGCGTGGCATCCATGGCCAGCACCGCGTCGACGTCGCCGGTGGTCTTGAGGATCCAGGTGCCGATGTCGAGCTCGTTGGTGCGCATCGACAGGATCGCGTCGTCGAGTTCGCGCGCCATCGCCAGCGGATACCAGGCGGCGCCGGCGGCGAGGACGGCCGCGGCGTCCTGCGGCTGCCCGCCGGGCGGCGCGCTGACGCTGAACGTGGCGGTGCGCCTGGCGCGGTCGATGTCGACGCGCACGTGGGAATAGACGAGCGCGTCGGCCTCGATGCGGCGGGCGAGCGGCGTGAGCGCGACGCCGGGTCCGCCGGGCCGGTCGCTGCCGGCGGCGAGCGCGAGCGCGCGCTCCCTGACCTTCTGCGCGAACACCGCCGGCCTGGCGATGTCGTCGACCAGGCGCCAGTCCTTGGCGCGCTGGCCGCGCACGCCCTCGGAGGTGGTGCAGAAGATGTCGGCCAGGTCATGGCGCACGTGGCGCTTGTCGGTCACGCGCGTCAGGCCGCCGGTGCCCGGCAGCACGCCCAGGAGCGGCACCTCGGGCAGGCTCACCGCCGAGGAGCGGTCGTCGACCAGGAGGATCTCGTCGCAGGCCAGCGCGAGCTCGTAGCCGCCGCCCGCGCAGGCGCCGTTGACCGCGGCGACGAACTTGAGGCCGCTGTGCTTCGATGCATCCTCGAGCCCGTTGCGCGTCTCGTTGGTGAACTTGCAGAAGTTGACCTTCCAGGCGTGGCTGGAGACGCCCAGCATGAAGATGTTGGCGCCCGAGCAGAACACCTTGTCCTTCGCGCTGGTCACCACCACCGTGCGCACCTCGGGGTGCTCGAAGCGGATGCGATTGACGGCGTCGTTGAGCTCGATGTCGACGCCGAGGTCGTAGCTGTTGAGCTTGAGCTTGTAGCCGGGCGCGAGGCCGGCGTTCTCGTCGAAGTCGGCGGCCAGGGTGGCGATCGCCCCGTCGAACGAGAGTTTCCAGTGGCGGTACTGCGCGGGATGCGTCTGGTAGTCGACGCGGGGGGATGTGCTCACGTATCGGGCTCCGAGGGCTGCGGGGTCAGGAATGCGGGATGGGCGAAAGTGGAAGTATTATGCTTGTTTCAACAATCCGCATGGACAATGCGTGCATAATATTTCATGTTTTCGTATGTGTCAAGCCCCGGCGTTCGCGTGCGTGCGCCGGTCTATTCGGGCAGGGCCAGGCGCGTGCGCACCAGGCGTCGCAGCTCCGCAAAGGTCGCGTCGAGCGGTCGCTCGCTCGTGTCGACATGCAGCTCGGCCTTGGCGTAGAACGGCGCCCGGCCCGCGAGGATGCGCTTGAGGTCTTCCATCGCCTCGCGGCTCGCCGCCATCGGCCGCATGTCGCCCTGGGCGGCCACGCGCTGCATGTGGTCCTCGGGCGCCGCCTTCAGCCACACCGTGGTGCAGTGGGTCAGCAGGAGATTGAACGTCGCCGCGTCGGCGACGAGTCCGCCGGGGATCGCGATCACCGCCTCGGGATGGATCTGGATCGCCTCCTCGAGGGCGCGGCGCTCGTAGCGGCGATAGGCGTTGTTGCCGTACAGCGCCTGGATCTCGGCGATGCTGCAGCCGGCGAACTTCTCGATCTCGCGCGAGAGCTCGAGGAAGGCGAAGCCGAGGTCGTCGGCGAGCATCTGCCCCAGCGTCGACTTGCCGGCGCCGCGCAGGCCGATCAGTGCCACCCGCGGGTTGCCCGGCGCATTCGCGCCGCCGGTGCCGATGAGCGCGCCGACGGCATCGCGCACGCGCTTGAGGGTGGCCTCGTCGCGGTGCTCGAGCATCTCGCGCAGCAGCAGCCACTCGGGCGAGCGGGTGGTGACATCGCCGAGCAGTTCGGCGAGCGGGCACTGCAGGGCGCCGGCCACCTGCACCAGCACCAGGATCGAGGCGTTGCCGACCCCGTACTCGAGGTTGGCCAGGTGGCGCTCCGAGACCTGCGCCGCCTGCGCGACGGCGCGCCGGGTCAGGCCGCGGCGCGCGCGCAGCGTGCGCACGCGCTCCCCGAGGGCGGCGAGGAACGGATGGCGCGCGTCCGCGTGCACGTCCGCGTCCGCTGCGGCAGAATCGGCGCCGGTCACGCTGCGGTTCCGGGCAGGGCAGCGTCCGGCAAGCCGGGCAAAACATGCATTATAGTGCTTGACATCGTGGGGTATGTTGACTTATCGTTCGGCTGTGTGAACCATACTGCATATTTTGCCGACCGGCAAGTGCCGATCGGGACGACAAGGCGCCGGGCACGGCGCGGCCGCGGCGACCGACCGTGGCGCGATCGGAGGAGAACGCAATGAACACCAATCAGGTGCCCCCGCCGGGGGAGCGGTTCAACATCGCGGCGCACCTTCTGGCCCGCAACAGCGCGCGCGCGGCGAAGACCGCGTTCATCGACGATCGCGGCCGGCTGAGCTACGGCGAGCTCGACGAGCGCGTGCGCCGCATGGCTGCGGCGCTGCTCGGCGCCGGCGTGCGGCGCGAAGAGCGGGTGCTCGTCCTGATGCACGACGGCAACGACTGGCCGGTGGCGTTCCTCGGCGCGCTCTACGCCGGCATCGTGCCGGTCGCGGTCAACACGCTGCTCACGGCCGACGACTACGCGTACATGATCGCGCACAGCCGCGCGCAGGCGGCGATCGTCTCCGCGCCGCTGCTGCCGGTGCTGCGCGCGGCGCTCGCCGGCGCGCGGCACGAGGTGCGCCAGGTGATCGTCTCGGGCGGCGCGCCCGATGGCGCCGACGCGCGCGCGCTCGACGCGGTGCTCGCCGCCAGCGTGCCGCTCGCCGCCTGCGCCGACACCGCCGGCGACGACCCCGGGTTCTGGCTGTATTCGTCGGGCTCGACCGGCCGCCCCAAGGGGACCGTGCACACCCATGCCAACCCCTACTGGACCGCCGAGCTCTACGGCAGCGCGATCCTCGGGCTCACCGAGTCCGACATCTGCTTCTCGGCCGCCAAGCTGTTCTTCGCCTACGGGCTGGGGAATGCGCTGACGTTTCCGCTGAGCGTGGGCGCCACCGTGGTGCTGATGGCCGAGCGGCCGACGCCGGAGGCGACCTTCAAGCGCTGGATCGAGCACCGTCCGACGGTGTTCTTCGGCGCGCCCACCGGCTTCGCCGGCATGCTCGCCTCGCCGGCATTGCCCGCGCGCGACCAGGTGGCACTGCGCCTGGCCTCGTCGGCCGGCGAGGCCCTGCCTGCCGAACTCGGCGCGCGCTTCACCGCGCACTTCGGCATCGAGATCATCGACGGCATCGGCTCGACCGAGATGCTGCACATCTTCCTGTCGAACCGCCCCGGCGACGTGCGCTACGGCACCACCGGCCGGCCGGTGCCCGGTTACGAGATCGCGCTGCGCGGCGACGACGGCCGGCCGGTGCCCGACGGCGAGACCGGCGACCTGTACATCCGCGGCCCGTCCGCGGCGCTGATGTACTGGGGCAACCGCGAGAAATCGCGCGAGACCTTCCAGGGGGCCTGGACCAAGAGCGGCGACAAGTACGTCCGGAACGCCGACGGCACCTACACCTACAGCGGCCGCAGCGACGACATGCTCAAGGTCAGCGGCATCTATGTCTCGCCGTTCGAGGTCGAGGCCACGCTGGTCCAGCATCCGGCCGTGCTGGAGGCGGCGGTGATCGGGGTCGCCGACGCCGAGGGGCTGACCAAGACCAAGGCCTTCGTGGTCCTGAAGCCTGCAGCCGTCGTCGACGAGGCGGGGCTCAAGGCCTTCGTGAAGGACCGTCTGGCGCCCTACAAGTACCCGCGCGCGATCGAGTTCGTCGCCGAGCTGCCCAAGACCGCCACCGGCAAGATCCAGCGCTTCCGCCTGCGTGAGCGCGAATCCGCGCGTTAGCCGGGCCGCGGCTCAGGTCGTCCGGGCGATCAGGATGCGGCTCGTGTACTCGAGCACGCATGCGCCGTGCTGGTTCTTCACCGACACGCCCACGGTGAGCACGCCGCGATGCCCGTCTGCGGTCGGCCGGGCGTCGTCGATGCGCACCTCGCAGCCCAGGGTGTCGCCGGGGCGCACCGGCGCGTGGAAGCGAAACCCGTCCATCGACAGGCCGGCGATGGTGTTGGCGCCGAGCACGCTCTCGAGCATGCCGGCGGAGACCGTGCAGGTGAGAAAGCCCGGTGCGATGCGGCCGCCATGCGGCGATTCGCTGCGCGCCCAGTGGTCGTCGAGAAAGATCGGCGCGCGCACCCCGGATAGCTGGATGAAGCCGACCAGGTCGGCCTCGGTCACCGTGCGGCGGTAGGTGGTGTAGACCTCGCCGACGGCGAAATCGTCGAACCCGGGGGCGTGGACGGCGGACTTCATCTCAGTTCGCCGCCAGCCCGAGCGTCTTGACCAGCGCCGCCCACTTCTCGTGTTCGCGGCGCAATTGCGCGCCGAAACCGTCGGGGCCGGCGGGATCGATCTCGGTGCCGCTCTTCTCGACCCGCTCGCGGATCGCCGGCTGTTCCAGCGCGCGCGCCACCGCGTCGGCGATGCGCGCGAGCGCGTCGCGCGGCGTGCCGGCCGGCGCGACGAAGCCGTACCAGACGCTCGCCTCGTAGCCGGGCTGTCCGAGCGCTTCGGCGAGCGTCGGCACCTCCGGCGCCTGGGCGACGCGGCGCGCGCTGCCGATGCCGAGGATGCGCAGCTTGCCGGCGCGGTACTGCACCAGCGCCGGCGGCAGGGTCGAGAAGTACAGCGACACCTGGCCGCTGATGGTGTCGGTCATCGCCTGCGCCGTGCTCTTGTACGGCACGTCCTGGATCCTGAGCCCGGCCGCCTGGGCGATCTGCTCCATTTCCAGGTGGCTCGGCGTGCCCTTGCCCGAGGACGCGTAATTGAGCCGGCCGGGGTTCGCGCGCGCATGGGCGATCATGTCGCGCACGCTGGCGAACGGCGAGGCGCCGCCGGTGACCAGCGCCATCGGCAGGACGCCGATGCGCGCCACCGGCGCGAAGTCGCGCACCGCGTCGTACGGCGCGCTCGCCTGCAGCAGCGGCGCGACGATGAACGGGTTGGCCGCCATCATCAGCGTCTGGCCGTCGGCCGGGCTCTTGGCCGTGGCCGATGCGCCGACCAGGCCGCCGGCGCCCTCGCGGTTCTCGATCACCGCGGTGGTGCCGAGGAGTTCCGCGGCGCGCTCGCCGACCACGCGCGCGAGGATGTCGGTCCCGGTGCCCGGGCCGAACGGCACGATGATGCGCAGCGGTCGCGCGGCGCCGGTCTGCGCCTGCGCGGGCACGGCGCCGAGCAGGGCAGCGATGCCCGCGAGCGCGATCAGGGTGTTTCGCATGGCTTTCCTTTCGGGGGTCAGGGTGGCAGGACGCCGTCGCGGCGCAATTGCGCGATCGTCGCCTCGTCGATGCCCAGCTGCTCGGCGAGGATCTGCGCCGAATGCTCGCCGACTTCCGGCCACGCGAGGCGCGCGTCGCCGGGCGGCGGATGCAGGGCGCCGGGCACGCGCACCCAGGGCACCGGCGGCAGGCCGGGCGGCGCGGCCTCGGCGACGAGGCCGACGGCGCGCACCTGGGGATCGTCGAGCCACGACGAGAAATCGTGGATGCGCGACGCCAGCACGTCGGCCTCCTCGAAGATCGCGAGCCATTCCGCGGTGGTGCGGGTGGCGAGGGTTTCCTGCAGCAGCGGCGCGAGCGCCGCGAGATTGGCCGAGCGCAGCGCGAAATCGGCAAAGCGCGGGTCGGCCGCGAGTTCGGGCCGGCCGATCGCCCGGCACAGGGCGGGGAAGTGCGCCTCCTTGGTCAGCGTCACCGCCATCCAGCCGTCCTGCGTGCGGTAGCTGCCGGCGGGCGCGTTGAGCTTGGGCGCCGGGCCGCCTTCGAGACGCTCCTCGATGAACTTCATCGCCAGGAAGGCGCCGACCGCATGCACCAGCGAGACGTCGATGTGGCGGCCGCGCGCCTCGTGCGGGCGCGCCATCAGCGCCGCGGCGAGCGCCTGGAACGCGTACATCGCGGTGCCGTAGTCGGCCGCGAGAAACCCGGTGTGCTGCGGCTTGCCGGCCGCGTCGCGGTTGGCTGCCATCATTCCCGAGAACGCCTGCGCGACGGTGTCGGAGCCCGGCTTCTCGCGCGCCGGCCCGGTCTGGCCGAAGGCGCTCACCGACAGGTACAGCACGCGCGGGTTGGTCGCGCTGACCGCCGCGTAGCCGACGCCGAGGCGGTCGACCACGCCGGGGCGGAAGTTCTCGATCACCACGTCCGCGCGCGCGGCCAGGCGCGCGAGCAGGTCGCGGCCCGCGGCCTGCCGGAGGTCGAGCGCGAGCGAGCGCTTGCCGCGATTGGCGGTCAGGTCGAGCGCGCTGTGCGCGCCGACGCGCTTGCCGAGCGCGCGCCCCCAGTCGCCCGCGAACGGCTCGACCTTGATCACCGTCGCGCCGTACTGCGCGAGCAGCATCGCGCAGTACGGCCCGGCGATGCCCTGCGAGAGGTCGAGCACGGTCAGGCCGGCGTAGGGGCGTTCGTAGCTCGGGGTCGGGCGCGTCACGCGCGGGCGGAGCGGGAAGGGGGCGGGAGGACCAGTCTAGCAATTGACCCCGGATTGTCAAATGGGTAAACTTTTTTTCATCCATGTGAATACAGGTCCGCCATGTCCGCCGCATTCCTGCGTGAGCTCGAGTCCGCCGCCGTCGATTTCGACGATCTCGCCGTCGGCGATCGCTTCGTCACCGCCGCGCGCACCGTGACCGAGGCCGACATCGTCGCCTTCGCCGGGCTGTCCGGCGACTTCAACCAGCTGCACACCGATGCCGAGTTCGCCGCGGCGACGCCGCACGGCAAGCGCATCGCGCACGGCCTCCTGGTCCTGTCGATCATGTCGGGCCTGTGCACGCGCCTGCCGGTCAACCGCTTCATGGAGCGCGCGATCATCGGCCTCGCGGGGCTGGAGGCGAAGTGGCTGCGCCCCGTGTTCATCGGCGACACGCTGCACGTGGTGGTCGAGGTGGTCGCCAAGACGCCGTCGCGCAAGCCCGGCCGCGGCACGGTCGGCTTCAGGCGCAGCGCCGTCAACCAGGCGGGGCAGACGGTGCTGGAGACCACCTGGGCCATCGTGATGTCCGCGCGCGGCGCCGCCGGCGCCGCCTGAGGACGGCGATGGCGTCCGCGCCGCGCCGGCAGCGCGCGACCGCCGACGGCCCGGGCGCGCCGGTCAAGAGCGCACTGCGCGTGCTGCGCGTCCTCGAAACCTTCGCCCAGGCGCGCGCGCCGCTGCCGCTGTCGGAACTGGCGCGGCGCCTCGACATCCCGGTCTCGGCCTGCCATGGCCTGGTGCGTACCCTGGGCGCGCGCGGCTACCTCTACGAGACCGCGCCGCGGCGCGGCTACTATCCGACCCTGCGCTGGCTCGACCAGGCGCGCGTGGTCGCCGCCCACGACCCGCTGCTCGAGCGGGTCGGCGCGGCCATGGAGGAACTCGCACGGCTCTCGGGCGAGACCGTGGTCTTCGCCACCCGGGCCGGCGCGATGGCGGTCTATCTGCGGGTGGTCGAGTCGGCCAGCGCGATCCGCTACAGCGCGCAGGCCGGCGACCTGCGCCCGCTGCACGCGAGCTCGGTCGGCAAGGCGCTCCTGATGCGCATGAGCGTGACCGAGCGCCGCGCCGCGCTGGGTGGCGGGCGGCTCGCGCGCATCACGGCGCGCACCATCACGCGCGGCGACCGTCTCGAGGCCGAACTCGCCGCGAGCGCGGCGCGCGGCTTCAGCGAGTCGCGCGGCGAGCATGTGCCCGACGTGCACGCGGTGGCCGTGCCGCTGGCGATCGGCAGCGCCACCCACGCGCTGGCGATCGCCGGCCCCGCGCACCGGATGGCCGACGGCGCGGCCGCGCATGCGCGGCTCCTGCTGCGGCTGAGCCGCAGCCTCGAGGGCAGCGGCGGCCCGACCTAGGGCTGGCCGCCGCGGCCGGCGCGCGATCGGCTGGTGCGCGGCGGCGGCGCCGCGCTGTGCACCATCGTGGCGCGTTCCGGAATTGGCCCGCTCGGGCTATTTTGCGGCACCGCACAATCCCGTATATTTGAATCACGTTCGGGGTATCACCGGTCGGGTCATGGCCAGTCGGGTCATGGCTGACCTCCCGGCCATTCGCATGGAGCCTGACATGGGACTGAAGACTGTTTTCGCCAGCCTCTTCGCCGCCGCGGCGATCGGTGCCGCCGGCAGTGCCGTTGCCGACCCGAATGTCGCGCTGGGCAAGCCGGTCAGCATCACCCTGGGGTCGGCGGCCGGCGCGGCGCTCTCGACCCTGACAGACGGGCTGTTCCTGCCGATCGGCACCGAGTACACCACGGGCACGGTGCACTGGACGGGCCTGACGAACTTCGAAATCGACCTCGGTGGGCTGTATTCGATCAGCAGCATCACCCTGCAGCACGACCACAACGACACCTACCTCGTTTCGTACCCGGTTGGTTCGAGCGTGGGCTTCGCGCCCATCGGCCCGAACTTGATCGGCGGCGGCATGAACACGACGACGTTCACCTTCGGGGCCCCGATCACCGCGGCCAAGCTGAACATCCTCGGCGTCGCCGGCGACGGGCTGTATTCGATGTCGGAGATCCAGGTCGCCGGGGTTGCGATCGTGCCGGAGCCCGGCAGCTACGCGATGCTGCTCGCCGGCCTGGGCCTGATCGCCGGCGTGGTCACGCGGCGCCGGCGCACGCCGCACTAGCCGCGCCTGCGGCGCGCATCCGCAACGGCCCCGCGCGGGCCGTTGCGCTTTTCGGAGGGTCCGCCTGCCGCGCGTGCGCATCCGGCGACGCTGGCGCTATCATGCGGTCCCCGTCCCTTGAGGGAGTGCCCATGTCGCGCCAGAACCTGAACCCCGCAACGCTCGTCAAGCCGACCAACTACACGCACGTGGTGGTGGTGCCGGCCGGCCGCCAGGTGCACATTTCCGGCCAGGTCGCGTACTCGGCCGCCGGGCAGATCGTCGGCAAGGGCGACCTGTCGGCCCAGGCCGAGCAGGTCTACGCAAATCTCGCCGCCGGCCTCGCCGCGGCCGGGGCCGGCTTCGCCGACGTGTTCAAGATGGTCACCTACGTCGTCGACCTGACGCCAGAGAAGGCGGCGCAGGTGCGCGCCGTGCGCATGCGCCACTTCGGCGACGCCACCCCGCCGGCCGCGACCATGGTCGGCGTGACCTCGCTGGTCAATCCGGACCTGCTGATCGAGGTCGAGGCGATCGCGGCGCTGCCATGACCGCGCGCGTCGCACGGCGCCGCGGCGGGCCGGCATGAAGATCGTCCGCGTCGCGGCCACGCCGCTCAACGTCCCGATCACCGTGGATCTGGTCGGCCTGCGGCGCGAGACCGCGCTGTCCGTGTGCCTGACCGAGATCGAGACCGACACCGGCATCATCGGCCACGGCATGACCGCGATCACCGAGGAGGAGGTCATCGCGGCGATCGTGCGCGAAGTCGCCGCGCCTGCGCTCCTCGGCGCCGATCCGCTGCGCACCGAGCAGTTGTGGGAGCGGCTCTACTGGCTGCTGTCGCCGCGCGGCCAGACCGGCTACGCGAGCCACGCGATCGCCGCCCTCGACATCGCGCTGTGGGACATCAAGGCGCAGGCGCTCGGCCTGCCGCTGTGGCGCCTGCTCGGCGGCGCACGCGCGCGGGTGCCGGTGTACGCGACCTTCGGCTTCGGGTTCTTCGAGCGCGATCAGCTGGCGGAGGCGGCGCGGCTGTGGGTCGCGCGCGGGTTCCGGCGCCTGAAGATGACCGTCGGCAACCACGCGCTGGCGCGCCGTGACGAGCCGCGGCCGCTGGACGAGGTCATCGACGAGGACATCCGCCGCGTCGCCGCGGTGCGCGATGCCGTGGGACCGGAGGTGCAGCTCTACGTCGACGCCAACTGCGGGCTCGACCTGTTCCACGCCGCGCGCCTGGCGCGCGCGATCGAGGACATGGACATCACCTTCTTCGAGGAGCCGATCACGCAGAACGACGTGCCCTCGATGGTCGAGTTGAAGCGCCGCACCCGGATTCCGCTCGCGGCCGGGCAGAACGAGGGACTCGCGTTCCGCTTTCGCGACCTGCTCGCGCAGCGCGCCGCCGACGTGCTGCAACCCAACGTCGCGATCTCCGGCGGCTTCTCGCAGTGCGTGAAGATCGCCGGCTTGGCGCAGGCCTTCAACGTGCCGATCGACAACGGCGGCGCCTGGCCGTTCCACAACATGCACCTGCATGCGGGCCTGGCCAACGGCGGGCTGGTCGAGTACCACTACGTCGCGGTGCTGGTGCTGATGCAGATCTTCGACGGCCTGCCCGAGCCCGCGGACGGCTGGCTCGACCTGCCCGACACACCGGGCCTGGGCTTCGCGCCGAACGCGGCGCGCGTGCGCGAACTGGCTAAGCTGCCCACGTCGCACGGCAAAGGCAAGGCGTGAATTCCCGACCACCCGGAGGCACCATGAACCGACTGCTCGCCGCGCTCTGCGGTGCCTGCGCCGTGCTCGCCTGCGCGAGCGCGGCGGCGCAACCCTATCCCGGCCGTCCGGTGAAGATGCTGGTCGGTTATGCCGCCGGCGGCGGTGCCGATGCGCTCGC
>JAEUOS010000048.1 GCA_016790695.1 Burkholderiales bacterium
GCTGTTCGCGCTCTCGAAGTGGGTGGAGGTGTCGCTGTTCCCGTTCGCCATCATCCTGCAGGTGACGCCGATCGTGGCGATCGCGCCGCTGATCCTGATCTACGTCGACAGCACCACCGCGGCATTGCTGATCTGCGCCTGGATCGTCGCGTTCTTTCCGATCCTGTCGAACACCGTGATCGGCCTGCGCTCGGCGGACCACAACCTGCGCGACCTGTTCACGCTGTACCGCGCCAGCCCCTGGCAGCGCCTGCGCCACCTGCTGATCCCCTCGGCGCTGCCGTATTTCATCGCCGGGCTGAAGATCGCCGGCGGCCTGTCGCTGATCGGCGCGGTGGTCGCCGAATTCGCCGCCGGCTCGGCGGGCAAGGAGACCGGGCTCGCCTCGCGCATCCTGGAGTCGAGCTTCCGCACCGAGATCCCCAAGATGTTCGCGGCGCTGGTGCTGGTGTCGCTGACCGGGATCGCGATCTTCGTGCTGTTCAACTGGGTCGCGCGGCTCGCGCTCGGCCGGTGGCACGAGTCCGAGATGCCGGGGGAGCGCTGATGCTCGCGCTGCGCAACGCGCACCTCGGCGTCGCCGCGCCGCCCGGCGGCCCGCTGTTCGACCTGCTCGCGCGCGACGGCCGGCTGGCGGCGATCGGCCCGGCGGGCACGCTGCCGCTGCCGCCGGGGGCGCGCGTGCTCGACGCGCGCGGCGGCCTGGTCGTGCCCTGCTTCGCCGACATCCACACCCACATCGACAAGACCCATGTGGTGGCCGAGACGGGGGCCGCGGCCGGCGACCTGTTCGCGGCGATCGGGCGCATGGCCGCGCACCGCGCGACCTGGACCGCCGACCAGGTCGCGTCGCGCATGGAGCGCGCGCTCGGCGAGGCCTGGTCCTGGGGCACGCGCATGCTGCGCACGCACCTCGACTGGCCGGCGGTCGAGGCGCCGCTGGCGCTCGAGGTGTTCGCGGACAAGCGGCGCCACTGGGCCGGACGCGTGGAACTGCAGGCGGTGTCGCTGACCCCGCTCGAGGTGCTGGGCGAGGGCGATGCCGCGGCCCGCGTGGCGCGCGCGCTGCGCGCGGCCGGCGCGGCGATGGGCGCGTTCGTCTATCGCCAGGCCGACCTCGAGGCCCGGCTCGGGCGCGTGTTCCGCGCCGCCGCCGATGCCGGCATCGCGCTCGACCTGCACGTCGACGAGGGCCTGGACGCCGATGCCGCCGCGCTCGCGAGCGTGGCGCGGCTGGCGCGCGCGCACGGGCTGGCGGGGCGCGTGGTGTGCGGGCACGCCTGCTCGCTGGCGATGCAGCCGCGCGCGCAGGCGCTCGCCACGCTCGACGCCTGCGCGGCCGCCGGCGTCACGCTGGTGGCGCTGCCGACCACCAACGCCTACCTGCAGGGCAGCTGGGACGAGACGCCGGTCGAGCGCGGCATCACCCGCGTCGCCGAGGCGCGCGCCGCCGGCGTGCGGGTCTGCTTCGCCACCGACAACGTCGCCGACTGCTTCTATCCGTACGGCGGCTACGACCTGGTCGACATCTTCGACAAGGCGGTGCTGCTGGCGCATCTGCGCGATCCCGCCGCGTGGCTCGACGCGATCACGGTCGCGCCGGCGGCGGCGATGGGGGCGCCGGACGCGCCGTTCGCGCCGGGCGCGGGCGCCGACTGGGTCGTGTTCGCGGCACGCGGCGCGGCCGGGCTGCTCGCGCCGGAAGGGAGGGCGCGCGCGCGCCGCACCGTGATCCGCAACGGAGGCATCGTCGATGACCGCACACCGCATTGACTGGGAGGGCCTGGCGGGCGCGCTCGCCGGGATCGAGTGCAGCCGCGACCCCGGGCGCCTGGCGGCCGCGTCGCGCGACTACTACTTTTACAGCCCGATCCTCGCCGAGGTGCTCGACGGGCGCGTCGGCGAGCTGCTGGTGCGCCCGCGCGACGAGGCCGAGGTGGTGCGCGTCGCCGCCGCCTGCGCGCGCTTCCGGGTGCCGCTGACGATCCGCGGCGGCGGCACCGGCAACTACGGCCAGTGCGTGCCGCTCGAGGGCGGCGTGATCCTCGACATCACCGGGCTGGACCGCGTGCTCGCGGTCGGCGCGGGCAGCGTGCTCTGCGAGGCCGGCATCCTGATCGCGGCGCTCGAGCGGGCGGTGCGCGCGCACGGGCAGGCGCTGCTGATGTATCCGTCGACGCGCGACATCGCGACCATCGGCGGGTTCATCGCGGGCGGCTACGCCGGCGTCGGCTCGATCCGCCACGGCATCCTCAAGGACCCGGGCAACGTGCGCCTGATCCGCGTGGTCACCGTCGAGGAGGTCCCGCGCGTGATCGAGCTGCGCGGCGCGGACATCCAGAAGGTGCACCACGCCTTCGGCACCAACGGCATCATCACCCGGCTCGAGCTCGCGCTCGCGCCCGCGGTCGACTGGCTGCACCAGATCCTGCTGTTCCCCGACTACCGGCGCGCGCTCGAGTTCGGCGTCGCCGCCAGCCGCCCCGACCTCGACAGCTTCCTCCTGACCACGGTCGAGCGGCGCTTCGCGCGCTTCTACGGCGTGCTCGGCGAGCGCTTCCCGGCCGACCGCGATGCGGTCTTCGCGATGGTCAATCCCGCGCACCTCGATGCCTGGCGCGCGCTGGCGGCGCGCTTCGGCGGGGTCGAGACCCTGTGCCTCGACGATGCCGGCATCCGCGCGGCGCAGCTGCCGCCGGCGTTCGAGTGCGCCTACAACCACACCACGCTGATGGCGCTCCGGCACGAGCGCAGCTTCACCTACCTGCAGATTGCCTACCCGATGCCGTTCGACCCGGCGCTGGTGCTGCGCCAGATGGAGCGCTACGGCGACGAGCTGCATTTCCATCACGAGTTCGCGCGCCAGTTCGGGGAGTACGCGGTGTTCGCCCTGCCGCTGGTCGCCTACTTCGACCGCGAGCGCGTCTACGAGATCATCGCCGAATTCGAGGCCGACGGCTGCCTGGTGTTCGACCCCCATGTGTACACTATCGAGGACGGCGGCATGAAGACGATCGACACCGCGCAGATCGAATTCAAGCGCGTCGCCGATCCCCACGGGCTGATGAATCCCGGCAAGACGCGCGGCTGGAACGCCGCGATGGCCCGCGCGTAGCCGCCGAACCAAGGAGAGACCGATGAAACGCTGGACCTGGCTCGCCGCCGCCCTGATCGTCGCGCCCGGCGCCTGGGCGCAGGAGAAGGTCGTGTTCTCGACCAACTGGAAGGCGCAGGCCGGCCACGGCGGCTTCTACCAGGCCGTGGCCGACGGCACCTACAAGCGCCTCGGCCTCGACGTCGAGATCGTCCAGGGCGGGCCGCAGGTCAACAACCGGCCGCTGCTCGCCGCCGGGCGCATCGATTTCCTGATGGCCGGCAACCTGCTCCTGTCGTTCGACAACGTCAAGAACGGCGTGCCGACGGTGGTGGTCGGCGCGATCTTCCAGAAGGACCCGCAGGTGCTGATCGCGCACCCGGGGCAGGGCATGGACCGCTGGGAGGACCTCAAGAAGGCGGCCACGGTGTTCATCTCCAAGGACGGCCAGTTCAGCTTCTGGCAGTGGCTCAAGGCCGAGCACGGCTTCCGCGACGAGCAGCTGAAGCCCTACGCGTTCAACGCCGGCCCGTTCCTCGCCGACAAGAAGTCGGTGCAGCAGGGCTACGGCATCTCCGAGCCGATCTCGATCCGCAAGCAGGCCGGCTTCGACCCGGTGGTGCACCTGCTGGCCGACCAGGGCTTCTCGACCTACTCGACCACGATCGAGACGCGCTGGGACCTGGTGCGGAACAAGCCGGAGACCGTGCGCCGCTTCGTCGAGGGCTCGATCATCGGCTGGAACAACTACCTCTACGGCAACCGCAAGGCCGCCGACGACCTCATCAAGAAGGCCAACCCGGAGGCCAGCGACGAGCTGATCGAGGCGTCGATCGCGCTGATCAGGAAGCTCGGCATCATCGACTCGGGGGATGCGCTGACCCTGGGCATCGGCGCGATGCGCGAGGCGCGCATCAAGGACTTCCACGACAAGATGGTCCGGGCCGGGCTCTACAAGGCCGGCGAGGTCGACCTCGCGAAGGTGGCGACGACCCAGTTCGTCAACCGCAAGGTCGGGCTCGACGTCAAGCAGAAGCTGGGCGGCAGGTAGGGCGCGGCGGGCGCGCGCTCGGCGACGCGGGCGATGGACTGCCGGGCCGGCTGCGGTGCCTGCTGCATCGCCCCGTCGATCACGCGCCCGATCCCGGGCATGCCGGACGGCAAGCCGGCCGGCGTGCGCTGCGTGCAGCTGACGGCGGCGCACGCCTGCGCGCTGTACGGACGGCCCGAGCGGCCGGCGTTCTGCGCGGGCCTCGCGCCGTCGGCCGAGATGTGCGGCGCCTCGCGCACCGAGGCGCTGGTCTGGCTGGCGCGGCTCGAGGAGGCGACGCGCCCGCAGGCGCAGGCGGCCGGTGCGCCGTCCGCGGCGGCCGCCCGATCCGCGGATGGGGGCGCCTAGGGTTCGGCGCCGAGCGCGGACAGCACGGCCCCGGAGCCGGCGGTCCAGCCGACGATGCCGCCCTGCGCGCGGATCATCGCGATGGTTGCGGTCTTGAACGCGGGGAAGTAGCTCTCCGTGGCGTCCTCGACGAGCAGGCACTCGTAACCGCGGTCGTTGGCCTCCCGCATGGTGGTCTGCACGCAGACCTCGGTGGTGACGCCGCCGAACAGCAGATGGGTGATGCCCCGCAGGCGCAGGATCTCGCCGAGCGCGGTGCCGTAGAACGCGCCCTTGCCGGGCTTGGCGACGACGATGTCGCCGTCGCGCGGCGCGAGTTCGGGCACGAAGTCGGATCCGGGCTCGCCGTCGACGAGGAGGCGTCCCATCGATCCCGCCTCGCCGATGCGCAGCGACGGGTTGCCGCGCGCGCGCTTGGCCGGCGGGCAGTCGGCGAGGTCGGGGCGATGGCATTCCTTGGTGTGGATGACGGCGATTCCCGCGCGGCGGCAGGCGTCGAGCAGCCGTGCTGCGGTCGGCACGATGGCGGCCAGGCGGGAGACGTCGTTGCCGAGCGCCGCGCCGAAGCCCCCCGGTTCGATGAAGTCGCGCTGCATGTCGATCATGACGACCGCGGTGCGCGCCGGTTCGAAGGCGTAGTCGTAGGGCGTGGCACGGATGACGGGCATGACGCTTCAGGCGGGCGTGCCGGCACCGGCGTGGCCGGCCATGTGGCGGCCGATCGCGCCGATGTCGGCGTCGGCGATCGCCGACCGGTAGACGATGGCGCCCTCGAACATGACCAGGACCTGGTCGGCGAGGTCGAGCAACTCGTCGAGGTCTTCGCTGACCAGGAGCACGGCGGCGCCCCGGTTGCGCGCGGCGACGATGCGGCCGTGGATCGCCGCCACCGCCGCGAAGTCCAGGCCGAACACCGGGTTGGCCGCGATCAGCACGTCGACCTCGGAGGAGAGTTCGCGCGCGAGCACCGCGCGCTGAACGTTGCCGCCCGAAAGATCCTGGATCGGCGCCTCGGGCGACGGCGTCTTCACGCTGAAGCTCTCGATCAGGCGCCGCGCCTGCTCGCGCAGGGCGCGGCGCTTCAGGAACGGCCCGCGGGAGAGCGGCGCGCGGTCGAAGTTGCGCAGCGCCATGTTGTCGGCGACGCTCATGCCGGGCACGCAGGCATTGCGCAGCGGCATTTCCGGCAGGCTGAAGACGCGATGCTGCTGCATCTCGCGCCGCGTCGCGCCGTACGGCCGGCCCTTGACGCGCACCGAGCCGCCGGTGGGAGCGCGCTGGCCGAGCAGGCATTCGATCAGCTCCCGCTGGCCATTGCCGGAGACGCCGGCGATGCCGAGGATCTCGCCGCCGCGCACGCGGAACGACGCGCGCCGCACCGCGGGATGGCCGCTGTCGTCCGCGGCGTCGAGTTCGGCCGCTTCGAGAAGCACCGCGCCGGTCTCGACCGGCGCCTTCGCCGCCGCGGTCCTGATCGCGCGCGTGCCGATCATCAGCTCCGCCAGGTCGTCGGGGGAGCTGTCGGCGACCTCGCGCTCGCCGACCAGCGCGCCGCGCCGGAGCACGCTGACGCGGTCGGCGAAGGCCATCACCTCGCGGAACTTGTGCGTGATGATGATGACGGTGATCTCGCCGCGGTGCGCCATGTCGCGCATCAGGCCGAGGGCTTCGTCGGCCTCCTCGATGGTGAGCACCGAGGTGGGCTCGTCGAGGATCACGAGGCGGCGCTTCAGATAGAGCTGCTTGAGGATCTCCAGGCGCTGCTTCTCGCCGGCCGCGAGCGCGCCGACCGGCTTGTCGAGCGGCACGCGGATGGGCATCCGCGCCATGAATTCGGCGAGCCGGGAGCGCTCGCTTGCCCAGTCGATGCGGAACGGCAGGTCGCCGCGGGCGAGCACGAGGTTCTCCGCCGCCGTCATCGACGGCACCAGGGTGAAGTGCTGGTACACCATGCCGATGCCGAGGGCGCCGGCGTCGTGCGGGTTGCGGATGGCCACCTCGCGCCCGTCGAACATGACCTGGCCGGCGTCGGCCGCGTAGAACCCGACCAGGCACTTGACCAGCGTGCTCTTGCCGGCGCCATTCTCGCCCAGGAGCGCGTGCACGCTGCCGGGCCTGACCTTGATCGAGACGTCGTCCAGCGCGGTCAGCGTGCCGAAGCGCTTGGTGGCGCCGATGAACTCCACCGTCGGCGCGCCGCCGCGGGCGACCGGGTGCGGCAGGCTGGCCTCGATCACGCGGGCTGCTCCAGCGCGGCCAGCAGCGCGTCCGAGCCGGCGACCGCGCCGAACACGCCGTGCTGCATGGTCACCATCCTGAGCGCCGCGCGGTGGTTGCCGGGGTCGGTGGCGCCGCAGCAGTCCGACAGCAGCAGGCACTCGAAGCCGCGGTCGTTGGCTTCGCGCATGGTGGTGTGGACGCAGACGTCGGTGGTGATGCCGGCGAGCACGAGGTTCGCGATGCCGCGCGTGCGCAGGATGAGCTCGAGGTCGGTGGCGCAGAAGGAGCCCTTGCCGGGCTTGTCGATCACCGGCTCGCCGGGCCACGGGGCGAGCTCCGGAATGATCTCCCAGCCCGGCTCGCCGCGCACCAGGATGCGCCCGCACGGCCCGGGATCGCCGATGCCGGCGCCGATCTGGCGCGAGCGCCAGCGCTTGTTCGCCGGCAGGTCGGACAGGTCGGGCCGGTGGCCCTCGCGGGTGTGCAGGACGTGGAAGCCGCGCGCGCGGAACGCCGCGAGCACGCGCCGGATCGGCTCGATCGGCGCGCGAGTGAGCGAGAGGTCGTAGCCCATCCTGTCGACATAGCCGCCGATGCCGCAGAAGTCGGTCTGCATGTCGATGACGATGAGCGCCGTGTTGGCGGGCCGCAGGTCGCCGTTGTACGGCCAGGCGTAGGGATCGGCCGCGATCGGACCGGCGGGTGTCGGGAGGGCGGACTGGTCGGGCAACGTGGTTCTCCTGCGGGGTTACTGCGTCACGCCCAGCTCGCCCGGCGCGCCCGCCAGGCTGCGGTGGGGGGAGCAGGTGGCGATCATGATCGCCAGGGTCAGCACGTAGGGCGCCGCGTTGAACAGGTAGTAGCCGGAGGTGATGCCGACCGACTGCAGCGCCGGCCCGAGCGCGCCGGCCGCGCCGAACAGCAGTGACGCGTAGAAGCAGCGCAGCGGCTGCCAGCGCGCGAAGATCACCAGCGCCACCGCCATCAGCCCCTGGCCGCTGGAAAGGCTCTCGTTCCAGCTGCCGGGGTAATACAGCGACAGGAACGATCCGCCGATGCCGGCGAGGAATCCGCCGGCGGCGGTCGCCATCAGGCGCACGCGGTTGACCGGGTAGCCGAGCGCGCGTGCGGCATCGCTAGAGTCGCCGACGGTGCGCAGCGCCAGGCCCCACGAGGTGTTGGAGAAGCCCCAGTGCAGGCCGAACGCCAGCGCCAGGCCGAGGATGAACAGCACGTTGACCTGCAGCGCCGCGGCGACCTGCGGCGAGTCGCTCCACCAGCCGAACGGGATCGACGGCAGGTTGGGCGCCTTGGGCTGGACGAAGGGCTTGCCGAGGAAGAACGCGAGCCCGGTGCCGAAGATCATCAGCGCGATGCCGGTGGCGATGTCGTTTACGCGCGCCAGGCCGCACAGCGCGCCGTGGAGCGCGCCCAGCGCCAGGCCGGCGCATCCCGCGACCAGCACGCCGAGCCAGGGCGACCCCGAGAGGTAGGAGATGCCGTAGCCCGACATCGCACCCATGATCAGGATGCCCTCGAGCCCCAGGTTGATGCGGCCGCTCTTCTCGGTGATGCATTCGCCCAGGCTGACGAACAGGAACGGCGTGGAGACACGGATCGCGCCGCCGACGACCGCCAGCAGCACGCCCCACCAGCCCAGCCCGGACGAATCCATTCACGCCCCCCGCGGCTGGAAGAACTTCAGGCGCCCGGTCATGGTTTCCATGCCGAGGATGATCATGAAGGCCACGCCCTGCAGCACCAGCATCGCCGCGTCCGGCAGTTCCATGCGCCGCTGCAGCAGGCTGCCGGCGGCGCCGATGCCGCCGATGAGGATGGCCACCGGGATCACCGCGAGCGGGTTGTGGCGCGCGATGAACGACACCAGGATGCCGGCGTAGCCGTAGCCGGCCGCCAGCGTGGCGTTGGCCGACCCGAGCACGGCGGCGACCTCGACCATGCCTGCCAGCCCGGCGCAGGCGCCGCCGGCGACGCAGGTCCAGAGGATCAGCATCCCCACCGGAAGTCCGGCCAGGCGCGCCGCGCGCACGTTGCCGCCGGCGATGCGCGTCGCGAAGCCCAGGCCCGTGTGCCGCACGACCACGTGGAGCACGAGGCACAGGATGATGCCGAAGGCGAGGCCGGGGTGGACGTCGATGCCGGGCAGGTTCCCCAGCATGTTGGCGTCGCCGACCGGCCTGGTCGAGGGCTTGTTGAGGCTGGCGGGGTCGCGCAGCGCGCCCTCGACCAGATGGTTGAGCAGCGCGATGGCGATGTAGGACAGGAGCAGGCTGGCGATGGTCTCGTTGACGCCGCGGTAATGGCGCAGCCAGCCGGACAGGCCGATCCAGAAGCCGCCGGCGAGCATGGCGCAACCGGCCATGAGGGCCTGCACGAGCAGCGGCGGGCCCGCGACGGCGAGCGGCACGACCGACGCCGCCAGCCCTCCCAGGACCAGCGCTCCCTCGCCGCCGATGATGGTCAGGCCCGCCTGCGCCGGCAGCGCGACCGCCAGCGCGCAGAGGATCAGGGGGGCGGCGCGCTGCAGCGTGTTCTGCCAGGCAAACGCGTCGCTGAAGGCGCCCTCGTAGATCAGCGCGTACATCTCCAGCGGGTCGCGTCCGGTGAGCGCGACGAACAGGCCGAACACCACCATCGCCGCAAGCAGCGAGACGATCGGCCAGAACGCGCCCTCGAGGGCGCGGCGATTGGCGTCGGTCATCGCCGGTGCCGGCACGGACGCCGTGCGTGCGCTCGCGTGCGCGGCGGACGACGTCATCAGCCCGGGATCGCGCCGATGACGCCCTCGATCAGGTAGTTCATCTTCTCGAGTTCGAGTTCGGTCTGGGGCGAGTCCTTGGCCACCACCACGTTGCCCTTGTTGTCCTTCATGCCGGCCTTGAAGATGACGTAGCCGCCCTTCATCATCTGCGCCTTGGCCGCGTCGGCCGCCTTGCGCCCCTTCTCGGGCGCCGCGGCGCCATAGGGCGACATCTTGACGAAGCCCTCCTTGAGGCCGCCGCGCAGGAAGTTGGTGAGGGGCTTGCCTTCCTGGGCCGCCTTGACGAACTGCGTGTAGGGCGTGAGCCAGTTCCACTCGGCGCCGGTGAGGTAGCCCTTGGGCGCGAGTCTGGCCTGGCTGGCGTGATAGCCGCAGGTGAAGGCGCCGCGCTTCTCGGCGGTCTCGACCACGACCTTGGGGCCGTCGACGTGGCAGGTCACG
Organism: Burkholderiales bacterium; assembly: GCA_016790695.1. GTDB lineage: Bacteria > Pseudomonadota > Gammaproteobacteria > Burkholderiales > JAEUOS01 > JAEUOS01. The sequence goes on from JAEUOS010000048.1 coordinate 9,937, forward strand.
ACATCGACACCCTGGTCGATCAGGCCGTTGGTCGCTTCCGCCTCCTTGACCGGCATCGACCAGTCGCCGGTGAAGATGACGCGGGTCGTGATGGCGGGGTCGACGGACTTCGCGCCGAGGGCGAAGGCGTTGATGTTGCGCAGCACCTGCGGGATCGGCTTGGCCGCGACGAAGCCGATCTTCTTCGTTTTCGAGGCGTGGCCGGCGACGATGCCGTTCAGGTACTGGCACTCGTCGATGTAGCCGAAGTAGGAGGCCACGTTCTTCGGGTGCTTGCCCTCGCTCCACAAGCCGCCGCAGTGCGCGAACCGGACGGTCGGATGGTCGGCCGCGAGCTTGAGGATGTGCGGGTCGAAGTAGCCGAACGAGGTGGGGAAGAGCATCGCGGCCTTGTCCTGCCTGATCATCGCCAGCATGGTCTTCTGCACGTCGGCGGTCTCGGGGACCTTTTCCTGTTCCACCACCTTGACCCCGGGGAGCTTCTTGATCTGCGCAGCGGCCTCGGCCTGCGCCTGGTTGTAGCCGAAATCATCCTTCGGGCCGACGTAGATCACGCCGATGACGATCGGCTTGGCCTGGGCGAAGGCGAACCTTGGCGCGAGAGCCGCCAGAACGCCGCCGGTGCCCAGAGCCCTGATCACGCCGCGGCGCGAATTCGAATGCGTTGCCATGCCTGCCTCCTGTGGATGATTCGGACCGAAAGCCTTCTCGTGGGGCGCGGTACGACCGGCCCGGGCCGGTGTGGTGTCAGGGCGTGCGCCGGCGCGCCGGCATGCGAAGGTCAAGCAAGGCGCATGCCACGGGCGGCGATGGGGCGTGCGCGCAACGCCGGTGCGTGTCGCGTGTCCGGGTCAGGCCGAGGTCCAGCGCGGCGCGCCTCGACGCACCGTTCGGGCGCACGGGGATGGGGCGCCTGCGCGCTTTGGTGCGCACCGTTCAGGCGGGCCCGCAGAACGCACCGCATCAACCGGCGTCTGGATCCCGACCCGGTGTCAGCCGGACGGCCGCCGTCGGGCGGCGCGGGCGGCGCCTCGCGCGCCGAGGCGCTGGCCTGGCAGGCGCGGCGCGAGGAGGCGACGCGCGCGCAGGTTCAGGCGGCCGGTGCGCCGCCCGTGGCCGCGCGCCAGCGCGCGTAGCCGTTGCGGCGCAGTTCGCACGCGGGGCAGGTGCCGCACCCGTGGCCCCAGGCGTGGAGTTCGCCGCGCTCGCCCAGGTAGCAGGTGTGGGTGTCCGCGACGATGCGCCGCACCAGCGCCGGACCGCCGAGCGACTCGGCGAGGGCCCAGGTGGCGGCCTTGTCGAGCCACATCAGGGGCGTCTCGAGGCGGAAGCGCCGGTCCATGCCGAGGTTGAGCGCGAGCTGCATCGCCTTCATGGTGTCGTCGCGGCAGTCGGGGTAGCCGGAGAAATCGGTCTCGCACATGCCGCCGACCAGGACCGTCAGGCCGCGCCGATAGGCGACGGCGGCGGCGACGGTCAGGAACAGCAGGTTGCGGCCGGGAACGAAGGTGTTGGGCAGGCCGTCGTCCTGCATGCGGATGGCGATCGTGTCGGTCAGCGCGGTATCGCCGAGCTGGCCGATGACGCCGAGGTCGACGAGGTGGTCGTCGCCGAGCGCGCCGGCCCAGTGCGGGAAGTCGCGCCGCAGCGCCGCGAGCAGGGGGGCGCGGCAGGCGAGTTCGACCGCGTGGCGCTGGCCGTAGGCGAAGCCGATGGTCTCGACCCGGGCGAAGCGCGCCAGTGCCCAGGCCAGGCAGGTGGTGGAGTCCTGCCCGCCGGAGAACAGGACCAGCGCGCCGGCTGAGGGGTCTGCGGGGGCTTGCATCGGCCGGCGCATTCTACGCGCGGGCCGGCGCCTCAGGTGCGAAAGCGCGCGACGATGCCGGTCAGGGCGCTGGCGACGCCGCGCAGGTTCTCGATGTCGCGCGACACCGCGGTGCTGACCGCGACCGAGCTGTCGGACATGCCGGTGATGGACTCGACGTTGCGCGCGATGTCGGCGGCCGCCTGGCTCTGCTCCTCGAGCGCCGCCGAGATCTCGGTGACTACCGTGCCGACGCGCTCGGCGTCGGCGACGATGTGCTCGATCGATTCGCCGGCCTCGGTGACGTTGGCGACGCCGCTCGCGACGCGGCTGACGGCGGCGTCCATGCGCGCGGCCAGCGCGCTCTTGCTGTCGAGCATGCCGCTCATCATGTCCTGGATCTCGCTGGTCGACTTCTGCGTGCGCTCGGCGAGCTTGCGCACCTCGTCGGAGACCACGGCGAAGCCGCGCCCGGCTTCGCCGGCGCGCGCCGCCTCGATCGCCGCGTTCAGCGCCAGCAGGTTGGTCTGGGTCGCGATCTCGTTGATGATCTGCACCACCCGCGAGGCGGCCTCGGACCGCTCGCCGAGGCGCTCGATCTCCTCGCGCGCGTCGGCGATCGCCGACTCGATGCCGCGCATGTCGTCGACCGACTTGCGCACCACCTCGCCGCCGGCGGCGGCCGTGCGCGCGGCCTGGCCGACGAGCGAGCGGGCGTCGCGTGCGTTGCCGCTCAGCTGGTTGACCGAGACGGTGAGTTCCTGGACCGCGGCGGCGATCGCCGCGGTCGACTGGCTCTGCGCGGCGGCGCCGGCGGCCAGCGCGCTGCTGCTGTCGGCCAGGCCGGTCACCGCACCGTGGACCGCGTCGGTGTTGCTGCGGATCGCGCCGACGGTCTCGCGCAGGTGGCGCTGCATGGCCGCGACCGAGCGCGCGAGCCCGTCGTCGCCAGCCAGGGCCTCGGTACCGGCGCTGAGGTCGCCGTCGCCGATGCGCGCCGCGAGGGCGGCGGTGGCCGCCGAGGCACGGATCACGTCGCGCAGCATGAGCGAAAGGTAGACCAGGACCACGGTCTCGAAGACGACGAAGGCCGCATGTACGCCGATGATGCCGAACGACGCGGCCTGCGGCAGCACGAACGCGCCGGTGTCGGCGGCCTGCAGGGCGTTGAAGCCCAGGTGGTGGACCGCGACGACGCCGGCGGCGAGCACGATCAGGCGCCAGTCGCAGTAGACGAGGAGGGCCGCCAGCATCACGAAGATGCCGAAGTGCATCTCGAGCATGCCGCGCGTCATCTGGATCATCAGCGCCGGGAAGACGATGAAGGCGACCGCGACCGCCGCCCGGCCCGCGAGCGCGCCGGGCGCGATGCGCAGCAGCAGCAGCGGCACGGCGGCGGCCGGCAGCCCGACCAGGAGCGCAGGCAGCCACTGGCCGGTCAGGATCGCGAGCCCGAGGCTGACCGCGAGGAGCGCGGCGAGCGCGGCCTCCATGATGCGGTCGGCACGCAGCCGGAAGTGGTCGAGCGAGGCGGTCTGTTCGGTCATGGGGGCGATCCTGCGACGAAGGTTGAACGGCAAATCGGGGCGGCGGCTCCGGCCTCGAGCCACCACAGCATGGGGAACTGGGCGACGCTCCAGGCGGCAGCGATGATCCAGGCGAGGCGCGCGCGACCGTGACCGGCGCGCGGCACCGCACCGGCGCGGGTGCCGGCGGCCGGTGCGGACGCAATGGCAGGGGGCGGCGCAGCGGGGGACAGGGGCATGCGGTAGCGGGCCCGGCAGGGCATTCGGGCGTTGGCGACAATGCTAAGCGCGCACGCGCGGGGCCAGCCCTCGAAAAGGCGGGCGTTTCGGCGCCAGATCCGCGCGTTGCGACGGGCGCCGGGGCGCGGGCCTGCGCCCTAGCGCAGGATCAGGCGTGCGGTGCGGGTGCAGACCGCGAGGTCGGCGCCCAGCTGCTGGACGATGGCGACCGTGTAGTCGCCCGCGGCGAGTCGGCCGGGCGCGATGTCGACCGCGAAGCCGGCGCGGGCGTAGATCGCGTCGCCGAGCGCGCGCGCGACGTCGGGCCGGTCGACGTTGCGCGGCATGTCGAGCAGCAGGCCGGGCCCGCCGCCGCGGTCATAGACGCGCAGCCAGGCCTTGTCCGGGATGTCGGGGCGACGCGGGTCGGCGGCCCAGCCGGAGATGCGCAATGGCTCCGCCGCGGCTGCGTGGATCGCCTCGGCGCCGATGATGCGGTCGTTGATCTGGTCCAGGTAGCAGGCGCCGGTCTGCTCGAGCACCTGCTGGCCCGCGGGCGTCGGCGCGGACCGCGCCGGCCCCAGACCGCCGAGCCGCGGCGGCGGTGGTGCCGGGTCGACGCGCAGCCCGCTGCCCTGAAATCCGCCGGCCGCCGCCGGAGCAGCGGGTGCGCCGTCCGCGCTGCGGCCGGCCGGCGCGACGGGCGCGGCCGCCGCAGGTGTCGGGGCAACCGGTGTCGGGGCAACCGGTGTCGGGGCAACCGGCGTCGGGGCAGCCGGCGTCGGGGCAGCCGGCGTCGGGGTAGTCGGCACTGCGGCAGCCGGCAGTGGGCGACCGGCCGACGGCGGCGGCGCGGGCGCGGCGCTCGCCGCCGGTGCCGGGTCACGTGCCTCGTCCGCCGGCTTGCGCGTCGCGAGTTCCCGGTCGACGCCTGCGAGGTAGCGCTGGAATGCGGCGGTGAAATCGGCGTTGCTGCGCACCGGCAGGAGCCGGGGCGAGCCGCGCGAGATGCCGTCGACATAGGTGATCGTGGCCAGGCTGGTCCAGTAGCGGTTGCTGTCCTCGAACATGTTGAAGGTCTCGCGCCGCCAGGTGCCGACGCGGCGGCCGTTCTCGGCCGTGCCGGAGAGCAGGAACGCGTAGCGCCGCGTGCGGCCGTTCTCGACCACCGATCCCTGGTGCAGCAGGCCGCCGGGACCGTCGATGTACCCGTCGCGGCAGCGCCCGTCCCAGGCGACCGATCCCTGGCCGGCGATCTCGCGCAGGCGGGCGATCGAGTCCGGCGAACCGAGCACCCTGCAGCCGTTGCGTTCGGCGAACGAGGTCAGCGGCGCGGCCGCCGGCGATGGCGCGGCCAGCATGCCGAGGACGATGAACAACGCGCCTGTGGCGCTGCGGTGCGGGGAGGTCACGGGACCACGGGAAGGTAGGCTGCCGCCGGCGCGGCCGGTCGGTGCAGGCGCGATTCTAGGGCGTCCAGCGCAACCAGGCGAGCACGGGGGCGTGCAGGCTGTGCACGTACAGCCTGCCCTCGGTCTCGGTGGCGCCGGTGGTCTCGGGGATGGCGCCGGTCGGGTCCTGCAGGTCGGCAACGATGCGTCCTTCGGCAGTGAAGGCGAGCACGTGGCCGTAGGCGGGTGGCACCGGCCAGAGCTGGCGCGGCAGCCGCAGGATCATCTGGCGCAGCGCCGGCAGGCCGGCGAGCGCATCGACGGCGCCGCTGCGCGGCTTGGCGAGGCCGAGCCAGTAGCGCCCGTCGCGGCCGCGTGTGATGTTGTCGGGATACCCGGGCAGGTTGTCGAGCAGCACGCGCGCGGTGCCCTGCGCGAGCGCGGTCGGGAGGTGCAGGGCGTTCGCGCCGGCCGGGATCGCCCAGACCCGGTAGCGGCCGGTCTCGGCGACCAGGAGCGTGTCTCCCGTGCTGTTGAGCGCGATGCCGTTGGCGAAGGCCAGGCCGTGCGCGACGACGCGGGTGGTGCCGCGCGCGCGGTCGTGGACCAGGACGCGCCCGGTGGCGGACTGCTCGACGATGTCGAGCACGCTGGCCTCGAAGGTGCCGCCCCAGTCGCGCGGCGCGAAGCGTCGCGAGGCATCGGTGAAGTAGACCAGTCCCGCCGGTCCGATCGCGACGCTGTTGGCGTAGCGGATCGGGTCGCCGTCGACGCGGTCGGCGAGCAGGCGCGGCCGGCGGTCGGCACCGATGGCGATCAGGCCGCGCGTCGCGTCGGCGGCGATGATGTCGCCGGCGGCGTCGAAGGCGAAGCCGAGCACGCGCCCGCCGGTCTCCGCGTGGACGTCGCGGCCGCTGCCGTCGGGCCGCAGGCGCAGGATGCGGCCGCTGGCGACGGCCGCGTAGACCAGGCCGTCGGGGCCGATGGCGACGTGCTCGGGGCCGTGCTCGTCGCCGAGCGCGATGCGGTGCAGCCCGTCGAGGCGCCGGTTGGCCGCGTGCGCGCCGGCGTAGCCGGGCGCGACGGGGGCCTGCCAGGCGACCGGGTCGGCGGGCACCGGCCACAGCACCAGGTAATGGGCCGCGGCAACCGCGACTGCGGCTGCCGCGAGGCCGGCTCGCTTCACGTTCCCCTCCGTTCGCACCGGCCGCGCCGCGGCGCGCCTGTGGTATTTTCCCCCGCAGCCGTCGGCGGTTCGTCCGCCGCCAACGCGCGGTGGCCAATATAGCGGAGGGAGGCAGTCCATGGGGCAACTGGAGGGGCGGCGCGCGCTGGTCGTCGCCGGCGCCGCCGGCATCGGCCGCGCGTGCGTCGAGCGCTTCTGCGCCGAAGGCGCGCGCGTGGTGTTCTCGGACATCGACGACGCCGGCGGCCGCCGTCTCGAGGCGGACCTGCGCGCGGCGGGGCGCGCGGCGTGGTTCGTGCGTTCCGACGCGGGCGCGGCGGACGCGGTGCGCGCGCTGGTCGCGCAGGCGATCGACACCCTCGGCGGCCTCGACCTGCTGCTCAACAATGCCGGCATCGCGGTGTCGAAGGACCTGCTCGATCTCACCGACGAGGACTTCGACCGCACCATCGACGTCAACCTCAAGGCGGCGTTCGTCGCCAGCCAGGCGGCGGCGCGGCACATGCTCGCCACCGGCACGCGCGGATCGATCATCAGCATGTCGTCGGTCAACGCGGTGCTCAACATCCCGAACCTGCTCACCTACAACATCAGCAAGGGCGGCCTGAACCAGCTCACCCGCAACCTCGCGATCCGCCTCGCGCCGCACGGGATCCGCGTCAACGCGATCGGACCGGGGACCATCCTCACCGACCTGGTGCGCAAGACCATCTACACCTCGGAGGCGGCGAAGGCGGCGGTGATGTCGCGCACGCCGATGGGGCGTGCGGGCGAGGTCGACGAGATCGCCGCGATTGCCGTGTTCCTGGCATCGGACGCGTCTTCGTACGTGACCGGCCAGGTCATCTACGCCGACGGCGGGCGCCTGCCGCTCAACTACACCGTCTGAATGCGCGCCCGACCGAGCACCGTGGTCGCGCGCGCCGCGACGATACCCGCCGCGGCGGCGCGCGGCGCCCGGCCGCCGGCGGCCGGGGCCCGCCGGGGGCGCGCATGATCACCCTGCGCATGGGCCGCCAGGTGCACGACGCGGTGGCGCGCGGCTACAACTCGGGCAGCGGCATCATCGCGGAAAAGAATCGTCTGGTCGCCGCCAGCCTGGTTGCGCGCGTGCCGCGCCGCGACCGGGCCGTCGCCGTTGCCGACCTCGGCGTCGGCGACGGCGCCATGCTCGCGCAGCTGGCGGCCGCCGGCCTGCCGATGCGGGCCACCGGCCTCGACGTCTCGCGCGCGATGCTCGCGCGCGCCGCCGCGCGCGTTCCGCTCACGACGGTCCACGCGGGTGCCGAGCACGCGGCGCGCCACCTGCCGGCCGCGGCGTTCGACCTGGTGCTGGCGCATTTCATCCTCGCCTATGTCGACCGCGCCGCGCTGCTGGCGCAGGCGCGCACGCTGCTCGCCGTCGACGGCGTCTTCTCGCTGGTGACGACCACGGGGGAGGGTGGGTCCGGGTTCATGGCCTGGCTCGACGAGCACTACCGCCGTACCCGGCATCCGCTCAAGCGCATCATCGCGGCGGCGGCCGATCGCGCGCTCGCGTGCTCGCATGTGCCGGCGACGTATGCGGACCTCGAGGCCGACATCGCCGCCGCCGGGCTGCAGGTGCAGGCGCGCCAGACGCTGCGGGTGCCGGTGAGCCTGCCCGACGCGGAGGCCGCGTACCGCTTCGGTTTCGAGGAAGGCTGGGCCGCGAACATCCTCACGGTGCCGGGCCTGCCGCTCGGCGTCGGCGAGGCGATGGCGCGCTGGGGGGTGCGCCAGGGCGCCTACCCGCTGCGCTTCATCCAGGTGGTCGAGATGCTCGAGATCGGCCGGGCGCTGCCGTCGGCGGACCCGGCGACCGACCGCGCGGGCGCGCGGTCGGCGCCGCGCGGCGGCTAGCGCCGGCGCGCCGGAGGCCGGCCGCCGGTCGGGGGCCCGGACCGGTCGAGGTGGCGGAAGGTGATGCGGCCCTTGCTGATGTCGTACGGCGAGAGTTCCAGCGACACCTTGTCGCCGGCGAGGATGCGGATGTGGTGCTTGCGCATGCGTCCGCTGGTGTAGGCGACCAGTTCGTGGCCGTTGTCGAGGGTGACGCGATAGCGCGAGTCGGGCAGCGCCTCGGACACCACGCCGTCCATTTCAATGAGTTCTTCCTTGGCCAATGGCTGGCTCCTGTCGAATCGGGGAAAGCACGAAGGGAAATACGGGGAAAACAAAAGGCCCGGCGGGTGCCGGGCCTGTCGGCTGGCACGCGGCGCGGCGCCGCGCGCAGCGCGTCGCGGCCGTTACTCGGCCGCCTTGATGTTGGTCGCCTGCTTGCCCTTGGGGCCGGTGGCGACGTCGAAGCTGACCTTCTGGTTTTCCTTGAGCGTCTTGAAGCCGCTGCCCTGGATTGCCGAAAAATGCGCGAAAAGGTCTTCGCCGCCGCCGTCCGGGGTGATGAAACCGAAGCCCTTGGCGTCGTTGAACCACTTCACGGTACCTGTTGCCATGTCTTGAAACTCCTGATAAACGATGATTAGGGGTATGCCCCCGGGAGGGCGATGCTCAAGACGGCAGGGTGATGAACGGAACTCAGCTGCGGCATGCGCAGGGTACTGAAACCAGACAACAACGACGCTACTTGAAAATCGCGAAAGCGGATCATGCACGGAATCGATTGATTTGGCAAGGAATATCGGGATTTCGCCCGCGCGCCCCGCGCCGCCGTGTGGGGATCGCGCACGCGCGCTGACGCCGCCCGGCGGCGGCGCGGTGCCGCGCGCGCGCCGGTTCCGGTTCCGGCACGCGGCGGCGGCCGCGGTCGCGGCGCTGCTCTGGGGCTGCGCGGCGCTCGATCCGCCGGTGATCGCCGAGCGGGCGTCGCCGTTCGGGACCATCGTGGTGACGGCCGAGCCGGACGGGCTGCGTGCGATGCGCTTCGGTCGCGGCGGCGTCACGCAGAGCGTCGCGCGTCCCGGCGATCCCGGCTATCTGCACTTTCGCTACGCGCGCCTGGCGCTGGCCGGCGCGGCGCTGGTGGAGACGCCGCGTCGCATGCTGGTCGTCGGGCTGGGCGGCGGCTCGCTGCCGATGTTCCTGCGGCAGCACTACCCCGAGGCGACGATCGACGCGGTCGACGTCGACCCGGCCGTCGTGGCCGTGGCGCGGGAGCATTTCGGGCTGCGCGAGGACGCGCGGCTGCGCACCCATGTGGCCGATGGCCGCGCGTTCGTCGACGCGGCGCCGGCCGGCCAGTACGATCTGGTCATCCTCGACGCCTATGGCAGCGAGCGCGTGCCCGAGCACCTGACCACGGTCGAGTTCCTCGGCGCCGTGCGGCGCGCGCTCGATCCCGACGGCGTGCTGGTGAGCAATCTCTGGAACGGCTGGTACAACCGGCGCTACGAGGCCATGCTGCGCACCCACGAGGCCGCCTTCGCCGAGGTCCATGTCCTCGACTCCCGCCAGGAGGTCAACCATGTCGTGATCGCGCTGGCGCGGGCGCGCGGCCTGGGCGCGGACGCGCTGGCCGCGCGCGCCGCGGCGGCGGCGCGGGCGCGCGGCTACCGTTTCGATCTCGGCGCCCTGGTCGCTGGCGCCTATCTGGCGCCGCGCCCGCGCGCCGCGGAGGTGCTGCGCGATCCCCCGCCCCGGTGAGCCGGCCCGGGGCGCGGCCGCGTCAGTGCGAGAGCAGCACCGGGACGGTCATGGCGCGCAGCATGGTGCGGGTGGCGCCGCCGAACACCCATTCACGCGCGCGCGAGTGCCCGTACGCGCCCATGACGACGAGGCCGGCGCCGAGGTCGGCGGCGCGCGAGAGCAGATCCTCGCCGACATCCCGGACCGGGGTGCGCTCGACCTGCAGCTCGACGCGGATGCCGTGGTGCGCGAGGTATGCCGCGATGTCGGCGCCGGGCACGTCGCCATGGGTCTCGGCATCGGGATTGATCGTCATCACCGTGACCTGGCTCGCGAGATGCAGCAGCGGCAGGGCGTCGCTGACCGCGCGGCAGGCCTCGCGGCTCGCGTTCCACGCGATCAGCGCATGGCCGCCCAGGCCGGCGGGCGCGCCGATGTAGGGCACCACGAGCACGGGCCGGGGGGCGTGCATGAGCACCTCGCCGGGATCGACCGCGGGGCTGTCGTCGCTGCCGGGATCGCGCTGGCCGACGACGATCAGGTCGACCGCGCGCGACTGCTGCGCGACCGCCTGCGCCTCGATGCCCTCGACAATGCGGGTCTCGCAGGCGACCGCCTGGCGCCGCGCCGCCTCGGTGAACCGCGCCGACGCTGCCTGCGCCTGCTGCTCGAGATAGTCCTGGGCCGCGGCGAGCAGCTCGCCCGAGGGGGCCATGCCGAAGCCCGCGGGCAGGGCCAGGGTGCCCGTGGTGGCCAGCCCGATCACCTTGGCATCGAGGCGCGCGGCGAGCGCGAGCGCGAGGTCGGTGCGCTGCGGGCACTGCGCGCGGGCGTCGATGTGGAGCAGGATGTTGCGGTAGGTCATGGGGGATCTCCTCGGTGCAGGTCGCCGCAGAGCTTGGCGCGGCGTCGCGATTGCATGTTGATGTGGGTCAAGAACGGCCGCGCCGGCTGCGGCATCCTGCGCACGGATGCCGATTGTCGCGCAGGTGCGGGCAGGCGGCGGCGAGAGTGGACGGAGTGGCGAGGATGAGCGCGGACGACAGCAGGAGCAAGGTCACGATCCTGACCGACACCTACCGCATCAAGGGCTACATCGAGCTCCTGCCGGGGGCGCGGCTGACCGACTTCCTCGCCGAGTCGAAGGCATTCTTCGCGGTCACCGACGCCGAGATCAGCGACCTGTCGGGGCGCGTCTCGCTGCGCGAGCCGTTCATCGACGTCGCGCGCGCGCACGTGCAGATCATGCTGCCGCGTCACTGAGGTCCGCGCGCGTCGCCCCGGGGACCACCGATGGAACAGCACTGCCCGCACTGCAACGCGCGCCTGTTCGCCGACGGCCGGATCGACCCGCGCGCCTTCGGCGAGGATCCGCGCGCGCCGCGCGTCGAGCACGCGGGCGCGCTCGCCTACGTGACCTGCCCCGCGTGCGCGCAGCCGGTGCGCGTGGAGGCGGCGGTCACCGAGACCGGCACCGCATACGTCGTCTCGCACGACCGCAAGTAGCGCCGGTCCTCACGCGGCGGCGCGCAGCGCCGCGAAGCCGGCCGCCATGTCGGCGATCAGGTCGTCGATGTGCTCGAGGCCCGCATGGACCCGGAAGCACGGGCCCGCATGGGGCCAGCGCGTCGCGGTGCGGATCTCGGCCGGGTCGAACGGCATCGCCAGGCTCTCGAACCCGCCCCACGACGCGCCGATCCCGTAGAGGGTGAGCGCATCGAGCAGGGCGTCGCGCGCCGCGCGCGGCATCGGCTTCAGGACCACGCCGAACAGGCCGCACGCGCCCTCGAAGTCGCGCTTCCACAGCGCATGGCCGGGGTCGCCGGGCAGGGCCGGGTGCAGCACCCGCTCGACCTCGGGCTGGGCGGCGATCCATTCGGCCAGCCGGACGCCGCTCGCCCAGTGGATCGGCAGGCGCGCCGCCATCGTGCGCAGTCCGCGCGCGGCGAGGTAGCAGTCGTCCGGGCTGGCGGTCTGCCCGTAGTCGGTGGTGACCGACTTCAGGCCCGGCCACGCCTCGCGCGTGCAGGTGACCGATCCCATGATCACGTCGGAATGGCCGACCACGTACTTGGTGGTGGCCTGGATCGAGACGTCGACGCCGTGCCGGAACGGCTTGAAGTACAGCGGCGTGCCCCAGGTGTTGTCCATCATCACCGTGGCGCCGCGGCGGTGCGCGGCGGCGGCGATCGCGGGGATGTCCTGCACCTCGAAGGTGAGCGAACCCGGCGACTCGACGAACACCAGGCGCGTCGCCGGCGTCATCAGCGCCTCGATGCCGGCGCCGATCAGCGGGTCGTAGTAGGTGGTGGTCACGCCCATGCGGGCCAGCTGGACATCGCAGAAGCGGCGCGTCGGCCCGTAGACGCTGTCGGCGACCAGGATGTGGTCGCCGGTCCGGACGTAGCCGAGGATCGGGATGGTGCAGGCCGCCAGTCCCGACGGGTAGATCTGGCACTTGTAGCCGCCCTCGAGCTCGGCCAGGGCCTCCTCGAGCAGGTGCTTGGTCGGGGTGCCCATCAGGCCGTAGTAGGTGCCGGGCTTGTCCTGCGCGCGGTCCTTCTTCTTCTGCTCCCATTCGGCGACGTCGGCCGACAGGATGGTCGAGGCGCGGAACACCGGCGTGTTGACGGTGCCGGCGAAACGGTCGGGGTGCCGACCCAGGTGAACGGTCTTGGTGGACTCGTGCATGTTGACGCTGGCCTCCGGGAGGTGGGGGCGGACGGCTATAATCCGCGCTCGTGCCATTGTGACAGATGGCATCCCGCCGCCCCGGTCTGTTGCCGCCATGCCTTCCATCCTGAAATTGCGCGCCGCGCCGGCGCTGTCGGCGTTTCGCCTCGAGAAGCTGCGCGCGGCGCTGGGCGAGTCCGCCGGGATCCGGCTGGCGGCCGACTACTGGCACTTCGTCGAGCTCGAGCGCGACCTCACCGCCGCCGAGGCCGCGGTGCTCGAGGCGCTGCTGACCTACGGACCGCCGCCCGCCAAGGCGCCGCGCGGCGAGCTGCTGCTGGTGGTGCCGCGCCCCGGCACGGTCTCGCCGTGGTCGTCGAAGGCCACCGACATCGCCCGCGCCTGCGGCCTCGCCGCGGTGCGGCGCATCGAGCGCGGCATCGCGTACACGGCGTCGAAGGGCGTGCTCGGACGCGTCTCCGACGCGGAGCGCGCGCGCGTGCGCGCGGTCATCCACGACCGCATGACCGAGACCGTGATGGACGGCATCGACGCCGCCGAGGCGCTGTTCGCCCACGTCGCGCCGCGGCCGCTGGTCACGGTCGAGCTGGCCGCCCGCGGCCGCGCGGCGCTGGTCGCGGCCAACCGCGACATGGGCCTGGCGCTCTCCGACGACGAGATCGACTATCTCGAGCAGAACTTCGCGCGCATGCGGCGCGATCCGACCGACGTCGAGCTGATGATGTTCGCGCAGGCGAACTCCGAACACTGCCGGCACAAGATCTTCAACGCCGACTGGGTGATCGACGGCCGTCCCCAGGAGCGCTCGCTGTTCGCGATGGTGCGCGAGACCCACAAGGCCGCGCCCGAGGGCACCGTCGTGGCCTACGCGGACAACGCGGCGGTGATGGCGGGCGGCCCGGCGGCGGCGTTCCACCCGGGGCCGGACGGCGCCTACGGCTACCATCCGGGCGTCAGCCACACGCTGATGAAGGTGGAGACGCACAACCACCCGACCGCGATCTCGCCGTTTCCCGGCGCGGCCACCGGCGCCGGCGGCGAGATCCGCGACGAGGGCGCGACCGGGCGCGGGGCCAAGCCGAAGGCCGGTCTCGCCGGTTTCTCGGTCTCGCACCTGCGCATCCCCGGCTTCGTCCATCCCTGGGAGGAGACGATCGGCAAGCCGGCGCGCATCGTCTCGGCGCTCGAGATCATGGTCGACGGGCCGATCGGCGCGGCGGCGTTCAACAACGAGTTCGGCCGGCCCAACCTCGCCGGCTATTTCCGCACCTTCGAGCAGACCTTCGCGGGCGAGACGCGCGGCTACCACAAGCCGATCATGCTCGCCGGCGGCGTCGGCGCGATCCGCGACGAGCAGACCATGAAGCGCCGGTTCGGCGCCGGCACGCTGCTGATCCAGCTCGGCGGGCCCGGCATGCTGATCGGCATGGGCGGCGGCGCCGCCTCCAGCATGGGCGCGGGCAGCAACGCCGCCGACCTGGACTTCGACTCGGTGCAGCGCGGCAACGCCGAGATCCAGCGGCGCGCGCAGGAGGTGATCGACCGCTGCTGGCAGATGGGCGACGCGAACCCGATCCTCGCGATCCACGACGTCGGCGCGGGCGGCCTGTCGAACGCGTTCCCCGAACTGGTCGATGCCGGCGGCGCCGGCGTCGGCGCGCGCTTCGAGCTGCGCGACGCGCCGTCGGAGGAACCCGGCATGAGCCCGCGCGAGATCTGGAGCAACGAGGCGCAGGAACGCTACGTGCTCGCGATCGCTCCGGACCGGCTGCCGGACTTCTCGGCCGCCTGCGCGCGCGAGCGCTGCCCGTTCGCCGTCGTCGGGCGCGCCACCGGCGACGGCCGTCTGGTCGTCGCTGACCGCCTGTTCGAGACCACGCCGGTCGACATGCCGCTCGAGGTGCTGCTCGGCAAGCCGCCGAAGATGCTGCGGCAGGCGGCGACGGTGGCGCGCCTGTTTCCGCGGCTCGACCTGACCGACATCGCGGTCGCCGAGGCCGCCGCGCGCGTGCTGCGCATGCCGGCGGTGGCGGCCAAGACCTTCCTCATCGCGATCGGCGACCGCACCGTCGGCGGGCTGTGCGCGCGCGACCAGATGGTCGGGCCGTGGCAGGTGCCGGTTGCCGACTGCGCCGTGACGCTGCGCGATTTCCGCGGCTACGCCGGCGAGGCGTTCGCCCTCGGCGAGCGCACCCCGATCGCCGTGCTCGACGCGCCGGCATCGGGGCGGATGGCGGTGGCCGAGGCGATCACCAACCTGGCTGCCGCCGACGTCGGCGCGATCGGCCGGATCAAGCTCTCGGCGAACTGGATGGTCGCGGCCGGGCATGCGCGCACCGGCGAGGATGCCGCGCTCTACGCGACGGTGCGGGCGGTCACGCTCGAGCTGTGCACCGCGCTCGGCGTGGCGATCCCGGTCGGCAAGGACTCGATGTCGATGAAGACCGCGTGGGAGGACGGCGGCCAGCGTCGCGAGATGGTCGCGCCGCTGTCGCTGGTCGTCACCGCCTTCGCGCCGGTCGAGGACGCGCGGCGCACGCTGACGCCGCAGCTGCGCACCGACTGCGGCCCCACCGCGCTGATCCTGATCGACCTCGGCGCCGGCCGCCAGCGCCTCGGCTTCTCGGCGCTCGCGCAGGCCTACAACCGCTTCGGCAACGCGGTGCCCGACCTCGACGATCCCGGACTCCTGAAGGCGTTCTTCGCGGCGATCCAGGCGCTCAATCGCGACGGCCTGCTGCTCGCGTACCACGACCGTTCCGACGGCGGGCTGTTCGCGACGGTGTGCGAGATGGCATTCGCCGGCCGCACCGGCGTGACGGTCAACCTCGACACCGTGTGCTGGGACGCGGCGGCCACCGACCACGACGGCTTCGAGATCAAGCCGGAGATGGTCCGCGGGCGCTTCAACGACCGCCTGCTGGCGGCCCTGTTCAACGAGGAGCTGGGCGCGGTGGTGCAGGTGCGCGCCGCCGAGCGCGACGCGGTGCTTGGGCGGCTCGCCGACGCCGGGCTGGGCGGCTGCGTGCACGTCGTCGGCAGCCTCAATCCGCGCGACGAGATCCGCTTCGTGCGCAATGCGCGGCCGGTGTTCGCCCAGCCGCGCGCCGACCTGCTGCGCGCGTGGGCCGAGACCAGCCACCGGCTGCAGGCGCTGCGCGACAACCCCGACTGCGCGCGGCAGGAGTTCGAGGCGCTCGCCGACGCCGGCGACCCGGGCCTCGCGCCGGTGCTCACCTTCGACCCCGCGGCCGACGTGGCCGCGCCGATGATCGCGCGCGGCGCACGCCCGAAGGTGGCGATCCTGCGCGAGCAGGGCGTCAACGGCCATGTCGAGATGGCGGCGGCGTTCGACCGCGCCGGCTTCGCCGCGCACGACGTGCACATGAGCGACATCATCGCCGGGCGCCGGTCGCTCGCCGAGTTCAGGGGCTTCGCCGCCTGCGGCGGCTTCTCGTACGGCGATGTCCTCGGCGGGGGCGCCGGCTGGGCCAAGTCGATCCTGTTCAACGCGCGCGCGCGCGCCGACTTCGAGCGCTTCTTCGATCGCGCCGACGTGTTCGCGCTGGGCGTGTGCAACGGCTGCCAGATGATGGCCAACCTGACGTCGATCATCCCGGGCGCCGCGCACTGGCCGCGCTTCAGCCGCAATCGCAGCGAGCAGTTCGAGGCGCGCCTGGTCACCGTCGAGGTGCTCGACTCGCCGTCGATCTTCCTCGCCGGCATGGCGGGCAGCCGCATCCCGGTGCCGCCCGCGCACGGCGAGGGGTTCGCCGACTTCTCGCAGCAGGGCGACGCCGCGCGCGCGCTCGCGGTGATCCGCTACGTCGACAACCGCGGCGCGGCCACCGAGGCCTATCCGTTCAATCCGAACGGCTCGGCCGGGGGCGTCAACGGCTACACCACCGCCGACGGCCGCTTCACCATCGTCATGCCGCACCCGGAGCGGGTGTTCCGCACCGTCCAGCACTCGTGGGCGCCGGCGCAGTGGGGCGAGGACGGGCCGTGGCTCGCGATGTTCCGCAACGCGCGCGCGTGGCTGGGCTAGCGGGCGCGCGCGCGCCGGCCGCATGAGCGAGCTGCCGGGCTGGCTGCCGCTGGCGGTCAAGATCCTGTTCCCGGCGCTGACGGTGGTCAGCGCGACGGCGCTGGCCGAGCGCAGCGGGCCGCTGCTCGCCGGCATCGTCATGGCCATGCCGGTGTCGATCGGCCCGGTCTACGTGATGCTGGCGCTGACCGCGCCGCCGCAGTTCGTCGCCGCGAGCGCGGTCGGCAGCATCGCCGCCAATCTCGCGGTGGCGGCATTCGGGACGGTCTACGTGCTGCTCGCGCCGCGCCTGCCGATGCCGGCGAGCCTGGCGGCGGCGCTCGTCGCGTGGTTCGGCGTCGCCGCGTCGATGCAGCACGGCTGGCATCCGGCGGCGTGGCTGCTCGCGCTGCTCGGCACCGCGGCGCTGGTCGCCGCGACCTACCTGACGCGGCGCGCGCTGGCGGGGCGGCGCCTGCTGGCCGGCGCCAAGCGGTGGTACGACCTGCCGCTGCGCGCGGTGTTCGTCGGCTGCTTCGCGGCGGCGCTGGTGACGGCGAGCCAGGCGATCGGCCCGGGCTGGACCGGCATGTTCGCGGCGTTCCCGCTGGTGCTGACCTCGTCGATCGTGCTGCTGCATTCGCGCGTCGGCGCGGCCGCGACGGCGGCGGCGATCGCGACCGCGATCCAGGGCATCGTCGCCTATCCGGCGGCGCTGTACCTGCTGCATCGCTTCTGCGTCGGCTGGGGCGTCTGGTGGGCGATGCTCGCCTGCCTCGCGGCGATCGTCGGCTGGGCCGGCCTGGTGTACTGGTGGCGGGCAGCACGCGCCGCGCCGCGTCCGCCGGCGCCGGCGTGAGCGCCACGCGGCACAACGAGGAGCAGAGGACATGACCAGTCAGGCCACGCTTTCCCATCCGGCGCCGGGCGTCGCCCTGGTGCTGATCGCCAATCCGCCGATGAACTTCGGCACCGGCGACCTGGGCCGGCAGATCCTCGAGGCGGTCCTCGAGGCCGACCGCGGCGGCGCCGCGGTCGTGGTGCTGGCATCCGACACGCCCGGCTACTTCATCGCGCACTGGTCGCTGCAGTCGATCGTCGACAACTTCAGCCGGCCGGCGGGCGCGTCGGTCAGGCAGCGCGCGCCGGGCCTGTTCGACGTGCTCGAGACCCTGCCGACGATCACCATCGCCGCGAACAACGGCCAGGCGTGGGGCGGCGGCGCGGAGCTGTCGTGGGCCTGCGACCTGCGCATTGCGGGCGAATCGGCGACTTACGGCCAGCCCGAGGTCGCCCTCGGCATCCTCCCCGGCGCGGGCGGCACGACCCGGCTCGAGCGCCTGGTCGGCACCACGCGCTGCATGGAGATCGTGCTCGGCTGCCGGCCGTTCGGCGCGCGCGAGGCGCTCGCGATGGGCGCCATCAACCGCGTCGTGCCGGATGCGCGGTTGCGCGAGGAAACGCTGGCGTGGGCGGCGCAGATCGCGCGCAGCCCGCGCTGGGCGCTGGCCGCGGCCAAGCGCGCGATCGTCGAGGGGCGCGACCTGCCGCTCGCGGCGGCGCGGCGCAACGAAAGCCAGATCTTCATGGAGACGGCGCGCCGTCCGGAGGCGCTGGCGCGGCTGCGCCGCGCGCAGGCCGCCTACGACGCGGGGGCGGATTCGGCCGCGGCCATCGCCGCGGCGCAGGAACGCGCCGGCTAGGCGGCGCTCACGGGCGCGCCGCCGCGCGCGGCCGCCACAGCACCAGCACGGCCGCCAGCACGTCGACGCCGGCACAGAACAGGAGCGGCACCACGTAGGCGCCGCTCGCGTCGCGCAGCAGCCCGAGCGCGGCCGGGCCGAACGCATAGGTGAGGCCGGCGACCGCGGTGGCGAGGCTGGCGATGGTGGCGAACTGGGCCGCGGGGAACTCGCGCTGGATCACCAGCGGCGGCAGGGTGATGATGTTGCCGACACCGAGCCCGTAGGCGGCGCAGGCGGCATAGAGCACCGCCGGCGACCGGGTGTGCGCGATCGCCGCCAGGGCGGCGGCGTGCAGCAGCAGGAGCAGCGCCGCCGCGCCGCGCGGGCTGACGCGGTCGATGAAGAATCCGAGCCCGACGCGGCCGATGATCGCGAAGGCGCCGGTCAGGGCGACCGCGAATCCGGTGTTGACGTTGCCCAGGATCGGCTCGAGCGCGGCGTACTGGTGCATCAGGAATCCCGCCTGCGCGGCGATGCCCAGCGAGAACGGCACGGCCATGCTCCAGAAGCCGATGTCGCCGAGGATGCGGCCCTTGCTCCAGGGCGCCTCGACGGCATCCGCGCTCGGCGGCGCCCACGCCGCGGACGGGCGGTCGACCCAGGCGAGGACCATCGGCACGAGCAGCAGGGCGAACAGCAGCACGCTCGCGGCAACCGCCGCGCGAAAGCCGAGCCATGCGGTCATGCCGACCAGGAGCGGCACCACCACCACGCTGCCGGCGCTCGCGCCATTGAGGGCCAGGCTCATCGCCAGCCCGCGCCGCTTGTCGAACCACAGCCCGAGGACGGTGACGATCGCGGCCAGGCTGGTGCCGGCCCAGCCGGCGGCCATCAGGATGTAGACCGCATAGAGCTGCCACGGCGTCTGGACCTGCGGGATCAGGGCGGCCGAGAGCCCGAGCGTGGCCGCGGCGGCGAGCACGAAGCGCCGCGGCCCGACGCGGGCGATGCCGTCGGCGGTGAACGCCACGAGGACGCCGCCGACCAGGTAGTAGGCGGTGGTGGCGCCCGAGATCAGGCTGGTCGACCAGCCATGCTGGCGCTGCAGTTCCGCCAGGAAGACGCCGTGGCCGTAGAACCCGAAGCCCCAGGCGCAGGTGGCGAGGACGAAGCAGGCGAGCACCACCCGCCAGCCCGGGTGACGCCAGGAGGTTTCGTCGACCGGCGCGGTGCCGGAGTGGGGGGACGGATCGATGGCGGGGCGGACGGCGGGGCAGGGGGGGCCGGCGCGTGCCGGATCGGACCGGGCGTGCCGGTCAGTGCAGCGCCTCGGCGGGGGCGTCGACCATGGTGACGCCGGCGAGGCCGGTGGCCTGCACCGCCTTGCGCAGCCATTCGATGGCGGCGCCGCGCGGGAAGCTGCGGCGCCACGCGAGGGCGACGCGGCGCCCGGGCGCCGGTGCGCTGAACGGTCGGTACGCGATCAGCGGCCGCTTCGGCTGCCGCGGCGGGATCGCGGAGGCCGGCATCACCGTCAGCCCGACGCCCGAGGCGACCATGTGGCGGATGGTCTCGAGCGACGAGCCCTCGAAGGTCTTCTGGATGCCCTCGGCGCTGCTGGCGGAAAAGCGCATCAATTCGGGACACACCTGCAGCACCTGGTCGCGCAGGCAATGCCCGCTGCCGAGCAGCAGCATGGTCTCCTTCTTGAGATCGGCGGCCGGGATCGACTTGCGCGCGGTCCACGGGTGGCCGGCCGGCAACGCGACCAGGAACGGCTCGTCGTACAGCGGCTGCATCATCAGCCCGGACTCGGCGAACGGCTGGGCCAGGATCGCGACGTCGATGTCGCCGCTCTTGAGCATCTCGAGCAGGCGCACCGTGAAGTTCTCCTCGATCACCAGCGGCATGTGCGGTGCGCTGCGGATCGCGCGCGGCACCAGCGACGGCAGCAGGTAGGGCGCGATCGAATAGATCACGCCCACGCGCAGCGGGCCGGCGAGCGGGTCGCGGCGCTGCTTGACCATCTCCTTGATCGCGCCGGCCGCCTCGAGGACGCGCTGCGCCTGGGCCACGACCTCGGCACCGACCGCGGTCACGCTGACCTCGGACTGGCTGCGCTCGAACAGCGGCACGCCGAGTTCGTCCTCGAGCTTCTTCACCGCCACCGACAGCGTCGGCTGGCTGACGAAGCAGGCCTCCGCGGCCCGGCCGAAGTGGCGCTCGCGGGCGACCGCGACGATGTAGCGCAGTTCGGTCAGGGTCATGGCGCAGGCCGCGGCGCGCAGCCCGGCTATTCGACCCGTGCCTTGCCGCGCAGCTCGCCCATCATCTTGTCCATGCGCTGGCGCTGCAACTGCTGCGAGATCTGCGGGCGCGCCTGTTCGAGGCTGGGGAACTGCGACTCGCGCACGTCGTCGAGGCGGATCACGTGGAAGCCGAACTGGGTGCGCACGGGCGTCTCGGTGGTCTCGCCCTTCTTGAGTCCCGCCATGGCGCGGCCGAACTCGGGCACGAAGGTGCCCGCGGTCGCCCAGTCGAGGTCGCCGCCGCGCTCGCGCGAGCCGGGATCGTCGGACTGCTTCGCAAGGTCCTCGAACCGCGCGCCGCCCTTGAGCTTGCCGATGATGGCGCGCGCGAGCTCCTCGGTCTTGACCAGGATGTGGCGCGCCCGGAACTCGCGCTCGCCGCCCATCTCCTTGCGGATGCGGTCGTACTCGCCCTGGATGTCGGCGTCGGAGACCGGGTGCTTGCGCAGGTAGTCCTGCAGATAGGCGCGCACCAGAACGTTCTGGCGCGCGAACTCGAGCTGGCTCGCCACCTCCGGCGAGCGCGACAGGCCCATGCGCATCGCCTCCTGCATCATGATCTCGCGGTTGATCAGCTCGTCCTTGATCATCTGGCGCAGCTGCGGATTGTCGCCGCGCCCCTGCGCGACCAGCTCCTTGACCATGGCGTCGACGCGCGCGCTGGGAATGGCGACGCCGTTGACGCGGGCGACGTTCTGCGCCTGCACGGGCACGGCCAGTGCGGCCGCGCCGGCGGTCAGGGCCAGCAGGGTGAGGGTGCGGATCATGGGGTTTCCTTGCGGTGGGTTTGATCGGGGCGGAGGCGCGCCGCCTCCGCGGGTGTCAGGGTGGTGAGCGCGAGGGCGTGGATGCCCCCGCCCATCAGCGGGCCGAGCGCGTCGTAGACCAGGCGGTGCCGCGCCACGCGGGCGCAGCCGGCGAAGCGCTCGGCCACTACGGTGACGGTGTAGTGCCCGCCTTCGGCGGCGCCGGCGTGGCCGGCGTGCGCGGCACTGTCGTCGCGCACGTCGATCTCGAGCGGGGCGAGGGCGGCCAGGC
Organism: Burkholderiales bacterium; assembly: GCA_016790695.1. Classification (GTDB taxonomy): domain Bacteria; phylum Pseudomonadota; class Gammaproteobacteria; order Burkholderiales; family JAEUOS01; genus JAEUOS01. The sequence goes on from JAEUOS010000048.1 coordinate 31,419, forward strand.
GCGCACGGATGCGCTCGTCCATCGTCATGGCGGCGGCGGCGGATCGTCGGCGGCCGGCGCCGGTTCGGCCACCTCGGTCATGTGGCGATAGACGTAGAAGCCCTGCAGGACCATGAACACCAGGAGCGCGCCGTACATGCCGAAGACGCGGAACTTTCCCCACGCCTCCGGCGAGAGATAGGTCGCGACGTAGAGATTGGCGCCGCCGATGGCCGCGAAGTAGGCGACCCACATGAGGTTGAGCCGCGCCCACGCCCGCGCCGGCATCGCGATCTTGTCGGCGAGCATCAGCTGCAGCAGGTTCTTGCGGAACAGGATCGGCGCGCCGAGGAACACGAGCGCGAATCCCCAGTTGAGCACGGTCGGCTTGATCTTGATGAAGTAGTCGTCCTTGAGCAGCAGGGTGACGCTGCCGAAGACCACGATGGCGGCGAAGGTGATCGCGTGCATGCGCTTGATCCGGCCGTAGCGCAGCCGGCTGGCGCCCAGCTGGAGCAGCGCGGCCGCCATCGCGAGCTTGGTCGCGGTGAACATGTCGACCAGGCTGAACGCCACCAGCAGGAACGGCAGCGCCGGTACCAGGTCGATGAAGAAATCCATAGGAACGCGATTCTACTGTGGCCGGACCCGCCGCATTCCCGCGGGCGCCTCCGGCCGCGGGCGCCGCGTGCCGCGGCGACGGTGCGCGGCGACGCTAGCGCGGCGAGAACTTGAGGGAGGCCGAATTGATGCAATAGCGCAGGCCGGTGGGCGCGGGACCGTCCTCGAACACGTGGCCCTGGTGGGCGCCGCAGGCGGCGCAGTGCACCTCGGTGCGGCGCATGAAGAAGGAATTGTCCGACTGGGTCTCGATGTTCGCGTCGACGGCCGGCTGCCAGAAGCTCGGCCATCCGGTGCCCGAGTCGAACTTGTGGCGCGAATCCCACAGCGGCGCATCGCAGCACACGCAGAGATAGACGCCGTCGGCGTGGTGATCATGGTAGGCGCCGGTGAAGGCGCGCTCGGTGCCGTGCTTGCGCGTGACCTGGTACTGCAGCGGCGAGAGCTGGGCCTGCCATTCCTTGTCGGTCTTCGCGATTTTCGGGTGGGTCATGGGTGCCGGTCCGGAAGTTGGGCGCGATGGGATACTCTTGGGCCTTGCGCGGGGCCATCCGGCGCCGCAGGTGCCCCGGCATGTCGCCGCAGGCAGCGTGTCAGTGACTCGGAGGCGGTTTGGCAAGCGCACTGCAGCGGGTACGCCATTGTATCGTCGCCGGTGCGCTGCTCGCGGGCTGGGCCGTCGCGCTCGGCCAGGGATCCGCGGTGCGCTCGCTGCGCGACGCGCAGGCCTGGCAGGAGTGGCACGGCAAGGCCGAGGAGGCGCTGCGCGCCGGGGATTTCGCTGCGGCGGCGGAGGCCGCGCGCCGGGCGCTGGGCGCCGGCGACGCCGGATTCGCGCCGGGCGACCCCAATCTCGCCGCCAGCCAGTCGGTGCTGGGAGCGGCGCTGCTGCGTGCCGGCAACGCGGCGGCGGCCGAGCAGGCCTTCCGCGCGGCCCTCGCGATCTACGAGCAGCGCTTCGGCGGCGAGCACGAGTTCGTCGGCGCCATGCTCAACAATCTCGGCCTGGCCGTCGAGCGCCAGGGCAACTTCGCCGGCGCCGAGCTGCTGCTGCGGCGCGCGCTCGCGATCAAGCAGAAGCTGCAGGGGGAGGCCCACCCGGACACCGCGGTCACGCTCGCCAACCTCGCGCGCGTGCTCGACCGCCAGGGACGCAGCGGGCAGCTGGCGGCGCGTGCCGGCGGCGGCGATGCGCCGGGCCCGGCCCGCCGGCCAGCCGGCACGGGTGCCGCGGCCGTGCCCGAGGGTGGCGCCGTTGCCGCGCCGGCGCCGGGCGTTGCCGCGGGGTCCCGCGACGCCCAGGCGGAGTCGCTGCACCGCAGCGCGCTGGCGGTGCACGAGCGCGAACTCGGCAGCGAGCACCCGACGACCCTGGCGACGCTGACCAATCTCGGCAACGTGATGCTCCTGGCCGGTCGCTACGCCGAAGCCGAGGCGGTGTTCCGGCGCGTCCTGGCCGCGCGCGAGAAGGTGCAGGGCGCCGACCACCCGGACACGGCGCTGGCGCTCAACAACGTCGCCAATGCGCTGTTCGAGCAGAGCCGCCAGGAGGAGGGGGGCGCGCCGGCGGCGCTCGACATGACGCCGGCACGCCGCGCCCGGGTCGGCGCCATGCCGGCGCGGCCGATGCCCGAGGCGGAGGCGCTGTACCGCCGCGCACTCGCGATCCAGGAACGCGCCGCGGACGACGCCGGCCCGGCGCTGGCGGCGACGCTCAACAACCTGGCGGTGCTCATCGCCGGGCGCGGCCGCTTCGACGAGGCGGAGCCGCTGCATCGTCGCGCGCTCGAGATCGCCGAACGCGTGCTGGGCCCGGCACACCTCGACACCGCGAGCATGCAGACCACGCTGGCGATCACCTACGATCGCCAGGGCCGGCTGGCGGAGGCCGAGCGTCTCTACGCGCGGGCCGTCGCCACCGCGCGCGAGGCCAAGGTGTGGCGCAACCTCCTGGTCAACGCCAGCAGCATGGGCTACAGCCTCGCGCGGCGCGGCCGGCTGCGCGAGGCGCTGCCCTACTATCGCGAGGCGGTCGACGCGCTCGACGCGCTGTATGCGGAGTCGCGCGGCCTGGCCGAGGAGTCGCGCCAGGCGTTTCTCGGGCAGTTCGCCTACGTCTATCGCGAGCTGATCCGGATCCTGGCGACGCTGGGCGCCCAGGGGGACGGCGCCGGGCTCGACCGCGAGGCGCTCGCGGTGGCGTCGCGCGGACAGTCGCGCGTGTTCTCGGAGATGCTGCGCCAGGCCGACGTGGCGCGCTTTTCCGGGGATCCGCGGTTCCAGGCCCTGCGCGACGAGCGCGACGCCGTCGTCGGCACGCTCGCGGGGGCGCGCTACGCCCTGCTGTCGGTGACCCGGTCCCAGGCCGATGCCGCGGCGCGGCGCGCGCAGCTGACGGCCGAGACGGCGGCGGCGGAAGCCGCGCTCGCGCGCGTCGAGGACCGGCTCTGGCGCGAGTTCCCGCGCTACATGGAACTCGCCAATCCGCGGCCGGTCACGGTCGACGACCTGCAGCAGCGCCTGCTCCGGCCCGGCGAGGCGCTCGTCACCTTCGCCCTGCTGGGCAACGAGACGGTGATCTTCGCGGTCACCCGGGAGCGGTTCCGGATGGCGGTGTCGAAGGTCTCGCGCGAGGAAATCGCGCGCCGCGTCGCGCTGGTGCGCCGGCCGATGGAGCGCATCGGCCAGGGCGATCCGCCGCTGGTGCTGCGCCAGGTCGACCCCGCGAACCTGGCCGCGCTGTACCGCGACCTGCTGCAGCCGGTCGCCGACGTGCTCGCGGGCGCGCGCGGCGTACTGGTGGTGGCCGACGGTGCGCTGTATGCGCTGCCGCTGGAACTGCTGGTCACGCGCTACGGCGAGGCGGAGCGCACGCGCTTCGCCGCCGCGCGCAGCGCGGGCGACGGCAGCGCCGAGCGGCCCTTCCTGGCCGAGTATGCGACGCTTCCCTATGCCGGCGCGGCGCATCGCTTCACCTACCTGCCGTCGCTGGCGGCGCTGGCCTCGCAGCGGCTGTCGCCGAAGCCGGCGCCGCGCCATGGCCGCGAACTGGTGGCGTTCGCCGACCCGGTGTTCGCCGCCGAGGACGGCGGCGCGCAGATGGGGCCGGCGACCCGCGCGCTCCTCGGGGCGCTCGCGCAGGACGCGCCGGGGGGCGGCGCGCGCATCCCGCGCCTGCCCGAGACGGCGCAGGAGGCGCGCGAGGTCGCCGCGCTGGTCGGCGAGCCCGCCGCCGTGTTCCTGCGGCGCGAGGCGCAGGAGGCGCGCGTCAAGTCGGGCGTGCTCAGGGACGCGCGCTACGTGCTCTTCGCCACGCACGGCTTCCTCGGCGCCGACTTCCTGCAGGGGGTCGACGTCGCGGGGGACGGCGAGGCGCGCTCCGGCCGCGGCCGTGCCGGCGTGCTCGCGCAGCCCGCGCTGGCGCTGACGCTGACCGGCGACCTTGGCGGCGAGGACGGCCTGCTGTCGATGCGCGAGGTCATCGAGGACCTCGAGCTCGGCGCCGAACTGGTCGTCCTGTCGGCCTGCAACACGGCCGGCGAGGCGCAGGCGGCCGGCAACGGCGAGGGATTCGCCGGACTGACCCGCGCCTTCATGTACGCGGGCGCGCGGCGCCTGCTGGTGAGCCATTGGGCGGTCGAGAGCGAGGCGACGCTGGGCCTGGTGACCGGCGCGTTCCGCGAACTCAAGTCCGGCAGCGCCGCGATCGACGCGCTGCCGGCCGCGCAGGCGAAACTGGCGGCGACCCGCTTCAGCGCGGGCGGGCGCCACTATGCGCGCGCCCATCCGTTCTTCTGGTCGCCCTTCGTCCTGGTGGGGGACTAGGCCGATGACGCGCCGGACCTGGTCTGCGCGGACGCTGGCGCGCCGCGCCCGGCGCTTCGCCCAGGTCGCCGCGGCCACCGCCGCCTGCGTCCTGACGGCGCAGTTCCAGGGCGCGCTCGACGTCCTCGACGACTTCTATTACGACGCCTGGCACCACCTGGCCGGCAAGCGCCGCGAGGCCGGTCACGTCGCCATCGCCTCGGTCGACGACGACACGTTCCTGAAGCTGAAGGACGACCCGCTGGCCTTCTGGCAGCCGCATTTCGCGCGCGCGATGGCGGTGCTCGAGGACGCCGGCGCGCGCGTGATCGGGCTCGACTTCGTCTACGCGACCAGCGCCGAGACCTGGCTCAAGCGCCTCGACCTGCCGGACACGGAGATCAGCCGCACCTACGACAGCGCGTTCCGCGAGCGCCTGGCGGCGGGCGGCAAGATCCTGGTCGGCCACCTGATCGAGAACTCGCGCGGCGCGTCGGAGCTGGTGCTGCCGCCGCCCGAGCACTACTTCCTGCTGCCGGGCCAGCTGCAGGACGTCGGCCTGGCCAACCTGTTTCCCGACCGCGATTCCATCGTCCGGCGCTTCTATCCGGTGCTCGTGACCCAGCCGGGGGTCCCGGGGATCGGCTTTTCCACCCAGCTCGCGCTGCGCGCCGCGGGCCAGGACCCGGGGGCGTCCGTCTGGGAGGTCGGCGGCGCGGCGCTGCCGCGCAGCGTCGCGGCGCGCACCATCGGCTATGTCGGGCCGCCGAACTCGATCCCGCGCGTGTCGATGGCGCGCCTGCTCGAGCCCGGGGCCGCTGCGTTGCCGGAGGTACGCGCGCTCAAGGGACGGGTGGTGATCATCACGGCGCACGATTCCTCGAGCCTGCAGGACACGCACCTGACGCCCTATTCGCGCGGCCTGGTCGGGTTCGCGCGCACCCAGATGACCGGCGGCGAGGTGCATGCCAACATCGTCGAGACGCTGCTGTCCGGGCGCTACCCGCGCGCGCCGCATGCCGGCGCGGTCGCGGCGGCGATCGGCGCCTTCGCGCTGCTGGCCGCAGCCCTGTTCCTGCGGCTGCATCCCCTGACTGGCGCCGCATGCGGCGCGGCCGCGGCGCTGCTCGCCGCCGGCGCCGGGTACGTCGCGTTCCGCGCGGACTGGATCGCCCCGGTGGCCGCGCTGCAGGCCTGCCTCCTGCTCGGGTTCCTGCTGACCATCGGCCTGCGCCTGACCGGCGAGGAGCGCGCGCGCCGCCGCCTGCGCACCATGTTCGGCTCCTACGTCTCCGCCGAGGTGGTCGACCTCCTGCTTGCCCGGCAGAGCGGCGGGGACGCCGTCGATCTTCGCGGCGAGGAGATGACCGTCACCGTGCTGTTCTCCGACATCCGCAACTTCACCACCCTGTCCGAGAAGCTCTCCGCGCACGAGGTGGTCGAGATGCTCAACACCTATTTCGCGCGGGTGTGCGAGCCGATCCTGGCCGAGCGCGGCAACGTCAACAAGTACATCGGCGACGCCGTGATGGCGATGTTCGGCGCGCCGGTCTCCTATCCGGACCACGCGCGGCGCGCGGTCCGCGCCGCGCTGGGCATGCTGGCCGCGGCCGACGACTTCAAGTCATGGATGGCGCAGCGCTTCGGCGACCGCGACCTGCCCGAGTTCGCCATCGGCATCGGCCTGCACACGGGGGTGGTCGTGTCCGGCGACATCGGCACCGAGAAGCGGCGCGAGTACACCATCATCGGCGACACGGTGAACACGGCATCGCGCCTCGAAGGGATGACCAAGGCGCTCGGCTGGCGCATCGTCGCCAGCCGCGCGACGCTGGAAGCCGCCGGCCCCGGCGTCGCGGCCGGGCGGCGCGACAGCGTCGCCGTCAAGGGGCGCACCGGCAGCGTCGACGTGGTGGAGATCCTCGGCGTGCGGGAGATTGTTTGAATGTTGGTGACATCGCGCACGTGCACGGTCGCCCGGCGGGCGCCGGTGTGACAAAGTGCCTATGGTGCGCGGCGTTCCGCGCCCACAATCGCAGTCACTGGCGACACGGGCCCGGCCGCGGGCAACGGAGGATGAAATCATGGACATCGTAGGCGGGTCGGTCCGTCTCGCGCTGGGCGCCGCGCTGCTGGTCGGCGCGGCGGCGGCCGTGGCGGCCCAGGACGTCGGGCTGGTCAGCCATCTGCAGGGCGCGGTGACCATGCCGGGCGGGGCGCGCGTGACCGCGTTCATGAAGGTGCGCGACGGCGACAGCTTCGTCGTCGCGGACGGGGCCACGCTGCGTCTGGTCTATTTCGAAGGCGGCCGCCAGGAGACCTGGAAGGGACCGGCCGCGTTCAAGGCCGGCGCGCGCCAGGGTGAGCCGGCCAGCGGCCGTCCCGAGGTGGCGCAGCTTCCGGGCGGCGCGCCGGTGCGCCTGGCCCAGACCGCGGAGGTGATCCAGATCGCCAAGCTCGGCCGCGCCGGCGGCGTGACGGTGCGCGGCATCAAGACGCAGCAGCTGAGCGCCGGCCAGGCGGCCGAGGTGGCGCAGGCACGGCGCACGTACGACGGCTGGCGCGCGCGGGCGGCGGCGGACGACATCACGCCCGAGCTCTACCTCTACACGGTGCTCGACAGCCACATGCTCTACGAGGACATGCGCGCGCTGGTCAGGGTGATGCAGGAGCGCGCGCCCGGCAGCGAAGAGGTGCGCGACCTCGCCGCGTGGGTCGCCGGACGCTGAGCGCGACGGCGCGCGCGTCCGCCCGCCATCGTCGGCCGGCGCGGCACGCGGCCGCACCGGCCGCCGCAGGCGCGCGGCGCCGCCCGCGCCTGGTCCTATAATCCCGCGCGCCTGGCGCCGCCCCCGCGCGCCCGGCGCCGCCCCTTCGGCGCGGTGCGAACCGGGAGATTGCCCATGCTTGGACTGATGCAGGATCGCGCGCTTCTGATCTCGACGATCATCGAGCACGCCGCGCGCCACCACGGCGATGCCGAGGTGGTGTCGCGCACGGTGGAGGGGCCGATCCATCGCTACACCTACGCCGAGGCCGGGCGCCGCGCCAAGCGCGTCGCCAACATGCTCGGCGCGCTCGGGGTCGGCTTCGGCGACCGCGCCGCCACCCTGGCGTGGAACGGCTATCGCCACTTCGAGCTGTACTACGGCATCTCCGGCATCGGCGCCGTGATGCACACGATCAACCCGCGCCTGTTTCCGGACCAGATCGCCTGGATCGCCAATCATGCCGAGGACAAGGCGCTCTTCTTCGACCTCACCTTCCTGCCGCTGGTCGAGGGGATCGCCGCCAGGCTGCCGGCCTGCCGGTCGTTCGTCCTCATGACCGACCGCGCCCACATGCCTGCCGCGAGCACGATTCCGGGGCTGTTGTGCTACGAGGACCTGCTCGCTGCCGCCGCCGAGGAGTTCGCCTGGCCGGCGTTCGACGAGAACACGGCGTCGTCGCTGTGCTACACCTCGGGCACCACGGGCAATCCCAAGGGGGCGCTGTACAGCCACCGCTCGACCATGCTGCACGCCTACGCGTCGGCGCTGCCCGACAGCCTCAACTGCTCGGCGCGCGACGTGATCCTGCCGGTGGTGCCGATGTTCCACGTCAACTCGTGGGGGCTGGCCTACGCCTGCCCGATGGTCGGCGCGAAGCTGGTCCTGCCGGGTCCGCACCTGGACGGCCGGAGCGTCTACGAGCTCTTCGAAGCCGAGCGGGTCACCATGTCGGCCGGCGTGCCGACGGTGTGGCAGGGGCTGCTGGCCCACATGAAGCAGGGCGGACTGCGCTTCTCGACCCTGAAGAGCACGGTCATCGGCGGCTCCGCCTGCCCGCCGGCGATGATCCGCACGTTCCAGGACGAGTACGGCGTCAAGGTGCTGCATGCCTGGGGCATGACCGAGATGTCGCCGCTCGGCACGGTGTGCAACCTCAAGAGCAAGCACCTCGACCAGAGCGCGGAAGAGCAGTTCCGGGTCGAGACCACGCAGGGCCGCGCGGTGTTCGGCGTCGACATGAAGATCGTCGGTGCCGACGGCACCGACCTGCCGTGGGACGGCAAGACCTTCGGCGATCTCTACGTGCGCGGGCCGTGGGTGGTGCGCGGCTACTTCAAGGGCGAGGGCGGCGACCCGCTCGTCGACGGCTGGTTTCCCACCGGCGACGTGGCGACCATCAGCGCCGACGGCTACATGCAGATCACCGACCGCAGCAAGGACGTGATCAAGTCCGGCGGCGAGTGGATCAGCTCGATCGACCTGGAGAACATCGCCGTCGCGCATCCGGCGGTGATGCAGGCCGCGGTGATCGGCGTCGCGCACCCGAAGTGGGACGAGCGGCCGCTGCTGATCGTCGTGCGGAAGCCCGGCGCGGAGCTCACGCGCGAGGAACTGCTGCGCTTCTTCGAAGGCAAGATCGCCAAGTGGTGGATGCCCGACGACGTCGCGTTCGTCGAGGCGATCCCGCTGGGCGCCACCGGCAAGATGCTCAAGACCAGGCTGCGCGAGCAGTTCCGCGACCATCGCCTGCCCACCGCGTGAGCCCGCCGTGAGGCGCGGCGCGGGCCGGTCCTAAGTGCTGGCCCGCGGCAGCGGCGCGCGCGCGCCGGCGGTGGCCGGCATGGTGCTGGTCGTGATCGTCTGGGCCACGCAGCTGCCGCTGTCGCAGGAGGTGCTGCGCTCGATCGACCAGTACTACTTCGCGATCCTGCGCTACCTGATCGGCTGCGCGCTGTTCGTCGGCACGCTGGCCTGGCGCGAGGGCCGGGCGGGCTTCGCGCTGGAAGGGCGCGCCCGCGCCGTGGCCTGGCACGGCATGTCGGGGTTCACCGTCTTCGGCGTGTTCGTCTTCTGGGCGCTCTATCACACCACGGCGGCCCACGTGTCGGTCATCATGTCGCTGCAGCCGATGCTGATCGCATTCTGGCTCTGGGCGCGGCACGGCCGGGCGCCGTCGCGGCCGGTGCTCGCCTGCATCGTCACGGCCTTCGCCGGCGCGGGACTCATGATCACGCGCGGCGACCCGGCGCAGGCACTGACCGGCGGCTCGCTCCTCGGGGACGCGATGGCCTTCGTCGGCGCGATCGGCTGGATCGTCTACACCCTGGGCGCCGCGCGCTTCCCGACCTGGTCGCCGCTGCGCTACACGACCCTCTGCGCGCTGGCAGGCACCCTCGGCATCATGGGCGTCGCGGCGGTCCTGACCCCGCTCGGGCTGGCGCAGGTGCCGTCGCTCGCGGCGGTGGCGCGCGAACTGCCCGTGATCGTCTACATCGCGGTGGCCGCGTTCTATCTCGCGATCCTGCTGTTCACCATCGCGGTCGCGCGGCTCGGCGCGGTCGACACGCTGCTGATCGGCAACGCGACACCGGTGCTGGTCTTCCTCATCGACGTCTGGCGCGGGCTCGCGCCGCGGCCGGCGGAATGGCTGGGCGCCGGCATGGTCGTCGCCGCGCTCATCGCGCACAACCTGATCGAGGGCCGGGCGGCGCGGCGCGCCGCCGTCGCCGACGGCCGCTAGGCGCGCGGCTCGGCGCGGAGCGCGATCCAGCCGTTGACGAACAGGGCGCCGAGGATCAGCGCGCCCCCCGCGAGCGCGGTCGCACCCGGGGATTCGCCGACGCCGATCCATACCCAGAGCGGGGCGAGGATGGTCTCGATCATCGCCAGGAGCCCCATCTCGGCGGCGCGCAGGTGGGGCACCGCGAGGGTCATGAGCAGGCAGCCGAGGCCGAGCTGGACGCAGCCCATCAGGGCGAGCAGCGCGAGGTCGCGCGGCGAGACCGCCAGCGTCGACGCGAGGAACAGCGCGGGCACGGCGGCGACGATGCCGGCGAGCAGGATGGTCGGCAGGAGGTTGGGCGCGGCGACGCCGGGCGCGCGAATCCGGCGCACGAACAGGATCTGCGTCGCGTAGGCGAGCGGCACGCAGAGGGCGAACAGGTTGCCGATCCAGTGCGACGGCGCGCCCGCGGCGACCAGGCCTTCGCCGAACATCACGAGGATGCCGGCCAGGGCCACGGCGATCGCCGCCCACGTGGCCGCGTGCACCCGCTCGCCGAGGAACAGCCAGCCGGCGACGGCGGTCACCAGCGGCGAGACGCTCATCAGGACGAAGGTGTTGGCCGTGGTCGTGTTCTTCAGGGAGAGGATGAAGAAATAGATCTGCAGCGCGAGGCAGATCGCCGCGATCAGGCCGGCCGCGCCGACGCCGCGCACCTGGACGCCGGCCGCGCGGCCGTGCATCGCGACGAGCACCACGCCGACGAACAGCCCCATGAACAGTGCGCGCCAGAAGACGATCGTCCAGGGGTCGGCGACCTCGACCGAGCGCACGATCAGCCCGCCGAGGCTCCAGCACAGGCCGGCGCCGATCATCAGCAGCAGCCCCTTGCGGCGGTCGGGCGCGCTCATGCGGGCGCGGCCGATCCGCCGGTGCCTGCATGCGCGGATAATGGCGGCGAAGGAGGTGCGACGTGACCCACCCGATCGAGCAGGCGGCCGACTGGCTCAGACGCCGCCACGAGCAGCATGCCGGATACGAGCCGCTGCCGGCGCCGCTGTTGCCACCGACGGTGGCCGCGGCCTACGACGTCCAGGACGCGCTGGTCCGCGCGTGGTGCGCCGCCGGGGACGCGGTGGCGGGCCACAAGATCGCGCTCACCACGCCGCAGATGCGGCGCTTCGTCGGCTTCGACGATTCGATCGCCGGCCAGGTGCTGGCGTCGCGGGTCCATGCGTCGCCGGCGCGCATCGCGCGCGACCGGGCGGTGCGCCTGGGGTTCGAATGCGAGATCGCGTTCCGCATCGGCCGCGCGATCGCGCCCGGCGCGGCACCGGCCACGCGCGCGGCGGTCGCGGCGCACATCGACGCGATCGCGCCGGCGTTCGAGCTCGTCGACGACGGCGCTGCCGACTATGCGCGGTTCGCGCAGGATGGCGGCGCCACCCTGCGCACGCTCGCCGCAGACAACGCGTGGAACCACGGCGTGGTGCTGGGCGACTGGGTGCAGGACTGGCGCGGCGTCGATCTCGACGCGCTCGAAGGCGTCGCCGCCGCCGACGGCGCGGAGATCGGGCGCGGCCACGGTCGCGACGTGCTCGGGCATCCGCTCGATGCCATGGTCTGGATGGTGCGTCATCTGGCGGCCCGCGGCCGCGGCCTGCCCGCCGGCGCGTTCGTCATCACCGGCAGCCTGGTGACGACGCGCTTCCCGTCGGCGGGCGAGACCGACGAATTCACCCTCGCCGGGGTCGGCACGGCGCGCATGCAGATCGTCTGAGCCGCTCAGGCCAGCGGAGCGGGCGCCGCGATGCCGAACTTCTCCTGCCAGGGGGCCAGCAGCGGGGCGATCGACGGGTGCAATGCGACGCCGGTCGCGAGCTGCTCGGCGCGGCGCCGGAGCCCGCGCTCGCCCGGGACGCGCACCGGCTCGCCGGGCACCCGCGGCGTCGAGGCGTGGCACGCGGCGACGATGTGATCGAGCTGGCGGTTGGCGCCCGCGAGGCCACCGAAGGCCTCGGGGTCGAGGAACTGCACGAACACCGTCGCGCCCCAGCCTTCCTTGGGATCCGCGCGCCCGTGCGCGGCCAGCCCGCCGGTCAGCGTCTCGACCAGCAGCGTGAGCCCGTAGCCCTTGTGGCCGGCCTCGACGCCTCCGAGCAGCTGGATCGAGCCGCCGCCGCCGGGCAGGCCGAAGCGCGGATCGTCGGTCGGTTCCCCCTTGTCGTCGAGCAGCCACTTGCCGGGAAAGCGCCGCCCCTCCTTGGCCAGGCGGCCGCTCATGCCGTTGGTGGTGATCGAGCACGAGATGTCGACCAGGATCGGCGCGCCGCCGGTGGGAATGCCGAAGGCCATCGGATTGGGCGTGAACACCGGATCGCGGCCGCCGAACGGGGCGACGCTGGCGCTGTTGCGGTCGCTGCAGATCAGCTGCATCACAAAACCCTGGTCGGTGGCGCGCTTCAGATAGGCGGCCAGCGCGGCGATGTGGTGCGAGCGGCGGATCACCACGGTGCCGGTGCCGTGGGTGCGCGCCATCGTCGCGCACGCTTCCATCGCCTGCAACACCAGCCAGGGGCCGGGCAGCCGCCGGCCGTCCCACACCTGGGTGGCGGGACGCCGGTTGAGCACCTCGGGTGCGCCGGTCGGCGTCATCGCGCCGCCGGCCAGCTCGTTCAGATAGGGGCCGAGCAGGGCGAGGCCGTGGGTGTCGTGGCCGAGCAGGTCGCCTTCGACGAGGATCTCGGCGACGGCAACCGCCTTGTCGGGCTCGAGGCCGGCGGCGGCAAGCAGCGCGCGCGCGTGCTCGACGAGACCGGCGGCGGAATAGCGTGTGGTCATGGGGACGGACTCATGGCTGGGGCGGTTTGCATTAATCACCTCGACCGCCGATAATCGGCAGCGATTGTAACCGCCACGCTCCGGGCCGCACCGCGGCCGCCGCCTTGACCCTTCCCGCGCTTGCATTCCTCGGCATCGGCCTGATGGGCCGCCCGATGGCCGCCAACCTGCTTCGCGCCGGCTTCCGCCTGACGGCCTGGAATCGCACCCGCGCCAAGGCCGACGCGCTCGCCGGCGCCGGCGCGACGGTCGCGGGCAGCCCCGGCGCCGCGGTCGCCGCCGCCGACATCGTCATCACCATGCTGGAGAACGGCCCGGCGGTCGCCGATGTCCTGTTCGCGCAGGGGGCGGCCGCCGCCCTCCGGCGCGGGGCGCTGGTCATCGACATGAGTTCGATCAAGCCGCGCGAGGCGCGCGCGCACGCGGCGCGCCTTGGCGGGCAGGGTGTGCGCCTCATCGACGCGCCGGTCTCCGGCGGCACCCTGGGCGCCGAGGCGGGGACGCTGGCGATCATGGCCGGCGGCGATGCGCCGGACGTCGCGGCGGCCGCGCCGGTGTTCGCCGCGCTCGGCCGGGCCGTGCATGTCGGCCCGCACGGCGCCGGGCAGCTCGCCAAGCTCGCCAACCAGATGATCGTCGGCATCACGATCGGCGCGGTCGCCGAGGCGCTCAGTCTCGCGGAAGCCGGCGGTGCCGATGCCGCGCTGGTGCGCGAGGCGATCCGCGGCGGCTTCGCCGGCAGCCGCGTGCTCGACGTGCACGGGGAGCGGATGCTGGACCGCGATTTCGCGGCGCGCGCGACCGCGGCGGTGCAGCTGAAGGACCTGGACAACGCGCTCGACGCCGCCGCCGGTGCCGGCGGCCTGCGCCTCCCGGTCACCGCGCTCGTGCGCGACCTGTACGCATCGCTGTGCGACCACGGCGGAGCCGGCGTCGACCACAGCGGCCTCTATCTCGAGATCGAACGCATCAACGGCAGGACACGCCCATGAGCACACCCGGATTCACGCTGAACCACGAGGTGGTGGAAACGCCGCCGCGCCCCTCCGCCACGGTACTCATGCTGCGCGACGGCGACGCCGGCCTGGAGATCCTGATGCAGCGCCGCAGCGACGAATCCGACGTGCTCGGCGGCGCCTACGTGTTCCCCGGCGGCAAGATCGACCGCGAGGACGGCGACGACGACATGCTCGAGCGCATCGACCGCAGCGCGGCCGAACTGCAGTCGGCGCTCGGCGATCCCGCGCTCGACGCGCGCGCGGCGGCCGCCTGTTTCGTGGCGGCGGCGCGCGAGACCTTCGAGGAGGCCGGCGTGCTGCTGGCGGTGAGCGCGGGCGGCGCGCCGGCCGATGCCGCACTGGCCGCGGAGGCGACGCGCCTGTCGCGCGAGGGCTTCGCGTTCATCGAGGTGCTCGAGCACCTCGACCTGCACCTGACCGTCGGCGCGCTCACGCCCTGGTCGCGCTGGGTGACGCCGCGCATGCCGTCGCTGGCGCGCAAGCGCTTCGATTCGCGCTTCTTCCTGGCGCGCGTGCCGCACGACCAGGTCGCGCGTCACGACGACCGCGAGGCCACCGACAGCGTGTGGCTGGCCCCGCGGCGCGCGCTCGAGCGGTTTGCCGAGCGCAAGATCATGCTGGCGGCGCCGCAGCTGATGAGCCTGTTCGAGCTGTCCGCGCATCCGAACGTCGACGCCGCCATCGGCAGCGCGGCGCTGCGCTGGCCGCGGCGCATCGACCCGATGCCGTTCGAGCACGACGGCACGCGTGCGGTGGCCTATCCGGGCGACCCGCGGCATGCCGAGCAGCGGCCGGTGATGCCGGGGCCCACGCGCCTGGTGTTTCGCGACGGGCGCTTCGAGCCGGTGGGCGGCGTGCAAGAACTGTTCAGCCGCGCATGAGCGCGCGGTCCGCGCCCGCGCCGGTGCGCCGCTGCGGCTGGGTGTCCGACGACCCGTTGTACCAGCGCTACCACGACACCGAATGGGGCGTGCCGTCGCACGACGACACCCACCTGTTCGAGATGCTGATCCTCGAGGGCGCGCAGGCCGGCCTGTCGTGGATCACCATCCTGCGCAAGCGCGACGGTTACCGCGAGGCGTTCGAGGGCTTCGACGCGGCGCGCGTCGCGCGCTTCACGCCGGCCAGGGTCGAGCGGCTGATGGGCAATCCGGGCATCGTGCGCAATCGCGCGAAGATCGAGGGCGCGATCCTCACCGCGCGCGCGGTGCTCGCGATCACGGAGCGCGAGGGCTCGCTGGCGACGTACCTGTGGCGGTTCGCCGGCGGCCGGCCGCGGGCCAACCGCTGGGCCTCGTACCGCGACGCTCCCGCCCGCACCGCCGAGTCCGACGCGCTGAGCCGGGCGCTCAAGGCCGACGGCTGCAAGTTCGTCGGCTCGACCATCTGCTACGCGTTCATGCAGGCGGTGGGCATGGTCAATGACCATGAGACCGGCTGCTTCCGCCACCGCGAGGTGGCCCGCCTGGGGAAGTGATGCAGACCGATTCCGATTCGACGAGGGACGTGGCGGTCGCGCGCGACGCGGCCACCGTGCTGCTGCTGCGCGACGGCGGCGACGGCTTCGAGGTGTTCATGGTCAAGCGCAGCGGCCTGTCGGACGTGCTCGGGGAGGCGCATGTGTTTCCCGGCGGCAAGATCGATGCCGCCGACAGCGCACCGGCGATGCTCGGGCGCATCGCCGGCCTCGCGGCGCTCGATGTCGCCGCGCTCGGCGAGTCGGTACCGCGCGAGCGCGCGGCCGGCATGTTCGTGGCGGCCGCGCGCGAGACCTTCGAGGAGGCCGGCGTGCTGCTGGCGCAGGGCGTCGCGGGCGACCTCGCGGCGGCGCGCGCGCGCCTGAACGCGAAGGAGCCGCTGGCCGACGTGCTGGCGTCGCTGGGCGCGCTGCTCGACGCGGCGGCGCTGGTGCCGTGGGCGCGCTGGGTGACCCCGGCAGCGGTGCCGAAGCGCTTCGACGCGCGCTTCTTCCTGGCGGTCGCGCCGCCGGAGCAGGCGGCGCGCCACGACGACTACGAGGCCACCCACAGCGAGTGGCTGTCGCCGCGCGCGGCGCTGGCGCGCTACCGCGAAGGCGCGATCAAGCTCGCGCCGCCGACCTACATGAGCCTGCATCATCTGTCGCTGTTCGCCGACCTTGGCGCGGTGATCGCGGATGCGCGTTCGCGCCGGCCGCCGGTCCTGCAGCCGGTGGCGTTCCACGAGGACGGCGTGCGCCACATCGCGCTGCCCGGCGACGCGCGGCATCCGGTACGGGAGCAGGCGATCCCGGGGCCGACGCGCCTGGTCTGGGACGGACAGAAGTACCTGCCGGCGTGAAGCGCCGCGCGATCAGGGACGCGGAGGGAGCATGAGGGACAATCCGGTCAAGGCCCGGCTGGCGGGTGGCGGGCGCGCCTTCGGCGCCATGGTCTTCGAGGTCTTCACCGCGGGCCTGCCGCAGATCCTCGTCAATGCCGGCGCCGACTACGTGCTCTACGACATGGAGCACACGGGCCTGTCGTTCGAGTCGCTCAGGACGCAGGCGGCGCTGTGCCGCGGCCTGCCGATCGTGCCGATGGCGCGCGTGCCGCGCGGCGAGTACCACTTCATCGCGCGCGCGCTCGATGTCGGCGTGCGCGGCGTGATGGTGCCGATGGTCGGCAGCGCGGACGAGGCGCGCCACATCGCCGCCTGCGCCCACTATCCGCCGCTCGGGCGCCGCGGCGCCGCGTTCGGGTTCGCGCACGACGATTTCGGCGGCGGCGCGCCGGCGGACAAGATCGCCGCCGCGCACCGGCGCACCATGGTGATCGCGCAGATCGAGACCGTCGAGGGCCTCGCCGAGGTCGAGGCGATCGCCGCGGTGCCGGGCATCGACGCGCTCTGGCTCGGGCACTTCGACCTGACCAATTTCATGGGCATTCCGGGCCGCTTCGACCATCCCGACTATCGCGCCGCGGTCGCGCGCATCGCGCGCGCCTGCGCGGCGCACGGCAAGGCGGCGGGCTACCTGGCCGCCGATGCCGGCCTCGCCGCCGAGTATCTCGGCCACGGCTATCGCCTGCTCGCGTTCGGCATCGATCAGCTGCTGCTGCAGGCGGCGTTCACGCAGGGGATCGCGGCGATGCGCGCCGCGGCGAAGGAGCAGACATGAGTGCACCGATGAAGGTGGGCATCACCCGCGACATCCTCGATTCCCGCGGCGAACCGGCGTTCGGCCGCGCCGCGCTGGCGATCCTCGACAACGCCGCGGGCATCGAATGGGAGTATCTGCCGGAGCGGGTGACGGCGATCGGTCCCGCGCACGCCGCCGCCTATGACGCGCTGTATGTCAACACGCCGCGCGTGCCCGCGGCCGCGGTGGCGGGTCCCGGCCTGCGCCTGCGCGTGGTGGCGCGCCACGGGGTCGGCTACGATTCGGTCGACGTCGACGCGATGACCGCCGCCGGCGTGCTGGTGACCAACACCCCGGCCGCGATGCCGCGACCGGTGGCGACGATCGCGCTGACCTTCATCCTCGCGCTCGCCGGGCGGCTGTTCGAGAAGGACCGGATGACGCGCGCCGGCCGCTGGCACGAGCGCATGGACCACATGGGCACCGGGCTCACGGGGCGCACCCTCGGCGTGATCGGCGCGGGCGGCATCGGCAAGGAACTCCTGCGCATGGCCGCGGCGTTCGACCTGCGCCGGCTCGCGGCCGACCCGTTCGCCAACGATGTCGAGCTCGGCTACATCGGCGCGCGCCGGGTCGATCTCGACACGCTGCTGCGCGAGTCCGACTTCGTCGTGGTGGCCTGCCTGCTCAACGAGGGCACGCGCCATCTGATCGGCGCGCCGCAGTTCGCACGCATGAAGCCCTCGGCGGCGTTCATCAACGTCGCACGCGGGCCGATCGTCGACGAGGCCGCGCTGATCGAGGCGCTGCGCACCGGCCGCATCGCCGCCGCCGCCACCGACGTGTTCGAGCAGGAGCCGGTCGATCCGGCGAACCCCCTGCTTTCCATGGACAACGTGATCGTCACCCCGCATTCGCTGTGCTGGACCGACGAGTGCTTCCACAACATGGCGTCGATCGGCCTGAAGAGCATCGTCGACGCGCTCGCCGGGCGCCGCCCCGAGTTCGTCGTCAACCGCGAGGTCCTCGGCCATCCGCGCCTGCGGCTGGCCTGAGCCCGCGATGTTCTCCGGCATCTACCCGATCGTCTACGCGTTCTTCGCTGCGGACGGCGCGCTCGACCGCGCGGCGATGCGCCGGCAGATCCGCGCCTGCGTTGCCAATCCCGCCCACGGCGTCGCCGCGCTCGGCCTGGCCACCGAGGTCGGCAAGCTCAGCGCCGCGGAGAAGCGCACGATCATCGAGTGGGTCGCGCAGGAGGTCGGGGCCGCGCGGCCGTTGGCCGTCACGATCTCGGGCGACAGTGTCGACGAGCAGGCGGATCTGGCGGCGTTCGCGGCCGCGGCCGGGGCCGACTGGCTGATCCTGCAGCCGCCGCGCGAGCGCGACCGGCCGGAGAGCCACTATTTCGACTTCTTCGCCGAAGTCATGGCGCGCACCGACCTGCCGTGCGCGATCCAGAACGCGCCCGAGTACCTCGGGGTGGGACTGACGCCGCAGGCGATCGCGCGCCTGGCGCTGCTGCGCCGGAACTTCGTCCTGCTCAAGGGCGAGGGGCCGGCGGTGCGCATGCGCGAGGTGATCGAGGCCAACCCCGGTATGGCGGTGTTCAACGGCCGCGGCGGGCTCGAACTGCCCGACAACCTGCGCGCGGGCTGCGCCGGCATGATCATCGGGGTCGACAGTTTCGACTGGCAGGCGCGCGCCTTCGACGCCTGGCGGCGCGGCGACCACGGCGAGGCCGATCGCCTCTACGCCGCGCTGCTGCCCGGCGTGGTGTTCATGATGCAGTCGATCGACCATCTGGTCTGCTACGGCAAGCGCATCGCCGCGCTGCGCCTCGGCGTGGACGTGCACGATCGCGCGCCCGCGCTCGCGCCCACCGCGTTCGGCCTGGAGGCGGCGCGGCGCTTCGCCGCCGCGCTCGGGCCGCTCGCCTGAACGGCCCCCCGGAGCGCGATGGCGCCGCGGCGATTGCTATAGAATCCGCCGCCTGACGCGAGCGCGCCGCGCCAGGTCGGGAGGAGGAACGTTGGCGCGCCATGGCGTGTTCGCGGTCGCGACAAGCGGGTGGGACAGATCCGCGCGACGTCCGCGGCACGCGACCAGATGGACATCCAAAGGGGACTAGCACGATGAACAAGGCGGACATGGTCGAGCACATCGCGAAATCGGCCGACATTTCGAAGGCGGCGGCGGGGCGCGCGCTCGAGGCGCTGATCGCCGCGGTGCGCACGACGCTCAAGAAGAACGGCAGCGTGACCCTGGTCGGTTTCGGGACCTTCCAGGTGGCCAAGCGCAAGCAGCGCACGGGGCGCAATCCGCGCACCAACCAGCCGATCCGCATTCCGGCGGCGAAGGTGCCGAAGTTCAAGCCTGGCAAAGCGCTCAAAGATGCTGTAAAATAGCTTTCTTTGTCGCAGTTGAAGTCCTGCGGCGGGGGCAGCGGTAGCCGGCGCGAACCCGGGGGTGCTTAGCTCAGCTGGTAGAGCGTCGCCCTTACAAGGCGAATGTCGGCGGTTCGATCCCGTCAGCACCCACCACAGGCGCAGCGTGCGGCAGCATGCACCCGAAGCAAAGCCGATCAAGGAGTGGTAGTCCAGTCGGTTAGAATACCGGCCTGTCACGCCGGGGGTCGCGGGTTCGAGTCCCGTCCACTCCGCCAAACAAGAAGAGCCGAACGCAAGTTCGGCTCTTTTTTTGACCACCGCGCGTTTGTGCGACGCGTGGGACAATCGCGCCGGCCGGTGCCCGCCGCGATTCGAGGATCGAGACACCCATGTTCGAATTCATCCGTACCCACCAGCGCCTGATGCAGTTCCTCCTCCTGGTGCTGATCGTGCCGCCGTTCGCCTTCTTCGGCATCGACGGCTACAAGCAGTTCACCGAGGATACCGGCGCGCTGGCGAAGGTCGCGGGACACACGATCACCCAGCAGGAGTACGCGCAGGCGCAGCGCGACCAGATGGAGCGCCAGCGCGACGTGGCGCGCAGCCTCAACGTGCCGTTCGACGCCGCCAGCCTCGACACGCCGGCGGCGCGCGCGGCGGTGCTGGACTCGCTGGTCAACCAGCGTGCGCTGACCACCTACGCGGTACGGCGCGGCGTCGTCATCACCGACGACTACCTGCGCGAGTTCATCGCCGCGATCCCCGCGCTGCAGGAAGGCGGCCAGTTCAGCAAGGAGCGCTATGCGCGCCTGCTCGCGGCCCAGGGCCTGACGGCCGAATCGTTCGAGATGCGCCTGCGCCAGGACCTGTCGCTGCAGGCGCTCAACAAGGGCGTCGCCGAGACCGGTTTCGCGCCGCGCGCCGTCCAGGAGGCGGTGGCGCGCGCGCAGAGCGAGGAGCGCGAGATCCAGGAACTGGTGATCCGGAGCGACGCGTTCGCCGGCGGCGTCAAGCTGGCGCCGGAGGCGGCGCGCGCCTACTACGACGCCAACCAGGCAGCCTTCATGCAGCCGGCGCAGGCCCGCGTCGAGTACGTGGTCCTGTCGGTCGACGCGATTGCCGCGGGCCTGACGCCGCCGCCGGAGGAGGTCAAGGCCTACTACGACCAGAACGCGGCCAAGTATCGCCAGGAGGAGCAGCGCCAGGCCAGCCACATCCTGGTCAAGGCCGAGCCCGGGGCGGACCGCTCTGCCGCGCGCGCGCGCGCCGAGGAACTGCTCAAGCAGGCGCGCGCGCCCGGCGCCGACTTCGCGGCGCTGGCGAAGAAGCACTCGCAGGATCCGATCTCGGCCGCGCAGGGCGGGAGCCTCGGCAGCTTCGGGCGCGGCGCCATGGTCAAGGCGTTCGAGGATGCCGTCTTCGCGATGAAGCCGGGGGCGATCAGCGACCTCGTCGAATCGGAATTCGGCTTTCACATCATCCGGCTCGCTGCCGTCACGCCGGCCCAGGTGCGATCGCTCGACGAGGTGCGCGGCGAGATCGAGAAGGAGTGGTCGCGGCGCGAGGCGCAGAAGCGCTTCACCGAGGCGGCGGAGGGGTTCACCAACATCGTCTACGAACAGGCCGACAGCCTCAAGCCCGCGGCCGACAAGTACAAGCTCAAGATCGCGACGGCCGGGCCGTTCGCGCGCACGGCGCCGCCGAAGGAAGTCAGCCACCCGCGCGTCCTGGAGCGGCTGTTCGCCGACGACGCGGTGAAGGCGCGCCGCAACACCGAGGCGGTCGAGGTGGCGCCGGGCACGCTGATGTCGGCGCGCGTGGTCGACTATGCGCCGCAGGCCCTGCGGCCGTTCGAGGCGGTCAGCGCCGCGATCGTCGAGCAGTTGACGCGCAAGGAAGCGGCCGCGCTCGCGCGCAAGGAGGGCGAGGCGCGCCTGGCCAAGCTGCGCGAGACGGCCGATGCCGCCGGATTCGGCGCGGCGAAGACGGTCTCGCGCAGCAAGCCCGAGGGCCTGTCCGGCGAGGCGCTGCGCGCGGTCATGGCGGCGCCGGCGACGAAGCTGCCGACGGTCATCGGGGTGCCGATCGGCGCCGGCTACGCGCTGCTGCGCATCAACAAGGTGAGCGCCGGCGCGGCCGCGGAGCCGGCGCGCCTGTCGGCCATCCGGCTGGCCCTGGACCGTGCGCAGGCCGAGGGCGACTTCTCGGCCTACCTCGAATCGGTGAAGGCGGGCGCCAAGGTCGTGGTCTTCAAGGAAAACCTGGAGAAGAAGAGCAACTAGCCGCGGACGCGCGCTCAGCCCGCGTCCGGGCGCGCGAGCGCGGCGACCGCGGCGGCCGCGCGCGCGTAGTCCGCCGCCTCGATCCCGTCCAGGCGCACGCGCGGCGCGCTGTCGTAGCCCGCGTAGTTGCGCGCCATGCCGCGCAGGTACGCCGGATCGTAGTGCTCGTCGAGCAGGCGCTCGACGAGCCGATCCCAGGCGCCGGCCGCGGCCAGCGCCTTCCACTCGGCGATGCGGTCGCGGCCGTGCAGCGCGACCAGGCAGTCGAGCTGCGTTCCCAGCGCATCACGGTCGCCGATGAAGTGCGCGTACTCCTGCTTGAGCAGCGCGACGCGCGATCCGGTGTCGACCTCGAGCCGCACGCAGGGCGCCGCGCGCATGACCGCCATCAGCGCATCGGGCACATGGACGGCGCCCACCTTCTTGCTCTCGGCCTCGACGAAGACGGCGCGTCCCGGCGCGAACCCGGCCAGCGCGCGCCAGACCAGGCTGTCGAACATCTTCTGCGACGGCTGCGGCGCGTCCGGCAGCGAGCCGAGCACCGAGCCGCGATGGCGCGCCAGCTCCTCGAGGTCGAGCACCTGCTCGCCGGCGCGCGCGAGCGCCTGCAGCAATCGGCTCTTGCCGCTGCCGGTCACGCCGCAGACGATGCGGAAATCCAGGCGGCGCGGCAGCGCGTCGAGTTCGGCGAGCACGTGGCGCCGGTAGGCGCGGTAGCCGCCCTCGAGCTGCGCGACACGCCAGCCGATGCGGGAGAACACCTCCGCCATGCTGCCGGAGCGCTGCCCGCCGCGCCAGCAGTAGATGAGCGCGCTCCACTCGCGCGGACGGTCGGCGAACGCGGCCTCGAGATGGCGCGCGATGTTGCGCGCGACCAGCGCGGCGCCGGCCTTCTTCGCCGCGAATGCCGACACCTGCTTGTGCAGCGTGCCGATGCGCGCGCGCTCGTCGTCGTCGAGCACCGGCGCGGACACCGCGCCCGGCACGTGGTCGAGCGCGTATTCCGCCGGCGAGCGCACGTCGATGACGGTGTCGAAGCGGCCCAGGTCGGCGCAGGAAACGGTGGGTATGGAGCTCACGAAGGGGGGCGGCGCGCGGCGCCTCGGGCATGCGGCAGGACCGGATACGGCCGGCGCCGCGCAGCCGCCGCGCCGGCGCCGCGCATTCTATGGCATCGCGGCGCCCCGCGCGCTACCGGCGCCGCGGCTTCAGCAGCGGCGCCAGCACCGGCCAGACGTTGTCGAGGATGCGCGGCTGCGCGTCGGTGCCCGGATGGATGCCGTCGGGCTGGAACAGTTCGCGGCGCTCGGCGATCCCGTCGAGGAAGAATGGCACGAGCGCGACGCCGTGGGCGCGCGCCAGCGCGCCGTAGAGCTCGCGGAACTGCTGCGTGTAGTCGCGCCCGTAGTTGGGCGGCAGCTGCATCCCGCACAGGACCACGCGCGCCCCCGCGGCCTTCGCCGCGGTGATCATGGTCTCCAGGTTGGCGCGGGTCGCCGTCAGCGCGAGCCCGCGCAGGCCGTCGTTGCCGCCGAGCTCGATGATCACCACCGCGGGCCTGACCCGGGCAAGCTCGGCAGCGATGCGCGACGCGCCGCCGGCGGTGGTCTCGCCGCTGATGCTGGCATTGACGACGCTATAATCCGCCGCCTGCTGCCTGAGGCGTTGTTCGAGAAGCGCGGCCCACCCGGTGCCACGCGCCAGCCCGTACTCTGCCGACAGGCTGTCCCCGTAGACCAGGATCGCCGGCTTGCTGCGCACGGCCGGATCGGCTGCCGTCGCGCCGCCGGCCAGTGCGATGGCGGCGGCGCCCAGCATTGCGAAGACCAACCGACAGATGCCCGACATCATCGAAGTGCGGCGCCTCACGAAGTCCGTGCCCAATGGCGACGAGAGGCTGACGATTCTGCACGAGATCAGCTTCGCCGTCAGCGCCGGGGAATCCCTTGCCATCGTCGGCGCCTCCGGGTCGGGCAAGTCGACGCTGCTGTCGCTCCTCGCCGGGCTGGACGCCCCTTCCGCCGGGGAGGTGCGCCTGGCCGGCACCGACCTGTTCGGTCTCGACGAGGATGCGCGCGCGGCGTTGCGCGGGCGCCTGGCCGGCTTCGTGTTCCAGTCCTTTCAGCTCATGCCGCACCTGAACGCGCTCGAGAACGTCATGCTCCCGCTCGAGCTGGCGGGGCGCGCCGACGCGGAGGCGGTGGCGCGCGCCGCGCTCGATCACGTCGGCCTCGGCAGGCGTCTCGCGCACTATCCGAAGCACCTGTCCGGCGGCGAGCAGCAACGCGTCGCCCTGGCGCGGGCGTTTGCGCCGGGACCGCGGATCCTGTTCGCCGACGAACCGACCGGCAACCTCGACACCGTGACCGGCGCGTCGATCATCGACCTGCTGTTCAAGCTCAACGGCGAGCACGGCACCACCCTGGTGCTGGTCACGCATGACGCCAAGATCGCCGCGCGCTGCCACCGGCGCATCGCGCTCGCCGAGGGGCGCCTCGAGGCCGACGAGGTGCGCGCCGCCGCGTGAGGCCTGAGCGGCAGCGCCGCGGCGCTGCCGCTCAGGCCGACGCGCTCAGGTCGAGCTTGTCGCCCTTCATCCGGCCGCGGTACTGCTTGCCGCCCGCCGAGAAGCGGATCTCCTCGCCGCGCACCCGCCCCTTGATCTTGTGGGTGCCGTCGGCGGCCTTCAGGGTGCCGCTCAGCATCTGGTACTTCTGCACCAGCGTGACTTCCCCGGCCGGCACCGCGTAGGTGCCGGCGACCTGGCGCGGGACGACCCAGTGCAGCACCGTGCACCAGGAACTGTCGCAGCCGTTGTCGCGGTTGAGTTCGATCTTGCGGTCGGGCACCCAGTCACCCATGGTGAAGGTGTTCGAGACGATCCGCGTGCCGGGCTTGAGCGCCAGGATCTTCGGGCGCAGCTTGACGTTGATCTCCGGCAGAAGGAACATGGTGATCACGCTGGCCTTGGAGAAGTCGGTCTCGAACAGGTCGGCCTTGACGAAGGTGGCCTTGTCGGTGACGCCTTCCTTCTCCGCGTTGCGGCGCGCGAATTCGACCATGTCGGGGTTGTATTCGACCCCGAGAGCGCGCGCGCCGCGCTTGGCCGCGGTGATCACGGTCCGGCCGTCGCCCGAACCCAGATCCATCACGAAGTCCTTCGGCCCGACCCGCGCGACCTCCATCATCTTGTCGACCAGCACCTGCGGCGTCGGCACCCAGACCACGTCCTTGCCCTGCTGCCCGGAGCGCGGCTCGAAGGCGGCCGGCGCTGCGGCCGGAGCGGCGGCGGGCGCGGCCGGCGCTGCCGGTGCGGTCTGTGCGTGCGCTGCGGCGAGCGCCGCGCTGGCGGCGAGGAAGACGGCGGCTTGGCGAAGGCGGGCGCGGACAGGCATCGGTGGGCTCCTCGGTCAGAAGCGCGCATTATGCAGGAGCACGCGCGCCGCCGCGCGGGGCGGCACCGGTCGCGGTATCCTTGCGGCTTCGCCAGAGATTGGATGCGGCCGATGGCGCCGCGGGAGCTGCCCTCATGAACATCATCGACTCGATCGTCGGCACCGCCGCCGAAATCCAGGCCGTGCGGCGCGACATCCATGCCCATCCGGAGCTGTGCTTCGAGGAGAAGCGCACCGCCGACGTGATCGCCGCCAAGCTCACCGAATGGGGCATCCCGATCCATCGCGGCCTCGGCGGCACCGGCGTGGTCGGCATCGTGCGCAATGGCGCGAGCGCGCGCGCGGTCGGGCTGCGCGCCGACATCGATGCGCTGCCGATGACCGAGCACAACACCTTCGCGCATGCGTCCAGGCATCCGGGCCGGATGCACGCGTGCGGCCACGACGGCCACATCTCGATGCTGCTCGCGGCGGCGAAGCATTTCGCCGCCCACCGCAACTTCGACGGCACGGTCTACCTGATCTTCCAGCCGGCCGAGGAGGGCGGCGGCGGCGCGCGCGAGATGATCAACGACGGCCTGTTCGACAAGTTCCCGATGGAGGCGGTGTTCGGCATGCACAACTGGCCGGGCATGGCAGTCGGCAAGTTCGCGGTCGCGCCCGGGCCGGTGATGGCCTCGTCGAACGAGTTCCGCATCGTCATCCGCGGACGCGGCAGCCATGCGGCGCTGCCGCACAACGGCATCGACCCGGTGCCGGTGGCCTGCCAGATGGTGCAGGCGTTCCAGACCATCATCAGCCGCAACAAGAAGCCGGTGGAGGCGGGCGTGATCTCGGTGACCATGATCCACGCCGGCGAAGCCACCAACGTGGTTCCCGACACCGCCACGCTCGAGGGCACGGTGCGCACCTTCACGCTCGAGACCCTCGACCTGATCGAGCGTCGCATGGCGGAGATCGCGCGCCACACCGCGGCGGCCTTCGGCGCCGAGTGCGAATTCGAGTTCCGGCGCAACTATCCCCCGACCGTCAACCACGCGGCCGAGACCGCCTTCGCGCGCGAAGTGATGTGCGCGATCGTCGGCGAGGCCAACGTGCTGCCGCAGGAGCCGACCATGGGGGCCGAGGACTTCGCGTACATGCTGCAGGCCAAGCCCGGCGCCTACTGCTTCATCGGCAACGGCGACGGCAGCCATCGCGATGC
>JAEUOS010000140.1 GCA_016790695.1 Burkholderiales bacterium
GAACCAGGGCCGCGGCGTCGCCTCGGGCTACTGGTTCAACGGCGGCGGCGAATCCGCCGCCACCCTGCACGTCGGCGAGGACGGCACCGTCTCGCTCGCCACCGGCAGCATGGACGTCGGCGGCTCGCGCGCCTCGATGGCGATCATGGCCGCCGAGACCCTCGGCATCCCGTACGAGCAGGTGCGCTCCACCGTCGCCGACACCGCGTCGATCGGCTACAACCACGTCACCGGCGGCTCGCGCGTCACCTTCGCCACCGGGCTCGCGGTGATCGAGGTGTGCAACAAGGTGATCGACGAACTGCGCGCGCGCGCGGCGCTGATGTGGGACGTCAAGCCCGCCGACGTCGTCTGGCGCGACGGCGCGGCGCACCCCGCCGGCCCCGCGGTCGGCGACTTCAAGCCGCTGTCCCTGGCCGCGATCGCGGCCAAGCGCGCCGTGACCGGCGGCCCGATCGTCGCCGAGGCCGCGGTCAACGCCGGCGGCATGGCGCCGGGCCTGTCGACGCAGTTCTGCGACGTCGAGGTCGACCCGGAGACCGGCGCGGTCAAGATCCTGCGCTTCGTCGCCGCGCAGGACGTCGGCCGCGCGATCCACCCGAGCTACGTCGAAGGCCAGATCCAGGGCGGCGTGGTGCAGGGCATCGGCTGGGCGCTCAACGAGGAGTACATCTACGACGACAAGGGCAGGCTCGCCAACGCCGGCTTCCTCGACTACCGCATGCCGGTCGCCTCCGACCTGCCCCACATCGACGCGGTGATCGTCGAGGTGCCCAACCCGGCGCACCCGTTCGGCGTCAAGGGCGCGGGCGAGGCCAACATCGTGCCGCCGATGGCGGCGATCGCCAACGCGATCCGCATGGCCACCGGGGTGCGCATGACCGAGCTGCCGATGTCGCCGCCGCGGCTGCTCGCGGCGCTCGAGAAGGCGAACGGGTAGTCGCCGCGATGACCGCGCGCGTCGTGCTGACCACCGGGTTCGCCCAGCGCCACACCGGCGGCGTGCGGGAGTTCGCCGTCGAGGCGAGCACCCTGCGCGGCGTCATCAAGGCGATGGAGGCGCGCTACCCGGGCCTCGGCGAGCACCTCGAGGAGGAAACCTCGGTGGCGATCGACGGCGAGCTGCACGAGGTCGTCTACACCATGCCGCTTCGGCCCGGCGCCGAGGTGGTGTTCATCCCGCGCATCGAGGGCGGCTAGCGGCCGCCGCGCCGCGCCGGCGCCGGCCTCAGCCCTCGAGCCAGCGCAGGATCGGCTGCCACTGCTCGAGGTCCTGCTGCACGCGGCCGGGCGCGATGTCGAAGAGCGTCAGGCCGCGCGCGGCCAGCTGCACGTAGTTCTGCGTGTTGCGGATGTAGCCCAGCACCGGCAGGCCGAGGCCGTCGAGGAAGCGCTGCAGCTCGTCGAAGGCGCGGGTGCGGCTGTCGACGCGCATGCCGACCACGCCGATCAGCGCGTCGCTCCTGCGCACCGCGCGGTCCTCGGCCAGCATCGCCAGGAAGTGCTTGGTCGCGAGGATGTCGAGCATCGAGGCCTGCAGCGGGACGATGACGCGGTCGGCGGGCGCGACGACCTGATCGAGCAGCTTCTCCGAGATGCCGGCCGGCGTGTCGAGCACGATGTGGGTCGCCTCCTTGGGCGGCTTGGCCGGCTTGCCGCGCTCGATGTCCCACGACGCGATCGGCGCGCACTGCGCCGGGCGCAGCTTGAGCCACTCGCGCGAGGACTGCTGCTTGTCGACGTCGCCCAGCATCACCGCGTGGCCCCGGCTCGCATGGTAGCCCGCGAGGTTGGTGGCGAGGGTCGACTTGCCCACCCCGCCCTTCGGATTCATCACCACCGTCACTCTCGCCATCGCCGTCCCCCGCCCGCGTCGCACGCTAAAATTCGAGTGTAGCAGGGCGCCCGCCCGCCTCTTTCGCGCCCGCGCGGCGCAGAAGCACCCCGCCATGATCCGCCTGCAGTCGATGAGCCTCGCCCGGGGTGTCAAGCCGCTGTTCGACCGCGCCGACCTCGTCATCAACGCCGGCGAGCACGTCGGCCTGATCGGCGCCAACGGCTCCGGCAAGACCACGCTGTTCGCCCTGCTGCTCGGCCGGCTGCACGCCGACGCCGGCGCGGTCGAGCTGCCGCCCCGGTGGCGCGTCGCGCACGTGGCGCAGGAGACGCCGGCGCTCGAGCGCGCGGCGTTGGACTACGTGATCGACGGCGACGCCGCGCTGCGCGCGCTCGAAGCCGAACTCGCCGCGCTCGAAGCCGGCGATGCCGCCCACGACGACCATGCGCGCGGCAACCGCATCGCCGAGCTGCACGCCCTGCTCGACGACGCCGGCGCCTACACCGTGCGCCCGCGCGCCGAGCAGCTGCTGACCGGACTCGGCTTCGCGCCGGCGCAGATGGCCGAGCCGGTCGCGAGCTTCTCCGGCGGCTGGCGCATGCGCCTGAACCTCGCGCAGGCGCTGATCTGCCCGTCCGACCTGCTGCTGCTCGACGAGCCGACCAACCACCTGGACCTCGACGCCATCCTCTGGCTCGAGGACTGGCTGCGGCGCTACCCCGGGACGCTCATCATCATCTCCCACGACCGCGACTTCCTCGACGGCGCGGTCGGCGTGATCGCGCACATCGACCAGCAGAAGATCCGGCGCTACGGCGGCAACTATTCGCAGTTCGAGGTCACGCGCGCGATGGCGCTGACCCTGGGCCAGGCCGCCTACGAGAAGCAGCAGCGCGAGCGCGCCCACCTGCAGTCGTTCATCGACCGCTTCAAGGCCAAGGCCACCAAGGCCAAGCAGGCGCAGAGCCGGATGAAGATGCTGGCGAAGATGGAGGAGCTCGCGCCGGTGCACGCCGCCTCGCCGTTCGCCTTCGAGTTCCGCGAGCCGCTCGCCAGCCCCAACCCGCTGCTGGTGATCGAGGACGGCGTCGCCGGCTACACCCTCGACGACGGCGCGCGCAAGCCGGTCGTCTCCGGCATCCGGTTCACGCTCGCCAGCGGCCAGCGCATCGGGCTCCTGGGCGTGAACGGCGCCGGCAAGTCCACGCTGATCAAGACCATCGCCGGCGAGCTGCCGCTCATCGACGGCGTGGCGCGCTTCGGCAAGGGCCTCGTGATCGGCTACTTCGCGCAGCACCAGCTGGAGATGCTGCGCCACGACGAATCGCCGTTGTGGCACATGGCGCGGCTGGCGCCGAACGTGCGCGAGCAGGAACTGCGCAATTTCCTCGGCGGCTTCAATTTTCCCGGCGAGATGGTCACCGCGCCGGTCGCGCCCTTCTCCGGCGGCGAGAAGGCGCGCCTGGCGCTGGCGCTGATCGCCTGGCAGCGCCCCAACCTGCTGCTGCTCGACGAGCCGACCAACCACCTCGACCTCGAGACCCGCGAGGCGCTGACCGTCGCGCTGGCGCAGTTCGAGGGCACGCTGGTGCTGGTCTCGCACGACCGCCACCTGCTGCGCGCGACCACCGAGGAGTTCGCGATCGTGAGCAGCGGAAGGCTGCAGCCGTTCGACGGCGACCTCGAGGACTACCGCGAGTGGCTGTTCGCGACGCGGCTGGGCAAGCAGGACGCGCGGCTGCCCGCGCCGGCGGCGGCGCCGGCGGCGCCGGCACCGCAGTCGGCCGCCGCGCGCCAGGAGCAGAAGCGCGCCGAGGCCGAGGCGCGGCAGAGGCGCGCGGCGCGCCTCAAGCCCGTCGAGGCGCGCATCAAGCGCCTGGAGGAGCAGATGGCGAAGCTCCAGGCGCGCAAGGCGGAGATCGACGGCCGCCTCGCCGGCCCGGAGATCTACGAGGACGCGCGCAAGGAGGAACTGAAGTCCCTGATGATCGACCAGGCCTACGTGGCCCGCGAACTCGACGCGCTCGAGAGCGAGTGGCTGGAGAAGCAGGCCGAACTGGAGGCGCTGCAGGCGGCGTGAGACGCGCCTCTGCTAACCTCGCGAACATGAAGTTCCTGATCATCGACGACCACCCGATCGTGCGCGACGGCGTGGCCGCCGTGCTGCGCCAGGTCGACAGCGGGGTCGAGGTGCTGGAGGCAGGCGATGGCGCGGCCGGCCTGGCGGTCATTGCCGCGCACTCCGACCTCGATTGCGTGCTGCTCGACCTGCGCATGACCGGCCTGCCCGGCATGCCGACCCTGGAGCAGGTACGCGCGCAATACCCGGCGCTGCCGCTGGTGATCGTCTCCTCTTCCGAAGACGCGGCCGACGCGCGCCGCGCGCTGGCCGCAGGCGCGCGCGGCTATATCCCCAAGTCGGCCGGGCGCAGCACCATGCTGGCCGCAGTGCGCCTGGTGCTGGCGGGCGAAGTCTATGTGCCGCCGCTGGTGCTTGCCGGCGGCGTGGAGCCGGCGCGCACGCGCCAGGAAACCGGCCTCACCGAGCGCCAGATGGACGTGTTGCGCCTGGTCTGCGAGGGCCTGCCCAACCGCGAGATCGGCCAGCAACTGGACATGCACGAAAAGACCGTGAAGGCGCACGTCACCGCGGTGTTCAAGGCACTGGGCGTGGTTAATCGCGAGCAGGCGATCGAGACCGCGCGCGCCGCGGGCCTGGTGGGCTGAAGGCACCTCAGGCGGCGGTGGCATGGTCGGGCGCGGCTGCCGCCATCACCGAGAGCATCGTTTCGCGCAATTGCTGCGGCTGCACCGGCTTGTGCAGCAGCGCGTGACCGCCGGCGGCCGCCTCGCGCAGCCGCGCCGGCGCCGTGTCGCCCGTGATGATGATGGCCGGAATGTCCTCGTTGTACTCGTGTCGCAGGCGCTCGACCACCCTGTGGCCGGTTTCGTCACCACGCAGGCGGTAGTCGCTGACGATCAGGCGCGGCACCTGCCTCACCCCGCGCAACTGCGGCAGCAGGTCGGCGATGCCGCTGGCGTCGATGACGGCGTATCCCCAGCCGGCCAGGAGCGAGCGCATGCCCACGCGGATGTCGGCGTCGTCGTCGACCACCAGCACCAGCCCGGCGTCGGCGTCCAGCCTGGCAGCGGGTGCCGCGGCGGGCAGGTTCGGCACGGCGGCGGCGGCTTCCGCCAGCGCGTCCATGCGCAGAGTGAAGCTGCTGCCGCGTCCGGGGCGCGAGCGTAGTGCCAAGCGCATGCCAAGCAGCTCCGTCAGGCGCCGCACGATGGCCAATCCCAGTCCCAGGCCCTTGTTGCGGTCGCGCTCCGGATTGTGCAATTGCACGAATTCGTGGAACACCTCTTCCTGACGCGCCGCCTCGATGCCGATGCCGGTGTCGACCACCCGCAGCACCACCTCGCGAGCGCGCTGCCGCAGGGTCACCAGCACCCCGCCGCGCTCGGTGTAGCGCAGCGCGTTGACGATCAGGTTGCGCGCCACGCGTTCGAATAGCACCGGGTCGGTGGCGGTGAACGCATCGAACAGGCTGGTGCGCAAGGCCAGGCCCTTCTCCTTGGCCACCGCCGACTCCTCGGCGCAAATGCGTTCCAGCAGGGGGCGCAGGTTGCACGGCAGCGACTCCACGCCCACCATGCCGGCGTCCAGCTTTGATATGTCGAGCAGCGCATTGAAAAGCGTGCCCATGGTGCCGACGGTCGACTCGATGCGGTCGATCATGCGCTCCGCGCCCGGCCCCGGCGGTTCCTGCCGCAGGGCGCCCACGAACAGCGATAGCGCATGCACCGGCTGGCGCAGGTCGTGGCTGGCGGCGGCGAGAAAGCGGCTCTTGGCCTGACTGGCCTCTTCGGCCCGCTCCTTCTCGACCTTGAGGTCGGCCGCCAGCTCGGCGATTTCGTAGCGCGAGCGCAGGGACTCCAAGAGGGTGCCGTTCAGGCGTGCCGCAAAGCGCGTGCTGGTGGCACCATAGATCGTCGTCGTGATCGCGAAAGCGATGTTGGCCGCGCTGCCCTCCCACAGCGAAGCCAGCACCACGCTGGTGGTGCAGGGAAAGAAGAACGCGTAGAACGCCGGCAGCCAGCCGCTCACCGAATGCAGCACTGCGGTGACCGAGCCCATGATCACGATGCAGAGCAGCAACTGCATGTCGAGCCGGCCGGACGGCCAGAACACGACCACGCCGATGGCCCACAACGCGCCCGAAACGCCGATGCCGACGGTGTTGCCGCGCAGGCGCCGCGCCGCGTTGCGCGGTGTTGCAGGGCGGTGGCGGGTGCGCAGGGCCTGCGCCAGGCTCAGGGCGGCAAACGCGAGCTGCACGCCCAGCCACACCAGCACCTGCGACAGCGGCGCCGGATCGACCATGATCCACGCCGCCACCACCGCCGTGATGGCGTTGCCACCGATCAACTGGAAGATGTTGCCCTGGATCGAATTGGCCTGGTCGGCAAGGACTCTGGCCTCGCGCGATGCCGGCGCTACTGCTGGCTGACTCATGCTCTTCCTTGAATGGAGGCGACTTTTCGCGTCGCTTTCGAAATCCGTCGTCCCGAGGCGAATGATCGACGCCGACACAAGAATTTGCAATGGCGGCGTTCAGGAATTGCGGGCCTGCGCCTCTGAAAGCACCCGGTCTTAAGACCAGGTCTCGGGCGCCTGGTCCAATTTTCGGCCACCAGCGAAAACCGTACAGTGTCAAGCAGCATTCGCCCGGGTGTTTCCGGAGATTGCTGACGTCACGCCAACATAAGGACCGCGCCATGCGAGCCGCCCAGCCCGAGAAAGCCAGCATGACCCGAGGACGTGTGCGAGCCAAAGGCAGGACCCAGCGCTCAAGGCGGGTCGCAAAGTTTGTCGTCTCGGTGCTTGCGCTGTCGGTCGCTCAGGCGATTGCGCAAACCACGATCACTGCGGGCTCCACCGTGACGGTCACCAATCCCGCGACGTTCACGCCAGGCCTGATCACCTTTACCGGCAACGGCACACTCTCGCTTGCCGGTTCGGGCGTCCTTTCCAACAACATCACCTTCAACAGCGGGGTAGCCGGAACCATCAGCAACGGGATCGGCCTGACCAATACGCTTTCGGGTCAGCTTTCCGGCGCTGGTGCACTCGTGAAGTCCGGTGCCGGGGCACTCGTCCTCACCGGGACCAACACCTACACAGGCGGCACGACGATCAGTGGTGGGCGCCTGGATGTGGGCAATGGCGGCACGACCGGTTCGATCGTCGGCAACGTGACCCACAATAATGCGGTTCTGAGGTTCAACCGGAGCGACGATCTGACCTTCGCCGGCAATGCGAGCGGCAGCGGGTCTGCCGACTTCGTGAAGCTCGGTGGCGGCGTGCTCACCCTCACCGGGAACGTAGCATCCACCCGGATAGAGATCGGTGCCGGAACCTTGCAAGTGGGCAACGGCGGCACCACAGGTTCGATCGCCGGCAACGTGGCCAACAACGCAGTCTTGTCGTTCAACCGGAGCAACGACGTGACGTACTCCGGTGTCATTTCCGGATCCGGCACGCTCACGAAGCTGGGCGCCGGCACGCTCACGCTCACCGGGGCCAACACCTACACCGGCGGCACGACCATCAGTGCCGGAACCTTGCAAATTGGCAGCGGCGGCACCACCGGTTCGATCGCCGGCAACGTGGCCAATAGTGCCGTCCTGTCGTTCAACCGGAGCAACGACGTGACGTACTCCGGTGTCATTTCCGGCACCGGTGCGCTCACAAAGCTGGGCGCCGGCACGCTCACGCTCACCGGGGCCAACACCTACACCGGCATTACGACGATCAGTGCCGGAACCTTGCAAATTGGCAGCGGCGGCACCACCGGTTCGATTGCCGGCAACGTCGCCAATAGTGCCGTCCTGTCGTTCAACCGGAGCAACGACATGTCGTACTCCGGTGTCATTTCCGGCACCGGCGCGCTCACGAAGCTGGGCGCCGGCACGCTCACGCTCACCGGGGCCAACACCCACACCGGCGGGACCACGGTCAATGCGGGGACCCTCACCCTTGGGGCAACCAACGCGCTGGCGGCAACCGGAACAGTCACAGTCAATGGCGGTACCTTGGCTTTGGGCGGCTTCAATCAAGCCGTCGGAGCGGTGACTCTAGCCGGCGGCAGCATCACCGGCACGACCGGAATCCTTGCGGGCACCAGTTACAACGTGCAGTCCGGCAG
>JAEUOS010000153.1 GCA_016790695.1 Burkholderiales bacterium
CCACGTTGACCTTGAAGATTCTTTCGAAGGGCGCGAGGTCCTCGGGCAGTTCGGTCAGGGTGCCGGCGGAAATGCCGGCGTTGGCGATCACCAGGTCGGGGGCACCGAAGCGGCCGATGAAGTCCGATGCCGCGGCATGCAGCGCCGCGGCGTCGGTGACGTCGAGCGGGTAGACCGCCACCGTGCCCGGCAGCTGCGCCGCGAGCGCGTCGAGCTCGGCGCGCCGCCTGGCCGTGATCGCCACCACCGCGTCGGCACCCGCGTAGGCGCGCGCCAGTTCCGCGCCCAGGCCGCCGGAGGCGCCGGTGATGAAGACTCGCATCGGCATGAAAGCTAAAATACCATGCTGCACCGCGCCGGGCACGGGCGTGTCGCTGCCGCCGCGCGGGCGGCGGACGGCCCGCGCAGACCGCCCGCCGCCCGCGCGGCCCGCCCGTGTCCTCCGCCTACCTGACCCTCGCCATCACCACCGCCATCCAGGCGCTGGTGGCACTGGCGGCGCTCGCGGTGCCGGTGCTCGCGCCCGCGGCGGCGCGCGACCTCGGCTTCGAGACCGCCCTGGTCGGCTACTTCGTCGGCGCGATGTACATCGGCGCCTCGACCAGCGCGCTCACCTCCGGCGGCCTGATCCTGCGCTACGGCTCGGTGCGGGTGAGCCAGGTCTGCCTGCTGCTGTGCGCGGCGGCGATGGTCCTGATCACGGTGGTGCCGCTGCCCTGGATGCCGGCCGCCGCGATCCTGCTCGGCGCCGGCTACGGGCCGATCACGCCGGCCTCGTCCCATGTGCTGATCCGCACCACGCCGCCGCACATGATGGCCCTGGTGTTCTCGATCAAGCAGACCGGCGTGCCGGTCGGCGCGGCGCTCGCCGGCATCATCGTGCCGCCGCTGACCCTCGGCTTCGGCTGGCGCAGCGCTTCGCTCACCGTCGCCGCCCTGTGCGCGGCGGTCGCCGTCGTCGCCCAGGTCTCGCGCGGCGAACTCGATGCCGACCGCGAGCCCGGGCGCAGCCTGGCGCTCGCGCACCTCGCGCTGCCGTTCCGCCTCATCTTCGCGGACCCGGCCCTGGTGCGCAACGTCTTCACCGCCCTCGCCTACGCCGGGCTGCAGATCTCGTTCTTCACCTACATCGTCGCCTACCTCAACGCCGAGATCGCGTACTCGCTGGTGGCCGCCGGCCTGGCGCTGTCGTTCGCCAATCTCGGCGGCATCGGCGGCCGCGTCTTCTGGGGCTGGGTCGCCGACCGCACGCGCGCGCCGCGCGCGGTGCTCGGCGGCCTCGGTCTGGCGATGTGCGCGATGGCGCTCGCCACCGCCAGCTTCGCCGCCGCCTGGCCCTACGCGGCGGTGGTGACGGTGTGCATGCTGTTCGGCGTCACCGCCGTCGGCTGGAACGGCGTGATGATCTCCGAGACCGCGCGCCAGGCGCCGCCGGGCATGGCGAGCGTGGTCTCCGGCGGCAGCACCTTCATCATGTTCCTCGGCGTGGTGTTCTATCCGCCGCTGTTCTCGGTCCTGCACGACGCCCTCGACAGCTATCGCTGGCCGTTCGTGATCTTCGCCGCGCCGGCGCTGGCGATGGCGCTGGTGCAGCTGACGCCCCGGCACGCGCGCTAGCGCGCGTCAGTCGTACTTGCGCGCGTCCTCGATCACCTTGCCGTCGTTGGGCAGCTCGCCCGGGGTCATGAACTGCACCTCGCCGCGCAGCTTGGTCACGTCGCGCAGGGTCGCGCCGATCGCCTCGGCGAGGTTGGGCACGGTCCAGTCGGCCACCTCGACCTTGAGCGTCATCCGGTCGTTCGCCATCTCGCCCTCGATCACCAGGCGCGCGCGGCCGATCTCGGCATGGCGCCGGACGACCTCGGCGACATGGCCGGGCTGCACGAACATGCCCTTGACCTTGGTGGTCTGATCGGCGCGCCCCATCCAGCCGCGGATGCGGGTGTTGGTGCGCCCGCACGGGCTCGCGCCCGGGAGCACCGCCGACAGGTCGCCGGTGCCGAAGCGGATCAGCGGGTAGTCGGGATTGAGCGTGGTGACGACGATCTCGCCGACCTCGCCTTCGGCGACCGGGTCGCCGGTGCCGGGACGGACGATCTCCAGGATCAGCTCCTCGTCGAGGATCATGCCCTCCATCGCCTCGGATTCGTAGGCGATGCTGCCCAGGTCGGCGGTGCCGAAGAACTGCAGCACCTGCTTCAGGCCGTGCTCCCGGAGCCACTGGCGCAGCGACGGCGGCAGGGCGTCGCCGCCGGTGACCGCGCGCTCGATCGGAAAGGGCTTGCCCATCTCCTCGAACTTCTCGACCAGGATGCGCAGGAACGACGCGGTGCCGACGTAGGCCGAGGGCCGCAGGTCGACGATCGCCTCGATCTGCTGCTCGGTGTTGCCGACCCCGGCCGGGATCACCGCGCAGCCGAGCTTCATCGCGCCGGACTCGATCATGCTGCCGGCCGGCGTCAGGTGGTACGAGAAGGTGTTGAACAGGATGTCGCCCGCGCGAAAGCCCGCGGCGAACATCGCGCGGGCGGAGCGCCAGTAGTCGTCGCGCCGTCCTTCCGGCTCGTAGATCGGCCCGGGCGACATGAAGATCTTGCGCACCTGGCCGGGCTTGCGCGCAACCAGGCCGCCGAAGGGGAGTGCGGCGCGCTGCAGCGGCTTCAGGTCGGCCTTGCGGGTCACCGGCAGCCGCGCGAGCGCCGCGCGACTGTTCACCGACGCCGGGTCGACCCCGGCCAGGATGGTCGCGAATCCCGGCGCATTGGTCATCGCGTTGGCGATCTGGCCGGGCAGGGCGCGCATCAGCGCGGCCTCGCGTTCGGCCGGCGCACGGGTTTCGAGGTCGTCGTAGTAGGCGGTCATGCTGCGTCCCCTTCGATGGAAGTCGCGCGTTTGTCGCGCGGGTGACAGTGCCGGCGGTCCAGAAAGCACAAGCCCCGCGCGACGCGGGGCTTGGGCGCGGCCTCAGGCCAGCCAGCGTTTGCGGCGCTTGTAGAACTTGGCGTCGCGGAAACTCTTGCGCTCGCCGGACGACACGCCGAGGTAGAACTCCTTCACGTCCTCGTTGGACGCGAGGGAGGACGCCTCGCCGTCCATGACGATGCGGCCGTTCTCGAGGATGTAACCGTAGTTGGAGTACTTGAGCGCGACGCTGGTGTTCTGCTCGGCCAGCAGGAACGAGACGCGCTCGCGCGCGTTGAGGTCCTTGACGATCTCGAAGATCTCCTCGACGATCTGCGGCGCCAGGCCCATCGACGGCTCGTCGAGCAGGATCATGGTCGGATGCGCCATCAGCGCGCGCCCGATCGCGGTCATCTGCTGCTCGCCGCCCGAGGTGTAGCCGGACTGGCTGGTGCGGCGCGTCTTCAGGCGCGGGAAGTAGGCGTACACCTTCTCGAGGCTCGCGTCGATCTCGCCCTTCGAGGCGTTGCGCGTGTAGGCGCCGGTCAGGAGGTTCTCCTCCACCGAGAGGTGGGCGAAGCAATGGCGGCC
This sequence comes from Burkholderiales bacterium, assembly GCA_016790695.1. GTDB lineage: Bacteria > Pseudomonadota > Gammaproteobacteria > Burkholderiales > JAEUOS01 > JAEUOS01. The sequence goes on from JAEUOS010000153.1 coordinate 3,493, forward strand.
CTCCATGACCTGCACCACGCCGCGCTTGACCAGATCGTAGGTGGTGAGCGCGTCGATGCGCTCGCCCTTGTACTCGATGTATCCCTTGGTGACCTCGCCGCGCTCGCCCTTGAGCAGCCGCGAGACCGCGCGCAGCGTCGTGGTCTTGCCGGCGCCGTTGCCGCCGAGGAGCGCGACGATGCCGCCCTCCGGCACGCTGAACGACACCCCCTTGAGCACCAGGATGACGTGGTTGTAGATGACTTCGATGCCGTTGACGGACAGGAGTGGTGTGGTCATGACCTTTGCATCCGGTGCGCCTGCGCCGCCCGACCCGAAGGCGGCGCAGGCATTGCGGCGACTGCCTACTTCGACGACGCGAGCTCCTTGGCACAGTCGCGCACGGCGATCTTCTTCTCCTGCGCGTACTTGGCCGCGGACGCCTTGATCATCGGCTTGATGATCTGCTGGTCGGCGGTGTAGCGGTCAGGCCCGACCACCCACTTGCTGCCGTCCCAGGTGTGGATGCGCGCGGAGCTTCCGCCCTCGTGGTCGACGCAGGAGGTCGAGATCGGGTCGGCAAAGCCGGCAAAGCCGATCGCCGCCAGCGCCTTCTGGTCGAGCGCGAGGTTCTCCAGGCCCCACTGCACCTCCTCGCCCTTGAGCGGCTTCTTGCCGTACTTGGTCTGCGCCCGCTTGACGCCCTCGACGCTCATCATCGCCGCGACCAGCCCGCGGTTGTAGAGCACCTCGCCGACCTCGTTCTTCGGACCGGTGCCCTGGCCCTTGTCGTGCACGAACTTGATGACGTCCTGGTGCACCTTGCCGATGCCGGCCGGCGCCATGAACGTCAGCGCGTTGTAGCCCTTGGCACCGTCGCCCGCCGGGCGCACGTCCGGTTCCGCGCCAGCCCACCACACGCCATACATCTTGTCGCGCGGATAGCCGACCGCCACCGCTTCCTTGATGGCGGTCGAGTTCATCACGCCCCAGCCCCACAGGAACACGTAGTCGGGCCGGTTCTGGCGGATCTGCAGCCAGGTCGCCTTCTGCTCGACGCCCGGATGGGTCACCGGCAGGAGCGACAGGTCGTAGCCGTGCATCTTGGCGCGTTCCTGCAGCAGCGCGATCGGCTCCTTGCCGTAGGGCGAGTCGTGGTAGACCAGCGCGATCTTCTTGCCCTTGAGCTTGTCGAGCCCGCCTTCCTTCTTGCCGATGTGCTGGACCAGCATGTCGGCCGCGCCCCAGTAGGTGCCGCCAAGCGGGAAGTTCCACTTGAACACCTGGCCGTCGACCGAGTCGGCGCGGCCGTAGCCGGCGGTGATGATCGGGATCTTGTCCGTGAACGACTTGTCGGTGAGCGCGAACGTGATGCCGGTCGACAGCGTGTGCACGACCGTGGCGCCGGTCGGGCCCTTGCCCTTCAGGCGCTCGTAGCACTCGACGCCGCGGTCGGTGGCGTAGCCGGTCTCGCATTCCTCCCAGGTCGCCTTGACGCCGTTGATGCCGCCGTCGCGCGCGTTGATGAGCTTGAGGTAATCGACATAGCCGTTGGCGAACGGCACGCCGTTGGGCGCGTAGGCGCCGGTGCGGTACGACAGGACCGGGAAGAACTGCTCCTTGGCCTGCGCGAACGCCGCGCCGGCCGGCGCGAGCGCGCCGGTCACGGCCGCGACCGCCGCGGCGGCGATCGAGATGCGAAGTTTCATGGTGTCTCCTTTGGGGAAAAACGGAACCGACGGTCCGAGGGTTGAGAGCAAAGCACTTCGACTGGAAAAGCGGTATTGGTGATCACCCTAGGCCGGCTCAGTGCGGGAACGGCCACAGGCGCAGCTTCTCCTTGCCGATCGCCCACAGCCGCGCGATGCCGAGCGGCTCGACGATCAGGAAGAAGATGATGAGGGCGCCGAAGATCATGAATTCGAGGTGCGAGGCCATCGCGGTGCCGAAGTTCATGCCGACCAGCGCGCCCAGCGGCGGCAGCACCTGGTTCAGCGTGATCGGCAGCAGCACGATGAAGGCGGCGCCGATGAAGCTGCCGAGGATCGAGCCCATGCCGCCGATGATGATCATGAACAGCAGGTTGAGCGAGAAATTGATCGAGAACGCCGCCGGCTCCCACGACCCCAGGTGCACGAAGCCCCAGAGCGCGCCGGCGACGCCGGCGTAGAACGCGCTGACCGCGAACGCGGAGAGCTTGGCGTACATCGGCCGGATGCCGATCACCTCGGCCGCCACGTCCATGTCGCGCATCGCCATCCACGAGCGGCCGATGTGGCCGCGCACGAGGTTCTTGGCCATCAGCGCGAACACGATCACGACGGCCAGCACCAGGACATAGCGTTCCACCGGCGAATCGAACTTGTAGCCGAAGAGCTCGATCGGCGCGGTCGACACCGAGCCCGAGGGCGAATAGTTGGTGAACCACTTGACGCGCGCGAACACCCAGTCGATGAAGAACTGCGCCGCCAGCGTCGCCACCCCGAGGTACAGGCCCTTGATCTGCAGCGACGGCAGCCCGAACAGGATGCCGACGCCCGCCGCGATCAGCCCGGCGAGGACGAGCACGAGCAGGAAGTTGAGCTGCGGGAAGCGCACCACCAGGTTGTAGGCCGCGTAGGCGCCGATCGCCATGAACGCCGCGTGGCCGAGCGAGATCTGCCCGCAGTAGCCCACCAGGAGGTTGAGCCCGATCGCCGCCAGCGACACGATCAGGAACGGGATCAGGATGGCGCGGAACATGTAGTCCGACGCCACGAAGGGCACGACCAGGAAGGCAAACGCGATCAATCCGAAGATGAACCAGCGGTCCTGGCGGATGCCGAGAATCTGCTGGTCCTCGCGGTAGGAAGACTTGAACTGGCCGTTCTCGCGGTAGAACATGTTCTCGGCTCTCTTCTAAACGCGGTCGATGTGCTTCTCGCCGAACAGTCCCTCGGGGCGGACCATCAGGAACAGGAGCGCCAGCACGTAGGCGAACCAGTTCTCGATGCCGCCGCCGGCCAGGTCCCACATCTTCACCAGCGGCGGACCGAGGAACACCTCGGCCATCTTCTCGCCCACGCCGATGATGAGGCCGCCGATGATCGCGCCCGGGATCGAGGTGAAGCCGCCGAGGATCACCACCGGCAGCGCCTTCAGGGCCAGTTGCGCGAGCGAGAACTGCACGCCGAGCTTGGCGCCCCACACCATGCCGGCCACCAGCGCGACGAAGCCGGCGACCGCCCAGACGATCACCCAGATGCGGTTCAGCGGAATCCCGATCGACTGCGCCGCCTGGTGGTCGTCGGCCACCGCGCGCAGCGCGCGGCCGGTCGCGGTCTTCTGGAAGAACAGCGCCAGCAGGATCACCAGGCCGGCGGCGATCACCGCGGCGATCAGGTCCTCCTTGCTGACCAGGATGCCGCCCTGGAACATCGACTCCAGGATCATCGTCGGATCCTTGGAGATGCCGAGGTCGATCTTGTAGATGTCGGATCCCCAGATGGTCTGCCCGAAGCCGTCGAGGAAGAAGGTGACGCCCAGGGTGGCCATCAGGAGCGCCACCGGGTCCTGCGCGACCAGCGGGCGCAGCACGATGCGCTCGATCACCCAGGCCAGGCCGACCATGATGCCGGCCGCCAGCACGAAGGCCAGCGTCAGCGCCGGGAACCCGGCCGGTATCCCGATCCAGGCGGGCAGCCATTCCGCCAGGCGCGCCAGCGCCAGGGCGGCGAACAGCACCATCGCGCCCTGCGCAAAATTGAACACCCCGGAGGCCTTGAAGATCAGCACGAATCCGAGCGCGACCAGCGAGTACAGCACGCCCGCCATCAGCCCGCCGATCAGCACCTCCAGATAGAAGCCCAGCGGGCTGCCGGTGACCAGCGGCGCCGCCAGACCCGCCGCGAGCACCGCCCCGAGGGCGATCACCGGTCCGTTCTTCTTCGCTGCCATGAGTCGTCGTTCCTCGCTTAGTGGCTCACGCCCAGGTAGGCCTTGATGACCTCGGGGTCGTTGCGGACCTCGTCGGGGGTGCCGTCGCCGATCTTCTTGCCGTAGTCGAGCACGACCACGCGGTCGGAGATGTCCATGACCACGCCCATGTCGTGCTCGATCAGGACGATGGTGGTGCCGAACTCGTCGTTGATGTCGAGCACGAAGCGGCACATGTCCTGCTTCTCCTCGAGGTTCATGCCGGCCATCGGCTCGTCGAGCAGCAGCACCTGCGGCTGCGCCGCCAGCGCGCGGCCGAGGTCGACGCGCTTCTGCAGGCCGTAGGGCAGGCGGCCGACCGGCGTCTTGCGATAGGCCTGGATCTCGAGGAAGTCGATCACGTGCTCGACGAACTCGCGCTCGCGCAGCTCCTCCGCGCGCGCCGGGCCGAGATGCAGCGCCTGCGCCAGGATGCCGGTCTTCATGCGCAGGTTGCGCCCCGTCATGATGTTGTCGAGCACGCTCATGCCCTTGAACAGCGCCAGGTTCTGGAAGGTGCGCCCGATGCCGCTCTCGGCGGCGTGGTGGGTGTCCATGTCGCGGCGCACCTCGCCGCGGAACACGATCTCCCCCTCCTGCGGGTGGTACACGCCGTTGATGCAGTTGAGCATCGAGCTCTTGCCCGCGCCGTTCGGCCCGATGATCGCGCGCACCTCGTGCTCGCGCACGTCGAACGAGATGCCCTGCAGGGCCTTGACGCCGCCGAACGACAGCGAAATGTTGCGCACGTCGAGGATCACCTCGCCGATCTTCCTCTGTCTCATCAGGCGGCCTTCCTTGCCGGCGCGAAGGTCTTCGCGTCCATGATCTCGAGGGTGGCGCTGACCTTGCCGGTGCGCCCGTCCTCGAACTTGACCTGGGTCTCGATGTACTGCTCGGCGCGGCCGCCGTAGAGCGCGTCGACCAGCACGGCGTACTTCTCGCCGATGAAGCCGCGCCGCACCTTGGAGGTGCGCGTCAGCTCGCCGTCGTCGGCGTCGAGCTCCTTGTGCAGGATCAGGAAGCGGCGGATCTGCGAGTCGGCCAGCTTCTCCTCCTGGGCGAGATCGGCGTTGACCTTCTCGACGCATTCGCGGATCAGGTCGTAGACCGCGGCCTGGCTGGCGAGGTCGACATAGCCGCTGTAGACGATGCCGCGCTTCTCGGCCCAGTTGCCGACCGCCTCCATCTCGATGTTGATCATCGCGCAGACCATCTCGCGCCGGTCGCCCAGCGCCACCGCCTCCTTGATGAACGGGAAGAACTTGAGCTTGTTCTCGATGTACTTGGGCGCGAACATCGCGCCGTTGGCGAGCCGCCCGACGTCCTTGGCGCGGTCGATGATGCGCAGGTGCCCGTCGTGGTCGATGATGCCGGCATCGCCCGAGTGGTACCAGCCGTCGTTGGTCAGCACCTCGGCGGTGGCGGCGGGATTCTTGTAGTACTCCTTGAGCAGCCCCGGCGACTTGATCAGCAGCTCGCCGTTGTCGGCGATCCGGAGCTCGACGCCCGCGACCGGCGGGCCGACCGTGTCGGCGCTGACCTGGCCGTCGGGCTGCACGCAGACGAACACCGCGGTCTCGGTCGAGCCGTAGAGCTGCTTGAGATTGATGCCGAGCGAGCGGTAGAAGCGGAACAGGTCGGGGCCGATCGCCTCGCCGGCGGTGTACGACACGCGCACCCGGCTCATGCCCAGGGCGTTGCGCAGCGGCCCGTAGACGAACAGGTCGCCGAGCCAGTAGAGCAGCCGCTCGCCCGGCGACACCGGCTTGCCGTCGAGCAGGCGGCCGCCGACGCGCTCGGCCACGCCCATGAAGTACTTGAACATGCGGCGCTTGATGCTGCTCGCGTCCTCCATCCGGATCGTCACCGAGGTGAGCAGGTTCTCGTAGACGCGCGGCGGCGCGAAGTAGTAGGTCGGGCCGATCTCGCGCATGTCGGCGGTGACGGTGCCGGCGGCCTCCGGGCAGTTGACGCAGAAGCCCGCGACCAGGGCCTGCGCGTAGGAGAAGATGTTCTGCCCGATCCAGGCCGGCGGCAGGTAGGCGAGCACCTCCTCGGCATCGGTCAGGCGCTCCATCTCGCAGGCCACGCGCGCGCGGTCGATCAGCGCCCCGTGGGTGTGCACCACCCCCTTCGGATTGCCGGTCGTGCCGGAGGTGGTGAACATCGCCGCCGGGTCCTCCGGCCGGCCCTTGGCCACCTCGGCCTCGTAGAACCCGGGGTTCTTCGCGTCGAACGCGCGCCCGGCTTCCTTGAGCTTCTCGATCGACATCAGCTCGGGCTGGGTGTAGTGGCGCAGCCCGCGCGGATCGTCGTAGTAGATGTGCTTGAGCAGCGCGGCTTCCTGGCCGATCTCCAGCACCTTGTCGACCTGCTCCTGGTCCTCGACGACGGCGTGGCGGATCTCCGCGGTCTGGAAGATGTACAGCAGCTCGGAGGCGATCGCATCCTGGTAGAGCCCGACCGGGATCGCGCCCAGCGACTGCGCCGCCGCGGTGGTCCAGGTGACGAAGGGACGGTTGGCACCGATGATGGCGACGCGGTCGCCGCGCCGGACGCCCTGCTCGGCGAGGCCGCAGGCCAGCGCGCGCACCTCGGCGGCGACCTGACTCCAGGTCCAGGTCTGCCAGATGCCGAGATCCTTCTCGCGAATCGCGGGCCGATCGCCGCGCACCTTCGCGTGATGCAGAAGCAGGCGCGGAAAGGTGTCTGCCGATTCCGGGGGCATGCTGCTCATGTCTGTCTCCTGACCGCGGGTCCGCCGTCTTCGGCAGGCCCGGTTAGCGCGATCCAAGCCGCTGATTTTTGTGGCGGCATTCTACTCTGCACCCCCACCGCTTCGGCACGGGTGCCGCCGGCCCGCGGGGTGCCCGGACCGGTCTGGGCGCGTATCATAGGCAAGTGGGGTTTTTCGCGGCTGTCATCCGGCCGACAATCCATCGTCGAATTTTCTGACGCCAGGCTTTCATGTCCGCCTTGTTGCCGGTATTGCAGGCCACCCCCTGGGGGAAAACCCTGAGCCCGGCCGAACTGGCCGCCGCCGCCGCCGACGTCACCGAGCGCCGCATCCCCGCGGGCGGCTATGTCTGCCGCAAGGGCGAGCCGGTCGAGGCGTGGATCGGCATCGTCGACGGCCTGGTGAAGATGAGCAGCGTCTCGCCGGAAGGCAAGCCCGTGACCTTCACCGGCGTGCCCACCGGCGGCTGGTTCGGCGAGGGCTCGCTGCTCAAGCATCCGGCGCCGCGCATGTACGACGTGGTCGCGGTGCGCGATTCGCGCATCGCCACCATGCCGCGCGCGAGCTTCATGCGCCTGATCGACACCAGCATCGCCTTCAACCGCTTCCTGCTCGAGCAGCTGAACGAGCGCCTCGGGCAGTTCATCGGCATCGTCGAGAACGACCGCATGCTCGAGCCCGACGCCCGCGTCGCCCGCGCGCTGGCGCAGCTGTTCAATCCGCTGCTCTACCCCGGCACCGCCACCCAGCTGCAGCTCTCGCA
>JAEUOS010000163.1 GCA_016790695.1 Burkholderiales bacterium
GGAATCTCGGTGCGGAAGCTCGATTCGAGGATGCGCGAGGCGAGCCCGGTCTCCTTGCCCGCCGAGCCGGCGGCGAACTCCGCGACCACCGCGCCGATCAGCGACAGGCCGCCGGCGATCTTGAGCCCGGCGATGAAGTACGGCAGCGCCGACGGGATCAGCAGGTGCCGCAGGCGCTGCCAGCGGCTCGCGCGGTAGAGCGTGAACAGGTCGCGCAGGTTGTGGTCGGCCGAGCGCAGGCCGATGACGGTGTTCGACAGGATCGGGAAGAACGCGACGATCCACGCGCAGATGAGCAGTGCCGCGGTCGTGCTGTCGACATAGATCAGGATCAGCGGCGCGATCGCCACGATCGGCGTCACCTGGAGGATGATGGCGAACGGGAACAGCGACACCTCGACCCACTTCGACAGCGCGAACAGCATCGCCAGCAGCACCCCGCCGGCGACCGCGAGGAACAGCGCGCCGAAGGTGATCTTCATCGTGAACAGCCACGACGTCATCAGCGATCCCAGGTTGTCCCACAGGGTCGTCGCCACCAGCAGCGGGCCGGGCAGGATGTAGTGCGGGATCGCGTTCACCCGGACCACCGCCTCCCACAGCGCGAGCGCGGCGAGGAAGATCGCCGCCGGTACGCCGAGCCGCACCGCGCGGCGGTCGGCGAGGGCGCGCCGGCGCGGCGCCGCGGCGCTCATGCCGCCGCCCCGGCGCCGTGCAGCGCGCGCGAGACGTCGATGCACCACTGGCTGTAGCGCGCGGTGGTGCGGAAGGCCTCGCTGCGCGGATACGGCTCGTCGATCGCGATGTCGGCGATCACCCGCCCCGGGCGCGCCGCCATCACCACGATGCGGCTCGACAGGTACACCGACTCGTAGACGCTGTGGGTGACGAAGATCGCGGTGAAGCCGGACTCCTGCCACACCCGGAGGGTGTCGTCGTTGAGCCGGAAGCGCGTCATCTCGTCGAGGGCGGCGAACGGCTCGTCCATCAGCAGCAGGCGCGGCCGCGTGACCATGGCGCGCGCGATCGACGCGCGCATCTTCATGCCGCCCGAGAGCTCGCGCGGGTAGACCCCGGCGAAGCCGTCGAGCCCGACGTTGGCGAGCGCCGCCTCGACGCGCGCGCGCGCCTGCGCGCGCGGCACGCCCGCGAGCCGCAGCGGCAGCCAGACGTTGTCGAACACCGTCGCCCACGGCATCAGCGTCGGCTCCTGGAACACGAACGACAGGTCGTGCGCGTGGTCGGCGCCGGCCGGCGTGCCGGGCCAGTCGATGCGGCCCTCGGTCGCCTCGGCGAGGCCGGCGATCATGCGCAGCGCCGTGCTCTTGCCGCAGCCCGAGGGGCCGAGGAAGCTGACGAACTCGCGCGCGCGGATCGCCAGCGTCAGGTCGCGCAGCGCGACCGTGCCGTTGGCGTAGCGCTTGCCGACGCCGTCGAGGCGCACCAGGTCGGTCATCGCGCGTACGGCGCCGGCGCGTCGACCAGCGTGTCCGGCGGCAGGCGCGCGACCTCGGCGAGCAGCTGCGCGAGGCGCCGGCCGACGAAGTCGAGCACCGCCTGCCCCTTGGCGGCGCTGGCCGCCAGCGCATTGCCGGCCGCCCCCTTGGGGTTCAGGTCCTGGGTCTGCCAGCCGAGCTTCGCCGCCTGGCCGTTGCCCAGCAGCGGGTACGCCTGCGCGCGCGCCGCCGAGGTCGACGCGAAGTTCTCGGCGAAGCGCATGTCGACCAGGTCCGGCCGCAGCGCGAGCATCATCGAGGTCTCGAGATCGCCGGCGTGGATGCCGAAGCGCATCTCGTGCGCATCGAACAGGCCGTCCGGCAGGCCCAGCGTGTACCAATTGGACGCGTACACCAGCATGTCGTGGCGCGCGCGCAGGTCGCGCGCGACGATGTCCATCACCGCCACCTGGCCGCCGTGCGAATTGAACAGCACCAGCTTGCGCACGCCGGCGGCCGCGACGCTCGCGCCGATCTCCATCCATGCGGCGATCAGCGTCGGCGCCGACAGCGTCAGCGTGCCGGCGAAGCGCGCGTGCTCGTTGCTCTTGCCGATCTGCTGGGTCGGCAGGAACAGCGCGCCGACCTCGGGCGCGATGTGCGGCAGCGCGCTCGCGATCACCCCGTCGACCAGCGTCGTGTCGACCGACAGCGGCAGGTGCGGCCCGTGCTGCTCGATCGCCGCGACCGGCAGCACGGCGACGATCTCGCCGGCCGGCAGGAGCGCGATCTCGCGCGCGGTGTAGTCGGCCCAGAAGCGGCTCTTGTAGCGCATGGCCTCGCGTCTCCCGCGCAGCGCCCGGGCGGCGGCTCTAGGCCGCCTCCAGCTCGACCATCAGGCTGCCGGCGGCGACCTGGGCGCCGTGCTCGACGAACACGCCCTTGACGGTGCCGGCGACGGGCGCCGCCGCCGGATGCTCCATCTTCATCGCCTCCAGCACCACCAGCGGCGCCCCCTTCTCGACGGCCTGGCCGGCGGCGACGAAGACGGCGACGATGCGCCCCGCCATCGGCGCGCGGATCTGCCCGGCGGCGGCGCCGCCGCCGCTGGCGACCGCCGCGAGGCTGCGATCGGCGACGACGGTCTGCACGCCGGCGATGCCGACGTGGAGCGCCGCACCGGCGCGCGCCCACGCGAGCGTGGTGCGGCCGCCGGGGCCGTCGATGCGCGCGGCGCCGTCGGCCCAGTCGAGCACCGCGTACTCGTGCAGGTCGGCGCCGACGCCGGCACGGTAGCGCGCGCCGCCGAGCGCCTGCACCGACACCTGCGCGCCGGTCCCGTCGACGTCGACGTTCAGATGCACCGGCCAGGCCAGCGGCAGCGCCACCGCGCGCGGATCGTGGCCGTTCGCGTGCGCGTTGGCGCAGTAGACCAGCAGCCCGGCGAGCGGCGCCGGCAGCGGCGGCGCAGCCGCGAGCAGCGCGTCGAGGTTGCGCCCGACGAAGGCGGTGGTCGCGCCGCCGGCGGCGAAGGTCTCGTGCACGAGCGCCGCGCCGAGGAAGGCCTGGTTGGTGCGCACGCCGAGCACCACCGCGTCGCGCAGCGCGGCCGCGAGGCGCGCGCGCGCCTGGTCGCGGTCGGCGCCGTGCGCGATGAACTTGGCGATCATCGAGTCGTAGAACGGCGGGATCGCCGCCCCCGGCTCGAGCGCATGATCGACCCGCACCGCGTCCCCGGGGCGCCAGGCGGCGAGGCGCCCGCTCTGCGGCAGGAAGTCGCGCGCCGGATCCTCGGCGGTCAGGCGCACCTCGATCGCGTGGCCGCCGCGCTCGAAGCGCTCGAGGATCGCCTCCTGCGCGGTCTCCGGCAGCGGCTCGCCGCGCGCGACGCGGATCTGCCACTCGACCAGGTCGTAGCCGGTCAGCGCCTCGGTCACCGGGTGCTCGACCTGCAGGCGCGTGTTCATCTCCATGAAGTAGAACTCGCCGCGCGCGTCGAGCAGGCATTCGATGGTGCCGGCGCCGCGGTACTTGATCGCGCGCGCTGCCGCGACCGCCATCGCGCCCATGCGCCGGCGCAGGTGACGGCCGTCGGCGCCGGCCAGCGCCGGCGACGGCGCCTCCTCGATCACCTTCTGGTGGCGCCGCTGCACCGAGCAGTCGCGCTCGCCCAGGTGCACGACGTGTCCGTGGTCGTCGGCGAAGACCTGGATCTCGACGTGCCGGGGCTCGACGATCGCGCGCTCGAGCAGCACGGTCGCGCTGCCGAACGCGCCCTGCGCCTCGGAACGGGCGCTCGCGAGCGCGGCGGCGAAGGCGTCCGCCGACGCGACCAGGCGCATGCCGCGGCCGCCGCCGCCTGCGGTCGCCTTGATCATCAGCGGGAACCCTATGCGCTGCGCCTCGCGCGCGAGCGTCTCGTCCGACTGGTCGTCGCCGTCGTAGCCGGGCACGCACGGCACGCCGGCCGCGCGCATCAGGCGCTTCGCGTACGCCTTGTCACCCATCGACAGCATCGCCGACGGCGGCGGCCCGATCCAGGTCAGCCCGGCGTCGATCACCGCCTCGGCGAACTTCTCGTTCTCGGCCAGGAAGCCGTAGCCCGGATGCACCGCCTCGGCGCCGGTCGCGCGCGCGGCGGCGACGACGGCGTCGATGTCGAGGTAGGAGTCGAGCGGCCGCGGCCCGCCGAGGCGCGCCGCCGCGTCGGCCGCGCGCACGTGGGGCGCGGCCGCGTCGGCGTCGGAATACACCGCGACGACGCGGTGGCCGAGGCGCCGCGCCGTGCGCATCACCCGCAGGGCGATTTCGCCGCGATTGGCGATCAGGATGGTATCGAACATGGTTGTCTCGCGGCTCATCGCCCGCCCGCTGCGCGGGCTGTGCGATTTGGCTCCGCCTCTGCGCCGCTGCGCGGCTGGTCGCCGCGATTGGCGATCAGGATGGTATCGAACATGGTTGTCCCGGAATCAGGGCCGCGCGACGCCGAACTGGATCGGCCGCACCGCGCGCCGCGCCGCCTCGTCGCAGATCGACAGGCACATGGCGAGCACCGCGCGCGTGTCGCGCGGGTCGATGATGCCGTCGTCGAGCATCAGGCTGGAGGTGGCGATCGCGCTCTGCTGGCGCTCGAAGGTCTCGATGATCGCCTTCTCCTGCGCGGCCAGCGCCGCCTCGTCGACCGGGATGCCCTTGCGCTTCGCGCCGCCCTCGGCGACGATGCGCATGGTCATCGCCGCCTGCTCGCCGCCCATCACCGCGGTGCGCGCATTGGGCCAGGAGAACAGGAAGCGCGGGTCGTAGCCGCGCCCGCACATGCCGTAGTTGCCGGCGCCGAACGAGGCGCCGCACATGACGGTCAGCTGCGGCACGGTCGCGTTGGACACCGCCTGGATCATCTTCGAGCCGTGCTTGATCATCCCGCCCTGCTCGTAGGCGCGCCCGACGATGTAGCCGGTGGTGTTCTGCAGGTAGATGAGCGGCGTGCCGCTCTGGCAGCAGGCCTGGATGAAATGGGTCGCCTTGTTCGCGCCGTCCGGGTCGAGCGGGCCGTTGTTGGTGATGATGCCGACCGGGAAGCCCTCGATCGACGCCTGCCCCACCACGGTCGCCGGCCCGTAGAGCGCCTTGAACTCGAGGAAGTCGGAGTCGTCGACCAGGCGCATGATCACCTCGCGCATGTCGGTGGGCTTCCTGCCGTCGGCCGCCATGAGCCCGAGCAGTTCCTCGGCGGGCAGCCGCGGCGGCGGCGCCGGGGCCGCCGGCCGCGCCGCCGGCGCCAGGTGCCGCCCCCAGTGCAGCCGCGCGACCACCTCGCGCGCGAGGCGGATGCCGTCGCGGTCGTCCTCGGCCAGGTACTCGCCGACGCCCGAGACCGTGGTGTGCATCTCGGCGCCGCCGAGTTCCTCCTCGGTGGCGATCTCGCCGGTCGCGGCCTTGAGCAGCGGCGGCCCGGCGAGGAAGGCGCGCGCGCGGCCGCGCACCATGATCACGTAGTCCGACAGGCCCGGCATGTAGGCGCCGCCCGCGGTCGACGAGCCGTGCACCACGGTGACCACCGGCGAGCCCGCCGCCGACAGGCGCGCGAGGTTGCGGAAGATCGCGCCGCCGCGCACGAAGGTGTTGACCTTGTACTGCAGCAGGTTGGCGCCGGCGCTCTCGACCAGGTGGACGAAGGGCATGCGGTTGTCGAGCGCCAGCTGCTGCGCGCGCAGCATCTTGTCGAGTCCCATCGGGCGGATCGAGCCCGCCTCGATGCCCGCGTCCGAGCAGACGATCACGCAGCGCGTGCCGCTGACCCAGCCGATGCCGGTGAGCGAGCCGCCCCCGGGCACGCTCTTCGC
>JAEUOS010000220.1 GCA_016790695.1 Burkholderiales bacterium
TGGTGCTGGCCGCCATCGCCCTGACCGCGCCCGGTGCCGCGCGCGAGGCGCCGGGCGCGCGTCCGGTCAGCCCGCGCGGCGCCCTGCCGGCCGCCGAGCAGCAGGTGGTCGACCTGTTCGAGACCGCCGCGCCGTCGGTCGCCTACATCACCAGCGAGGTGCTGCAGGCCACCGGGTTCTTCCGTGCCGAGGTGGCGCAGTCGGCCGGCAGCGGCTTCGTCTGGGACGCGGCCGGTCACGTGGTCACCAACAACCATGTGGTCGAGAACGCGCGCCGGCTGATCGTCCAGCTCGACGTCGGCCAGCCGATCGAGGCCGCGCTCGTCGGCCGCGCGCCCGAGTACGACCTCGCCGTCCTGCGCCTGAAGCGGGTGCCGCGCGACATCCGGCCGATCCCGCTCGGCACCTCGAAGGACCTGCGGATCGGCCAGACCGTCTACGCGATCGGCAATCCGTTCGGCCTGTCGCGCACCCTCACGCGCGGACTCGTGAGCGCGCTCGACCGCGAGCTGCCGACCACCGACTTCCGCGAGGTGTCCGGCGTGATCCAGACCGACGCGGCGATCAACCCGGGCAATTCCGGCGGGCCGCTGATCGACAGCGCCGGCCGGCTGGTCGGGGTCAACACCGCGATCCGTTCGGCCTCGGGCAGTTCCTCGGGCGTGGGATTCGCGATCCCGGTCGACCTGGTCAACCGCGTCGTGCCGGCGCTGATCGCGCGCGGGCGCGCGCCCCTGCCGGGCATCGGCATCGTGCCGGTGCGCCCCGACCTGGTCGCGCGTGCCGGGATATCCGGCGTGGTCGTCGGCGATGTCCTGCGCGGTTCGCCGGCCGCCGAAGCCGGCATCGTTCCGCTCGATCGCCGCAGCGGCGCCCTGGGCGACGTCATCACGGCCGTCAACGGCCGGCGCGTCGAGACGCTGTCGTCGTTCGTCAGCGAGCTCGACCGGGTCGGCATCGACAATCTGGCCGAGATCACCGTGGTGCGCGGCGACCGCGAGCGCCGGGTGCGGGTCAAGGTCGTCGATCTGGTGCGCTGACCGCGGCGGCCGGACCGGCCGCATGCATCCGCGCGTCGGGGCGCGCCGTACAATCGCCGGGAGTCGACATCGGGGAGCCCCACCATGCATCGTCGTCACTGGATCAGCGCGTTCCTGGGACTGATCGCCGGCGCGTCCGCGCCGGCGCGCGCGCAGGACAAGCCCAAGGTCGCCCGGCTGGTCAAGCCGGTCGCCGAGTGGAAGAAGCTGCTGCCGCCGAACCGGTTTCACATCCTGTTCGAGGAAGGCACCGAGCCGCCGGGCTCGAGCCCGCTCAATGGCGAGAAGCGCGCCGGCACCTTCGTCTGCGCGGCGTGCGCGTTTCCGCTGTTCGACAGCGCCACGAAGTACGAGAGCGGCACCGGCTGGCCCAGTTTCTGGGACGTGCTGCCGGCCGCGGTCGGCACCAAGAAGGACTACAAGCTGATCCTGCCGCGCATCGAGTACCACTGCGCGCGCTGCGGCGGCCACCAGGGCCATGTGTTCGACGACGGGCCCAAGCCGACCGGCCTGCGGTACTGCAACAACGGGCTGGCGATCCAGTTCGTGCCCAAGGGCGAGAAGCTGCCGCCGCTGCGCACCTGATGGACAACGGCGCGGACGACAGCGCGGGTTCCGGCGTTGCCGCCGGGGCGACCCGCGAGGCGAACCTTGACGCGGCCGACCACCGCCATCTGCGGCACGCGCTCGCCCTCGCCCTGCGTTCGCGCGCACAGGGGCGCCACCCGTTCGGCGCGCTGGTCGTCTCGCGCGATGGCGCCGTGCTCGCCGAGGCGGAGAACAACAGCCTGCCGCCGGCCGGCGATCCGACGCAGCATGCCGAATTGCGCGCGGCGCAACTGGCCGCGCGCGCCGCGGGGGTGGACGGACTTGCCGGCGCCACGCTCTACAGCAGCGCCGAGCCCTGCGCGATGTGCGCCGGCGCGATCTACTGGTGCGGCATCGGCCGCGTGGTGTACGCGCTGTCGGAGGCGCGGCTGCTCGCACTGACGGGCGATCATCCGGAGAACCCGACCTTCGCGCTGCCGTGCCGCGCGGTGTTCGCGCGCGGCCAGCGGCAGGTCGCGGTGGTCGGCCCGGCATTGGAGGACGAGGCAGCGCAGGCGCACCTGGGGTTCTGGCAGCGCGGGGCGGCCGCATGACGGCCTCCGTCGCAAGGCGGCGCCGCGTGCCGCCGGCCGCAGTTGATCCACGTCAAGCGCCGCCGCGCGCGGCGGCCTAGCATCGCGGTTCCGGCGCGGCGACGGCGGCGCGCCGGCATCGGCCGGGCGAGAGCGCCGGCCACGCAACCGGGGAGAGGGCCATGGACACCAGAGTGACGGACAAGACCGCGCGCGCGGCCTACTACGCGCGCATGCAGCCCAGGCAGCTGATGCCGTTGTGGGAACGCCTGCACATGCTGGTGCCGCCGGCGCCCAAGCCGTCGTGCGCGCCGATGCTGTGGCGCTATGACGCCGAGGTGCGTCCGTTCGTCATGGAGTCCGGCAGCGTCATCAGCGCCGAGGAGGCGATTCGCCGCGTGCTGATCCTCGAGAACCCGGCACTGCCCGGCAGCTCCAAGGTGACCACCTCGCTCTATGCGGGGTTGCAGCTGATCCTGCCCGGCGAGGTCGCGCCGTCGCATCGCCATTCGCAATCGGCGCTGCGCTTCATCATCGAGGGCGCGGGTGCCTACACCGCGGTCGACGGCGAACGCACGATCATGCATCCGGGCGACTTCATCATCACGCCGCCCTGGACCTGGCACGACCACGGCAACGAGGGCAGCGAGCCGGTGGTCTGGCTCGACGGCCTGGACCTGCCGATCGCCGAGCTGTTCGACGCGACCTTCGCCGAGAACTTTCCGGAGGCCTCGCAGCCGGTGACGCGGCCGGCGGGCAATTCGTTCGCGCGGTACGGCTACAACATGCTGCCGGTCGACTACAGGCCGGCATTCGCCACCGCGCCCTCGCCGGTGTTCTCGTACCCGTATGCGCGCTCGCGCGAGGCGCTCGACAAGCTTGCGCGCGACCGCGAACTCGACGCCTGGGAAGGCGTCAAGCTGCGCTACGTCAACCCGGCGACCGGGTCCTGGGCCATGCCGACCATCGCCACCTTCCTGCAACTGTTGCCGAAGGGTTTCGCCGGCAAGCCGACCCGCCGCACCGATGCGACCGTCTACGTGTGCGCCGAAGGGCGCGGCCGTGCGCGCGTCGGCAACCAGGCCTACGAATTCGCGCCGCGCGACATCTTCGTCGTGCCGTCGTGGACACCGCTGTCGCTCGAGGCCGGCGAGGACACGGTGCTGTTCAGCTATTCCGATCGGCCCTGCCAGGAGGCGCTCGGCCTGCTGCGCGAGGAGCGCCTCGGCGACGGCTGATGCCGGCGTGCGTGCCGGCGGCACCGGCGCCCAGCGCGCCCGCCAGATCGGCCAGCGAGGCGAGGTTGTGCGCGGGCAGGAACGCGTCGACGTGCGGCAGGATCGCTCGGATGCCGGCGGCGCGCGGCTCGAAGCCGTCGTAGCGCAGCAGCGGGTTGAGCCAGACGATGCGCCGCGCCAGACGCGCGAGGCGCGCGGCTTCGGCGCCGAGCGTGCCGGCCTCGTCGCGTTCGAGCCCGTCGGTCAGCAGCAGCACCGCGGCATTGCCGGTGAGCACGCGGCGTGCGTAGAGGCGGTTGAACAGCGCCAGGCAGGTCGCCAGGCGGGTGCCGCCGTTCCAGTCGCGCACCGCGGCGCCGGCGGCGGCGAGCGCGTCGTCGGGATCGCGATGCAGCAGGCAGCGGGTCACCGGGGTCAGGCGGGTGCCGAGGGTGAACACGGCGACGCGGCTCTTGACCCGCATCAGCGCGTGCACCCAGTGCAGGAAGATGCGCGAGTAGCGCTGCATCGAGCCCGAGATGTCGATCAGCACGACCAGCGGCGCCTCGCGCAGCGCGCGGCGGCGCCATGCCAGGCGGGCGCCGAACGGATCGCGCGCGCCCTGCCGCGCGAGCACGCGCAGGTCGAGCGTGCCGCGCGCGGCGCGCTCCCAGCGGCGCGTCGCCAGCGGCGGGATCGGCAGCGGCAGGCGCTCGGCGAGCTTGCGCGCGAGCGCGAACTCGGCGGCGGTCATGGACTCGAAGTCGGCGCTCTGCAGGCGCTCGCGGGCCGAGAAGCTCAGTGCCGCGTCCGGCACCGTCTCCGGCTCCTCCGCGGCGTCGTCGCGCGCCTGCAGCGCCAGCGCGGCCGGCTGCAGCGCGTCGTCGAGGCGCCGCCGCCGCTTCTGTTCCTCCTCGCTCCCGGGCGCCTGCGGCATGCCGTAGAAGACGATCTGGTCGGCGGCGCGCGGGTCGCGCCAGAAGGCGTCGAAGGCGGCGTCGAATATCGCCTGGTGCTCGCGGCGGTCGATCAGCACGGCGGCCAGCGCGGCATGCACGCGGGCGCGCTCGGCGATGCCGCAGATCGCCAGCGCCTGCAGCGCGCTCACCACGCGGTCCGGGCCGACCGGCAGGCCGGCGGCGCGCAGCACGCGCGCGAAGTGCGCGATGTTCTCGGCGAGGCGGCCGGCCGGCACGGGCTCAGCGGATCGGGTCCGCCGCCTTCAGTTCCGAAAGGATGCGCTCGGCCTCGCCCTCCTGCACCCGCTCGACGTCCTCCTGGTACTTGAGCAGCACCCCGAGGGTGTCCCGCACCGCGTCGGGCGCCAGCGAGACGGCATTGAGCGCGGTCAGCGCGTTGACCCAGTCGACGGTCTCCGCGACACCGGGCAGCTTGTAGAGCTCGACCGCGCGCAGCCGCTGCACGAACGCCACCGCCTGCGCGCAGACGGACGCCGCCGCCGCCGGCGCGCGGCGCCGCACGATCTCGAGCTCGCGCGCGGCATCCGGAAACGGCATCCAGTGGTAGAGGCAGCGGCGCTTCAGCGCGTCGCGGATCTCGCGCGTGCGGTTCGAGGTGATCACCACCACCGGCGGGAACATCGCCTTGACGGTGCCGAGCTCGGGGATGGTGATCTGGTACTCGGCGAGCAGCTCGAGCAGGTAGGCCTCGAAGGGCTCGTCGGCGCGGTCGAGCTCGTCGATCAGCAGCACCGGCGGCTTCGGCTGCGTGAGCGCCTGCAGCAGCGGGCGCTCGATCAGCATGTCGCGGCGGTACAGGTCGCGCGCCATCGCGTCGCGGTCGGTCACGTGCGCGGCCTCGGCGAGGCGGATCTCCATCAGCTGGCGCGCGGCGTTCCACTCGTAGGCCGCTTCGGCCACCCCGAGGCCCTCGTAGCACTGCAGCCGAATCAGCTGGGCATCCCAGGCCTGGGCCAGCGCCTTCGCCAGTTCCGTCTTGCCGACGCCGGCCTCGCCCTCGAGGAACAGCGGGCGGCGCATTTCCCGCGCGAGATGGACGACCGTCGCCAGGCGGTCGTCGCAGATGTAGTCCAGTGCCGCCAGCCGTTCCTGGAGATTCCTGATCGCGTCGATGATGGCAGTTCCCGCAAGAAGCGCGCGTCGCGCGCGCAGCAGCGCATGTTACCGGTTTTGCCGCGCTTCCCGTGCCCGCACGCGCGGCCGGCGCGCGCGCCGCGGCCGATGGTGCGCTGCGGAAATCGCAGGGATCGCAGCGCGGGTGCGGGCGCCCTGGCAGGCGTTTGCATAAGTGCCTGCTTGGTTCTACACTCAGGCGCTGCCTCGCCGCTGGCGGCGGCGCCCCTTGAAGGACCGAGACGCAGGGCTTGACAAGAAGACGGAGGAGGTTCCATGCAGAAGTCGCTACACATCGATCCCGCCAAGTGCACCGGATGCCTGCAGTGCGAGATGGCGTGTTCCTACGAGAACTACGGCACGTTCACCACGGCGAAGTCGCGCATCAAGGTGTTCGACTTCCATCACACCGGGCGCAAGGTGCCGTACACCTGCACGCAGTGCGACGAAGCCTGGTGCATGCACGCCTGCCCGGTGGAGGCGATCAAGGTCGACAAGGCGACCGGCGCGAAGGTGGTCGTCGACGACGTCTGCGTCGGCTGCAAGGTGTGCACGATCTCGTGCCCCTTCGGCACCGTCAACTACGTGCAGGACACCGGCAAGGTGCAGAAGTGCGACCTGTGCGGCGGCGAACCCGCGTGCGCGGAGGCCTGCCCGACCGGCGCGATCACCTACGTCGATGCCGACTGGACCGGGCTCGAGCGCATGAAGCAGTGGGCGCAGAAGCTCGACAACGCCCCCAAGGCCGCCTGAACCGGATCAAGGAGAGAACAACATGACCTGGGCCAAGAAACTCCTGCGCGTCAACCTCACCAAGGGCACCTGCACTGCCGAGCCGCTGAACATGGAATGGGCCAGGCAGTACCTGGGCCAGCGCGGTCTGGCGACCAAGTACTTCGTCAGCGAAGTCGACCCCAAGGTCGACCCGCTGTCGCCCGACAACAAGCTCATCTTCGCCACCGGCCCGCTGACCGGGACGATGGCGTCGACCGGCGGGCGCTATTCGGTGATCACCAAGGGGCCGCTCACCGGCGCCATCGCGTGCTCGAACTCCGGCGGCTACTGGGGCGCCGAGCTCAAGATGGCCGGCTGGGACATGGTCATCTTCGAGGGCCGGTCGGCCAGGCCGGTGTACCTCAACATCATGAACGACCGCGCCGAGCTGCTCGACGCCGCGGACCTCTGGGGCAAGACCACCTGGGTGACCGAGGAGACCCTCAAGAAGAAGCACCAGGACCCGCTGATGCGCGTGTCGTCGATCGGTCGCGCCGGCGAGACCGGGGCGCTGTTCGCCTGCGTGGTCAACGACCTGCACCGCGCCGCCGGGCGTTCCGGCGTCGGCACGGTGATGGGCTCGAAGAACCTGAAGGCGATCAGCGTGCGCGGCACGCTGGGCGTGTCGGGGATCCGGGATCCGAAGGCCTTCATGGCGGCGACCAAGGCGGCCAAGAAGGTGCTGCACGACAACGCGGTCACCGGCCAGGGCCTGCCCAAGTTCGGCACGCAGGTGCTGATGAACGTGATCAACGAGATCGGCGCGATGCCCACGCGCAACCACCGCGACATCCAGTTCGAGGGAGCCAAGGACATCTCGGCGGAGGCGATGCACGCGCCGCGCAAGACCGACGGCAAGCCCAACCTCGTGACCAACCAGGCCTGCTTCGGCTGCACCATCGCCTGCGGCCGCATCTCGAAGATCGACGAGACCCACTTCACGGTCGTCAACAAGCCCGAGTACTGGGGCGCCTCCGGCGGCCTCGAGTACGAGGCCGCCTGGGCGCTGGGCTCGGCGAACGGCGTCAACGATCTCGAGGCGCTGACCTACGCCAACTTCATCTGCAACGAGGACGCGTTCGACCCGATCTCCTTCGGCGCCACCGTCGGGGCCGTGATGGAGCTCTACGAGATGGGCGTGCTCACCAAGGAGCAGCTGGGGATCGAGGCGCCGTTCGGCTCGGCCAAGGCGCTCACCTTCTTCGCCGAGCAGGTCGCCAAGGGCGAGGGCTTCGGCAAGGAGATCGGCATGGGCTCGAAGCGCCTGACCGCCAAGTACGGCCACCCGGAGCTGTCGATGTCGGTCAAGGGCCAGGAGTTCCCGGCCTACGACGGGCGCGGCATCCAGGGCATGGGGCTGGCCTATGCCACGTCCAACCGCGGCGCCTGCCACCTGCGCGGCTACACCGTCGCCTCCGAGGTGCTGGGCATCCCGGTCAAGACCGATCCGCTGGTCACCGAAGGCAAGGCCGGGCTGGTCAAGGCGTTCCAGGATGCCACCGCGGCGTTCGATTCGTCGGGCCTGTGCGTGTTCACCACCTTCGCCTGGACCCTGCAGGACCTGGCGCCCCAGCTGGCCGCCGCCTGCGAGGGCGACTGGTCGGTCGAGAACCTCGGCGTGGTCGGCGAGCGCATCTGGAACATGGAGCGCGAGTTCAACAATGCCGCCGGCTTCACCGAGAAGGACGACACGCTGCCGGCGCGCCTGCTGAAGGAGCCGGCCAAGACCGGCCCCGCCAAGGGCCTGGTCTCCGGCCTCGACAAGATGCTGCCGGAATACTACGAGGCGCGCGGCTGGGATGCCGGCGGGCGTCCGACACCGGAGACGCGCGCGCGCCTGGGCCTGTAGGCGCGGCGCGGCGGTTCAGGGGGCGGTGTTGCGAGACATCGCCCCCTTTTCATTGACCGGGCGCGCGCGCCGGCTGCCGGCGCCGCGGGCTCATCGACTTGCGAGGGCAGCATGCATCACGTGATCATCGGCAACGGGCCGGCCGGCGTCATCGCCGCGGAAACCATCCGCAAGACGGCGCCGCGCGACCTCATCACCCTGGTCGGCGACGAGCCGGTGCCGCCGTATTCGCGGATGGCGATTCCCTATCTCCTGACCGGCAGCATCGGCGAGTCCGGCACCTACCTGCGCAAGGGCGAGCGCCACTGGGCCGAGCAGCGCATCGAGCTGGTCTGCGCGCGCGCCGAGAGCATCGACACGACGCTGCGCTCGGTGCGGCTGTCCAACGGCCAGCTGCTCGCCTATGACCGCCTGCTGATCGCGAGCGGGAGCCGGCCGGTCGCCCCGCCGATCCCGGGCATCGATCTGCCCGACGTGCACCACTGCTGGACGCTCGAGGACGCGCGCCGGATCATCGGCAAGACGCCCAAGGGCGCGCGCGTGCTGCAGCTGGGCGCGGGCTTCATCGGCTGCATCATCATGGAGTCGCTGGCGATGCGCGGCGTCGCGCTCACCGTGGTCGAGGCCGGCAACCGCATGGTGCCGCGCATGATGACCGAGGGCGCCGGCGGCCTGATCCGCGCCTGGTGCGAACGCAAGGGCATCCGCGTCCATGTGAACGCGCGCGCCGAGGCGATCGAGAATGCCGGCGGCCACATGCGGGCGCGACTCTCGAACGGCACGGTGCTGGAGGCCGACCTGATCATCGCGGCGACCGGCGTCAAGCCGAACATCGGCTTCCTGGCCGGCAGCGGCATCGCCTGCGAGGAAGGCGTGCTGGTCGACGCGTCGATGCAGACCAACGTGCCCGGCGTGTACGCGGCCGGCGACGTGTCGCAGTCGCTCGACTTCTCGACCGGCAAGCGGACCGTCAATGCGATCCAGCCGGTGGCCGCCGACGAGGCGCGGGTGGCGGCGCTCAACATGGCGGGGCGCCGGGCGACCTCCAGCGGCAGCCTGTCGATGAACGTGCTCGACACGCTGGGCCTGGTCTCGTCGTCCTTCGGCCAGTGGTGGGGCGCGCCTGCCGCCGAGGGCGGCGATTTCGCCGAGCTCAAGGACGAGGCGGCGTTCAGGTACCTGCGCCTGGAGTTCAAGGACGACGCGCTGATCGGTGCCACCGCGCTCGGGCTGACCGAGCACGTCGGCGCGATCCGCGGCCTGATCCAGACCCGTGCGCGGCTCGGCGCCTGGAAGGCGCGCCTCAAGGCCGATCCGACGCGCTTGATGGAGGCATACCTCGCGACCGCGCAGGCGGCGTCGGCGTAGCCGGGGTCAGCCGCGGTGCGCGGGCGGCGGCGGCAGCGACGCCAGGAACGCCTCGCCGCAGCCGCGAATCCGCAGCGCGGCGGCGTCGATGCGCCGTGCCGACGCCAGACGCCGCAGCAATCCGATCGCGATTCCCCACGGGATGGCCAGGGCGAATGACGCCATCGCCCACGGCGGCGCCAGCCGCCATGCGTGCGGGATGCCTTCCCCGATGCTCGCGAACGCGTAGACGAACAGCGGGACGAGGAGCGCGAGGCCCCAGCGGTGCAGGCGCGCCGCGAGTTCGACGCGCCGGTGGTGGCGCGCACACAGCGCGAGTTCGACCTGCGCGCGGCGCCGCGCCAGCGCCAGCACCATCGGCGCCACGACCAGGGCGATGATCGCGCCCGGTTCGACGGCGACCAGCAGCACCGGCAGGTAGGCCGCGTACCAGGCCGGCGGCAGCCAGGACAGCGTGACCGCGTGCCGCGCGCGCGCCGCGCCGTTGCAGCGCACGCAGCGCCCGGGGAGCCGCGCCTCCCGCGCCATCACGAGATCCTTGCCGTCGCGCCACATGCCGCCGGCGTCGTCGCCCGCGGCCTCGAGGTCGGCCGCGGGCGCGGCGTAGGGGTTGGCGGGCGGCGGCAGGCTCACAGCATCCCCGCGCGCTTGATCTGCAGGTAGCGGTTGACCAGAGCGACCGGCAGGCGATTCGGCGCCACGTCGAGCACGAGCGCGCCGGCCGCGCGCACCCGCGACAGCGCGCGCTCGCGCGCGTCGCGATAGTCGGCCGCGGCGGCGTACGTGAGGGCGCCGTCGTGGTCGGTCACCGGGCGCGCGAGCGTCGCGTCGAGCGAGGGCTCGCGCAGCGAGGCCAGCAGCACCAGGTGCCGGCGCCCGAGCAGGTGCATCGCGGCGCCGAGTTCGTCGTCGTCCTCGTCGCGCAGGTTGGTGAGCACGACGACCAGCGCGCGGCGCGACTGGCGGCGGGCGCAGGCGAGCGCCGCCTGCATGAAGTCCGGCATCATCAGGCTCGGCTGGACGTCGTAGAGGCCGTTGAGCAGGGAGGTCAGCGCGGCCGCGGACTTGCGCGGCGCCATGGTGCGCGGCGTTTCGGTGCCGAAGGTCATGAAGCCCACGGCGTCGCCGTGGCGCAGGCTGACGTACCCCATGAGCAGGGCGGCATTGAGCACGTGGTCGAAGTGCCGCAGGTGGCGCGCGTCGGTGTCGCTGGCCGCCATGCGCCGGCCGCAGTCGATCAGGAACACGATCTGCTGGTCGCGCTCGTCGCGGTATTCGCGGCTGATCAGCTTGCGCATGCGCGCGGTGGCGTTCCAGTCGATCTGCCGCGGGGTGTCGCCTTCGCGGTACTCGCGCAACTGGTGGAAGTCGGCGCCCAGGCCGCGGCGCCGGCGCGTCAGGATGCCGATCTGCGACAGGCGGTTGTCGGTCGCGAGCAGCGCGTAGCGCGTCAGAGCGGCGAAGTTCGGATAGATGCGCACCGGCGTGCCGGCCGCGCATGCGCGGCGCGCCTGCCACAGCCCGGCCGGCGACGCGACGCGCACGTCGCAGTGCGCGAACGCGTCGTCCCCGCGCGCCGTCGGCGTGAAGCGGTAGCTGAGCAGGGCGCGCTGGCCGGGCGCGACCGCGAGCGCGGCCGGCAGCCCGTCGGCCAGGCCGCGGCGCGGATGATGGTCGTGGAGCACCAGCGACAGGCGCCGCGGCGAGCGATTGGCGACCGCGAGCCGGACCTCGCTGGCTGCGCCGATCGGCAGCGAGCCCGCGACCGCGCGCTCGACCACGAGATCGAGGGGCGCGCGCGCGAGCAGCCAGTCGGCAACCGCGGCGGCGCCCAGCAGCACGCCGCCCGCCTGCCAGGCGGCCAGCGCCGCAGGCCAGGCGGCAGCCAGCGCGCCGGCGAGCGCCCAGAGGCAGGCCAGCACGAGCAGCAGGGGCGTGGGGCGCATGCGTCGCAGCGGACGGTCGTTACTGGCGCGGCGCGGGAACCTGGCCCAGCAGATCGGACAACAGGCTGTCGGCATCGCGCCCCTCGATCTCCTGTTCGGGCGCAACCCGCACCCGGTGGCGCAGCGCCGGCAGCGCGACGGCCTTGATGTCGTCGGGCGTGACATGGCCGCGGCCGGCGGCGAGCGCCCAGGCGCGCGCGGCGCGCACCAGCGCCAGGCCGCCGCGCGAGCCCGCGCCGGCGGCAAGGCCCGGCGTGTCGCGCGTCTGGCGCACGATGCGGACCGCGTAGTCGACCACCGCGACATCGGTGACCACCTGCGCCGCCATCTGCTGGAGCGTCTGCACCGCCTGCGGCTTGACCAGGGCGCGCACCTGGTCGACGGCGAGCTGATCGCCGGCCCGGCCGCGCGTCACGGCGCCGATCATCGCCACCTCGTCCGCGTGCGAGGGATAGCCGATGCGCAGCTTGAGCAGGAACCGGTCGAGTTGGGCCTCCGGCAGCGGGTAGGTGCCTTCCTGCTCGATCGGATTCTGCGTCGCGAGCACCATGAACGGCGCCGGCAGCGCGTGCGACGTGCCGTCGATGGTGACCTGGGCCTCCTGCATCACTTCGAGCAGCGCGGCCTGGGTCTTGGCGGGCGCGCGATTGATCTCGTCGGCCAGGAGCAGGTTGGTGAACACCGGACCCTTGCGCGTCGAGAACTGGCCGGTGGCGGGATCGTAGATGGCGTGGCCGACGACGTCGGCGGGCATCAGGTCGGGCGTGAACTGGATGCGCCCGAATCCGCCGTCGAAGGTGCGCGCCAGCGCACGCACCAGGAGCGTCTTGCCGAGGCCGGGCAGGCCCTCGATGAGCACATGACCGGCCGCGATGAGCGCCACCAGGGCCTCGTCGATCACCCGGCCCTGGCCGATCACCGCCAGCGCGACCTGCTCGCGGACGCTGGCGACGAAGCGGCGGGCCTGGTCGACTTGTTCTTCGGACAGCGGCATGGGGGCTCCTTGGAATGGGGGTGTTTGACGGACGGGCGTGGGGAAGGGCGGCGGTCAGGGACGGCGTCAGATCACCTGGTCCAGGCGCCAGAGGATGGCGGCGACGGCGGTGAAGTCGGCGCTGCCGCGGCAGGTGCCGTCGAGCGCGCGGGCGACGCGGTCGGCGCGCACGCCGGCGAGCCGCCCAAGCTCCTGGTTGCGCATGCCGGGCGCGCGTGCGGCGAGCCCGGGCCGGCGCTCGGCCAGGCGCTTGAGGAAGCGCCGGCGCAATCCGGCATGAATCTCCTCGATCGGCAGATGGCGGCGATAGAAGCGGCCGCTCGCCTCGAGGTGCGTGGCGAAGCGCTCGTCGCCGACCGGCAGCGCCGCCTCGACGGGACCGAAGCGCGGAACGACGCGCCACAACCACAGGATCAGGACCAGCGCGAGGCCCGCGAGCGCCGGCCAGGCATGGGTCGCCAGCCAGTCGACCAGCGACAGGCTCGAGGTCCCGCCCATCAGCCGCACCGCGGCGGCCGGGCGCTGCGGCGCGAGATCGATCATGGCGACGATGGCCTCGGCATGGTCGAAGCGGCCGATGTGGATCGGCTGCCAGTCGGGGTCGCGGCTGGTGCCGGCGCCGCGGAAGGCAATCCAGCCGAGGTCGGCCGCGACGGTGACGCGCCCCTTGCCGCGCGGCAGCGACAGCAGGCGCGTGCCGCGGGCATCGTCGACGCGCCAGTCGGCGGCGCCGCGCTGGTCAGTGATGACCAGCGGCGCGCCGATGGCGATCGAGAGCGTCCTGTCGCGGCCGGGAAAGCTCGCGCGCACCGGCGTGTCGCGCGCCGCCGCGCCTGCGCCCGCACCCGCGCCGGGCCGTGCCGCGGCGGGCGGCTTGAGCGCGGTCCGGCCGAGATTGGCGGCGGCGAGCAGCGGATCGGGCCGCGCGAGCGGTTCGGCGGCAGCGATCAGATGGCCGCCGGCCTCGACCCATGCCATCAGGGCGCCGACCCGTGCGGGCGTCATCAGCACCTCGCGGCGCGCGAGCATCACCAGGGTCCCGCCGGCGGGCAGCGCCGCGATCGCCGCGCCCGGCGTCGCGCCCGCGGGAGTCTCCTCGAAACGCCTGCCGGTGGCGACGATCAGACGCTTGAACGCGAGGTAGGGATCGGCGCGGGTCTTGTCCGGCAGGCCGACGTGGACCTCGGTGTCGACGCGTTCGAAGTTCTCGAACCACCAGTAGGCCATGGCGCCAGCCAGGACGAGCACGATGCCGGGAACGACGAACCGCTTCATCGGGCGGCACCTCGCGGCGGCGGCGCGAAGTGCCGCTCCCAGTCGTCGATCAGCGCGTGCGCCTCGGTGGCGGGCGGCGGCGCGCCGGCATAGGCAAGGCGCCCCCAGGCGGCGACCAGGCGCGCAAAGTACGTGGTCAGGGGCGCGCCCGCGCTGGCGGCGACCTGGCGGATGCAGTCGCCCTCCGTGTCACCGGCGCGCACCGCGAGATGGCCGTCGCGCAGCAGGCCGGCCAGCGCACCGCGGTACAGGAGCGACAGCGCCGCCCGCGGCTCGCCGGCGGCGAGGCGGGCGCGTGCCGCGGCCGCGAGGTCGGCGGGCAGCGCATCGGCGCGCACATCGAGGCCGAACAGCACGTCGGGCGGCGCCGCCGGCGCGGCGCGCGGCGTACGCGCCGGCCAGCCGAAGCGGCGCCATGCGTGGTACAGCAGCCAGCCGGCGATGGCGATCGCCGCGAACCACGCGAAGATGCGCGCCAGCTCGGCCAGGACGCGCGCGAGCTTCTGCAAGAAGGACAGGTCGACCGGTGCGCCGGGCGCGGGCGGATCGCGCGCGTCGGGCTCGCCCTTGCGCCGCCATTCGCGCCCGGCCTCGCGTTCGCGGAATTCCGGCGACGCGAGGATCGCGTCGATCGCCTTCCGCTCGGCCGATGCGGCGGGGCTTGCCGCCGCCTGCGCGGGTTCCGGGAGGACGCCGGCGAGCACCAGCGCGGCGGCGATGCCGAGTGCGGCTGCCGCCCGGCGCGCCGCCATGCGCCGGAAGGCGATCTCGAGGTCCCAGCCCTCGAGGTCGGTGCGCCGGCTCAGGTACAGGGTGAAGCCGGCGGCGACGTACAGGGGCTCGAGGACGCAGTCGGCGAGGATCACCGCGGCGTTGAACAGGTAGAGCGGCGTCAGCGCGCCGCTGGCGTCGAACAGGTCGGTCAGGCGCAGACTCAAGCCCCCGCCCTGCGGCGACAGCAGGCGCAACAGGCCGTCGGCACCCAGCACCAGGACGACGACGAAGTGGGCGATGACCACGCCCAGCCACACGGCCGCGCCGCGCGCGCGCCGGTCGAGCAGCGCGCGGCGCTGGCGTGCGGCGGCGCCGCGCTGTCCCTCGAGCTGGGCGACGGGCAGATGAAAGCTGCGCGCGAAATCGAAGCGGCCGACGGTGAGGGCGGCGACGAGTCCGGTGCGCGGCACCTGCCGCAGCGAGGCGAAGGCGCGGCGCCAGCCGAGGCCGGGATCGAACACCGCCTGTGCCAGCACATGCAGCGCGAGGCGGTCGAACGCCGGCTTGCTCCACCACACCACGAGCGCGGCGACCGCGGGCTGGCCCCACAACAGGAGATTGACCGCGAGCGCGAATCCGGCATAGGGCAGCGCGAAGCAGAGGAAGAGCGCGGCGCCGGTGCGGCGCGCCAGCGCCACCCCGAGGTCGATCGCCTCCCACGGGGTGCGCGGCCGCAGGGCCAGGGACAGCGCCTCAATGCGCATCGTCGCCCTCGGCGCGGCCGCGGCCGCGGCCGGCGAACGCGAAGTACAGGGCGAACAACCCCCAGAACAGGATGCCGACCCCGTACTTGACCTCCGCCGGGATGCTGCGCATCGACGACCAGAAGGCCTCGATGAACGCCGCGCCCAGGGTCATGCCCGCGGCGCCATAGAGCAGGCGCACGGCGACCCGGCCGGCCGCGCGCAGCGCCGCCAGCCGCGGTTGCGCGCCCGGCGCGATCAGCGCCCAGCCCAGCTTGAGCCCGGCCGCGCCGGAGATCGCCGCGCCGAGCAGCTCCCAGGAACTGTGGCCGGCGACGAAACCCCAGAACGTGGGGATCAGGCCGAGCTGGGTCAGATGTCCGGCCACGGCGCCGATCATGACGCCGTTGTAGACCATGAAGAACACCGCGCCGACACCGAACAGCAGGCCGCCGGCGAAGCACTGGAAGTCGATCTTGACGTTGTTCCACACGTAGTAGCCGAACATCATCAGCTGGCTCTCGGCGCCGTGGCGCGGGCCGAGTGCGCGATTGCCGGGCGCGTACATCGCCTCGTACGAGGCGAGCTGATCCTGCGGGATCAGGTAGTGGACCAGCTCGGGCCAGCGCAGCAGCAGCGCGATCAGCCCCAGCAGCGGCACGAACAGCAGCGCCGCGGCGACGGCGACGGCGACCGACTCGCGCCGCACGAGCGCAGGAAAGCCGCTGCCGACGAAGCCGACCAGCCCGGCCAGGGCGTTGCCGCGGCTGCCATAGAGCGCCTGGTGGCCGGCCAGCGCGAGGTGCTGCAGGCGGTCGACGAGCTCCGGGCCGTAGGCGCGGTCGCGCGCCAGCGCGAGGTGGTGCGCGATCTGGCGATAGCGCTGCGGCCAGTCGCGCGGCGCGATCGCCGCGGCGCCGACGCCGCCGTCGAGCCAGGCCGCGAATTCGCGCCAGCGGCGTTCGTGCCGGGCCTCGAACTGCGCCTGGTTCATCGGCCCGTTCCGCCGCGCTGGTAGTTGGCGATGCCGAGCAGCACGGCGGCCGGGCGCGGGGACGCGGCCACCAAGGGCGTCGCGTGGGCGGCGAGCTCGTCGGCCCGCTCGCCGCTCAGGGTGGCATGGCGCTCGGCGAAATCGAGCACCGCGCGCCGCTCGTCGAGGGTGAGGGCGAACGGCGGCGCCAGCGGCGGCGCCACCGGCAGCGGTGTTCGGACCAGCGCACGCTCGCGGTAGACCACGATGGTACCGGCCGCGAGATCGCCGAGGCGCTGGAACTGCCGGGTGCAGATCATCGACACCAGGCCGAACGCGTAGAGCACGGGCAGGAAGTCGGCGGCGCGCAGCAGGTTGCGCGTGACCGAGGCGCCGAAGCCGACCGGGGTGCCGTTGTCGTTGAGCACCGCGAGCCCGAAGGCGCGCTTGCCGGGCGTGGCCCCGCCGGCCCAGACCTCGAACGCCACCGGGTAGAACCATTCGAGCAGGAAGACGCAGAGCAGGAGCAGCCCGGTACCGCCGCGGCCGAAGTAGGGCAGCGCCGTGGCGGCCGCGAACAGCACCAATCCGCGGATCGCGAGGTCGAGCGCATAGGCCAGGGCCCGCGGCACCGGCCCGGCCAGGCGCAGCGTGAGCTCGAAACCCTCCGGCGTGGGTACGCGCGAGAGGGTGTCGAGCATCGGCGTTGCCGCGGTCATGGGCACGCGCCCGTCGGGTGCATCGCTGTGGCGGCGCGGAACCTAGGATTGCGCCAGCACCACGCGGGTGTCGGCGAGCAGGTCGTGGATGCAGCGGCGATCGGCGCGGAAGATGAACAGCGTGTCGACGAGGGCGTACAGGCCGCCCACCCAGGGAATGGAGGCGATCAGCCAGTTGACCGCGCCGCGCAGGAAGAACAATCGGGCGAACGAGGCATCGCTGCCGTCGTTGCGCACGATGCGGATGCCGCTTGCCTTCTTGCCGACCGTCTGGCCGTGGCGGGCGAGCA
Organism: Burkholderiales bacterium; assembly: GCA_016790695.1. Taxonomy (GTDB): domain Bacteria; phylum Pseudomonadota; class Gammaproteobacteria; order Burkholderiales; family JAEUOS01; genus JAEUOS01. The sequence goes on from JAEUOS010000220.1 coordinate 17,117, forward strand.
GCACGGCATTCCATCCGACGATGGCCAGGAAGGTCGCGAGCCCCGCGACCATGCCGAACACCGACAGGCCGGGCCGGCCGCTTGCGGTGAGCCCCGACGCGACGCCCACCACCACGGCGAGCGGCACGACGAACACCAGATAGTCGATGATGGCTGCGCGCAGGCGCTGGCCGCGGGCCGCCGGTTCGGCATCGCCGGCGCCCTCGACCAGCACCTGCGCCGACGGCGCCGCATAGGGATTGACCGCCGCGGCGGCAAGGGGATCGTCAGGCGCGGCCAAGAAGGTTCTCCGGTGGGTCGGGATGCCGGGCATCCTAGCAAGCACGCATGGGCCCCGCAAGCGGCAGCGCCGGCTGCATAGTAGAGTGTGATGAGTCAGGCGGGGCGGACGCGCGCCGGCGGTGGGCGCGGCGTCCGGGCCGCGCGCGGGGACGGGACCATGGATCACGGGCGATTTCTTTCCGGTGCGCAGCGCGCGGCGCTGCGCGAACAGGGCTATGTCTGCCTGCCGGGGCTGATGCCGGCCGCGATGCTCGACGCCATGCGCCGGCGCGTCGAGGCGCTGGCGGCCCTCGAGGGCGAACGTGCCGGCAGCGAGTTCAAGCCTGAGCCAGGCGCGCTGCGGCTCGCCAACTGCGTCGACAAGGGAGAGGTGTTCCGCGAGGCCATCGTGCTGCCGGCCGTGCTCGAAGCGGTCGCCGAGGTGCTCGGCCCGCACTTCAAGCTCTCGAGCCTCAATGTGCGCACCGCGCTGCCGATGAACGGCATCGACCAGCCGCTCCACCGCGACATGGGCGCCGTGCCCGATGCGCAGGGCGACTGGGTGTGCAACTGCATCTGGATGCTCGACGACTTCACCGCCGACAACGGGCCGACCCGCGCGGTGCCGGGCAGCCACCGCCTGCGCGACCTGCCGGCCGACCCGCGGGCCCGGCATCCGGACGAGGTGCACATCACCGGCAGCGCCGGCACCGTGGTCGTGATGAATGCGCACCTGTGGCACGGCGGGCTGGCGAACCGCACCGCGCGGCCGCGCGCGGCGCTGCACAGTTTCTTCTGCCGGGCGGACAAGCCCCAGCAGCAGTACCAGAAGCGCCTGCTGCGGCCCGAGACGCAGGCGGCGCTGTCGCCGCAACTGCGGCGCCTGCTCGCGCTCGACGACCCGGAGAACGATCGCATGTCGGCGGATGTCGCGGTGACGAGCGGCTTCCTGAAGTAGGCGGCGCGGCCGCGCCGGGCGCCGCTATTCGCCGCGCGCGGCGGCCTGGGCCCAGGCGGCGAAGGCACGCACCTCGTCGCGTGCGCGGCTGGCCCGGGACAGCACCACGAAGTACTGGCGCGCTGCCGCGAGGCGGTCGGAAAACGGCACCACCAGCCGGCCCTGGTCGATCAGGCGCGCGACATGCGGCGTCCGGCCGATGGCCACGCCCTCGCCCTCGACGGCCGCGGCGATCAGTTGGTCGTAGTGGGAGAAGGTCAGCGTGCCGGCGCTCTTGAGGTCGGACAGGCCCCAGGCGGCGAGCCAGGTGCTCCAGTCGAGCCACGGCACCTGGTGCGAGTCCGCGTAGCGCAGCAGCACGTGGCCGGCGAGATCGGCCGGCCGCTTCAGGCGGCGCCGGCGCAGCAGCGCCGGGCTCGCCACCGGGAACGCCTCCTCGCTCATCAGCGGCGCGGCGTCGCGCGGGGCGACCGCCGGTTCGCAGAAGCGGATCGCGCAGTCGATGCGTTCGCGCTCCAGGGACAGGATGCTGTCATCGGCGGCGATGCGCACGTCGATCCCGGGGTGACGGGCACGAAATGCCGACAGGCGCGGCACCAGCCACAGCGAGGCGAACGACAGCGGCGTGGTGACGGTGATCACGCGCGACAGCGGCCCGCGGATCTCGGCGACGACGCCCTCGATGTCGGCGAGCGCGCGCGCGGTGGCCGACAGCAGCTGCTCGCCGGCCCGGGTCAGCTCGAGGCGGCGATTGTGGCGGCGGAACAGCGGCACGCCCAGCGCGGCCTCGACCGTCTTGATCTGGCGGCTGACCGCGGACTGCGTGACGTGGAGTTCGGCGGCGGCGCGGGTGAAGCTCATCAGGCGCGCCGCCGCCTCGAAGCCGCGCAGCGCATCGAGCGGCGGCAGGCGCGCGGCAGGCCCGGGATTCGGATGAGTTTTATTCATGCGAAGTCGCCGTCGATGTCGTTTGTGTCGGCGTCGACGGGAGCGCATCATCTTCCCACATTCGCGGGCCGCGCGTCGCTGACGCCGCGGCCGGATGCGAAGGATTCATGCGAAAGGACGACGATCATGCAAGCGGTGTTCAACCATCTGGAGTTCCGGCTCGGGTCCAGCGAAGTGTTCTCCCTCGAGCGCGCGGCGGCGGCCGCGATCACCGTGATCAAGGGCTACGTCTGGGTCACGCAGCACGGCGAGGCCACCGACCACGTTCTCGAGCCCGGTCAGACCCTGCGGGTCGCCGGCGACGCCGCCGTGGTGGTGACCGCGCTGTCGAGCGCGTCGATCGCGATCGACGCGCCGCGGCGCCGGCGCGGCCCGATCGAGGGGCGCGTGCGCGACGTGCTCGCCTGGTACCTGCGCCGCGCCCGCACCGGCCGCGCCCGCATGCATGCGCGGCGCAGCCTGCGGCGCCTGCTCTAGCCGGCAATCGGCCGCGAGCGCCGCGCACCACGCATCGGTGGTGCCGGCGCCGGCCGTCGCAACCAAAGGAGGTCCGCTTGCGCGGGCTGGGGCAACATAAAGGGCCTGCTCGCGCGGTCGATCGCAACGAAAAAGGCCCGCTTGCGCGGGCCATCGCAATGAAAAAGGCCCGCTCGCGCGGGCGATCGCAATGAAAAAGGCCCGCTCGCGCGGGCCTTGTGCGAACTGCCTGACGGTGCCGAATCAGGCCTTCAGGTGCGCGCTGACCAGCTTGGTCATCTCGAACATCGAGACCTGCTTCTTGCCACCGAAGACGGCCTTGAGCTTGTCGTCGGCGTTGATCATGCGCTTGTTGACCTTGTCCTGCAGGCCGTTCTTCTTGATGTACGCCCAGATCTTGCTGGTCACCTCGGTGCGCGGCGCCGGCTTCTCGCCGATGACGGCGGCCAGGGTCTGCGACGGGGTCACCGGCTTCATGAACGCCGCATTCGGCTTTCTCGCGGCCTTCTTCTTCGGCGCGGCCTTCTTCGCCGGCTTCTTCGCCGCCTTCTTGGCGGCGGGCTTCTTGGCGGCGGGCTTCTTGGCCGCGGCTTTCTTGGCGGCGGGCTTCTTGGCTGCGGGCTTCTTCGCTGCTTTCTTGGCAGTTGCCATGCGTGTTACCTCCGGATAAGGATTGAACAGGTTCGGCTCCGCGCGGAGCCGTCTTGCCAAGAGCCGCAAAACCCGCGCCGCCGGGATGCGCCGCACGCGATTTTGCGTCTCCGGCCACTCTGAAAATGCGTCCTCCCAGAGTGACAGCGCGAAGGATGCACACTCGCCAATGCCTTGTCAACGGGTTTTCAGAGGGAAACCGGAAAAAATTCGGCGATTTTCCCTCTGAGAATCGCGCCGCGCGGCCGATCGACGCGCCGACCGGGGTAACAAGGGACGGTGCGCGCGCGATCGTGCACCACAACGGGTTGTGGTGCGGCAGGACGCGCGGGCGTGCGCGCAGCCGGCGCGCTAGAATCGTGCCTCGTTCCCTCGCGATCCGGCATTCCTTCCATGGCAAGCACTCCCAACGACGAACTGCGGCTGGCGGACCTGCGCAAGGACTATGCGCTGGCCTCGCTGGACGAGTCCGATGTCGCCGCCGACCCGTTCGCGCAGTTCCGGCGCTGGTTTGACGAAGCCGTCGCCGGCGGCTGCCCGGAACCGACCGCGATGTCGCTGGCGACCGCCGATGCGCGGGGGCAGCCGTCCTCGCGCATCGTGCTGCTCAAGGAACTCGACAGCCGCGGCTTCGTCTTCTACACGAACTACGACAGCCGCAAGGGGCGCGAACTGGCCGCCAATCCGCAGGCAGCGCTCCTGTTCCACTGGATCGCGCTCGAGCGCGAGGTCCGCATCGAGGGGCGGGTCGAGAAGGCGGAGGCGGCGGCGGCGGATGCCTATTTCGCGTCGCGCCCGCTGCCGAGCCGCATCGGCGCGCACGCGTCGCCGCAGAGCCGCGAGATCGCGGGCCGCGCCTGGCTGGAACGGCAGTTCGCCGACGCGCAGGCCCGCTACGGCGACGCGCCGCCGCGGCCCGCGCATTGGGGCGGATACCGCCTGCTTCCGCAGGCGTTCGAGTTCTGGCAGGGGCGGCGCAGCCGCCTGCACGACCGCATCGCCTATCGCCGTGACGGCGAGCGCTGGCAGATCGTGCGCCTCGCGCCATAGCCGGTCGGCCATGCGCATCACCTTCAAGCTCTACGCGACGCTGGCAGACCACCTGCCTGCCGAGGCGCGCCGCAGCAACCAGGTCGAGCTCGAGGCGCCCGACGGCGCCACCATCGCCGCGGTGATCGCGCCGTACAACCTGCCGCCCAAGCTGGTGCATCTGGTGCTGGTCAACGGGGTCTACATCGCGCCGGCCGCGCGCGCGACCCATGCGCTGGCCGACGGTGACACGCTGGCGATCTGGCCGCCGGTGGCCGGCGGCTGAGCGCGGTCGGGCCGCCGGTCGCCGCCGTTGCGCCATGCGCGTGCGCTACCGCATGAACATCACCCAGGCCGAGTTCGAGCGCCTGCTGCCGGCCGCCGTCGCCCACGTTCCGATCGAGCGCGTCGACGGCGGCTATGCCGGCGCGGCGGGCGCAGGCCGCTGGCGCATCACGCTCGGTCCGCAGGTCGAGGAGAGGATCGGACTGGTGCGCCTGCCGTTGCGCGAGGTGGAGATCGCCGTCGACGGCGTGACCGAGGAGGCCGCCGCGGCGTTCCGGCGCCGGTTCGACCTGTATTTCCAGAAGGGCGGCGGCTGATTCCCCGGGCGCGGCCGGCCGCGCTGTTACAATCCGACGCGGCGGGCCCCCCCGCATTGAGGCTTGGGAACCTGGTCAGGTCGGGAACGAAGCAGCCATAACCAATCACCCCAAGTGCCGGGGTCAGGCTCGCCAAACCGAATTGCCTGCCGTCACCGGCGCGAGCGGCCCGGCGCGGTCCGGCCGGTCGGCGGAACCGCCGCCGCACCGCCCGTCCGGCGCGGGGCGCACTGACCAGACATGTCCTATCTCGTTCTCGCCCGCAAGTACCGGCCGAAATCCTTCGCCACCCTGGTCGGGCAGGAGCATGTGGTCAGGGCGCTGACCCACGCGCTCGACGGCAAGCGCCTGCATCACGCCTACCTCTTCACCGGCACCCGCGGTGTCGGCAAGACCACCATTTCGCGCATCCTCGCCAAGGCGCTCAACTGCGAGGCGGGCGTCTCGTCGACGCCGTGCGGCGTGTGCCCGACCTGCCAGGCGATCGACGCCGGACGCTTCATCGACTACATCGAGATGGATGCGGCCTCCAATCGTGGTGTCGACGAGATGACCCAGGTGCTCGAATCGGCGCCCTACAAGCTCGACGCGACGCGCTACAAGGTGCTGATGATCGACGAGGTGCACATGCTCAGCAGCACCGCGTTCAACGCGATGCTGAAGACGCTCGAAGAGCCGCCCGAGCACGTCAAGTTCGTGCTCGCGACGACCGATCCGCAGAAGATCCCGGTCACCGTGCTGTCGCGCTGCCTGCAGTTCAACCTGAAGCAGATGCCGCAGCCGCACATCGTCACGCACCTCGAACGCGTGCTCGGCGAGGAGGGCATTGCTGCCGAGCGGCCGGCGGTGCGCCTGCTGGCGGCGGCGGCGGCAGGCAGCATGCGCGACGCGCTCTCCCTCACCGACCAGGCGATCGCCTACAGCGCCGGGCCGATCACCGAGGCCGCGGTGCGCACGATGCTCGGAGCGATCGACGCCGACTACCTCGTGCGACTGCTCGACGCGGTGGCCGGGCGCGACGCGCCGACACTGTTCGCGATGATCGAGGAAATGGAGGGCATGAGCCTGTCCTTCGCCCAGGCGCTGGCCGACCTGGCATCGCTGCTGTCCCGGGTCGCGGTGGCGCAGGCGCTGCCGGCGGCGGTCGCGGAGGATGCGCCGGAGCGCGCCGACCTGCTGCGGCTTGCGGCGGCCCTGACACCCGAGGATGTCCAGCTGTTCTACCAGATCGTCATCCACGGCAGGAACGACCTGCCGTATGCGCCGGACGACCGCGCCGGGTTCACGATGACGGTGCTGCGCATGCTGAGCTTCCGTCCCGACGAGGGCGGGCAGCCGGAACCGGCGCCCGCGCCCGCGCGCGCGGCCGCGGGTGTGCCGCGACCAGCGGCGGCGGCACCCGCACCGCCGCGCGCCGCCGCGTCGCCTGCGGCAACGGTGCCGGCCGCTTCGGGCGCGCCCGCGCCCGTCCCGGCATTGGCGCCTGCGCCGTCGGCATCGGCGCCCGCGCCGTCGGCATCGGCGCCCGCGCCGTCCGTATCAGCGGCGCCGGCCGGCGCCACCGCGCCGTTCGATGGCGACTGGCCGGGATTGATCGCGCGCCTGCCGCTCACCGGATTCGTGCGCACCTGGGCCAACAAGAGCGAATTCGACAGCCACGAGGCCGGCGCTTTCAATCTGCGCGTGCCCACCCGGGTGCTT
>JAEUOS010000068.1 GCA_016790695.1 Burkholderiales bacterium
TGGGACATCAACTTCGACAGCGACAGCAACGTCGTCGAGGTGGCCATCCGGCGCCTGCGCGCCAAGGTGGACGACGCTTTCGAACCCAAGCTGATCCAGACTTTGCGCGGGGTCGGCTATGTCCTGGAACAGCGCGAATGAGGCGCGCCTCGATGGCGCTGCGCCTGGCGGCGACCACTGGCGTGGCCGGGATGCTGCTGGCCTGCGCCTTGGCCGCATTCCTTTACTGGACTTTGGCGCGCGAGCTCGATCAACGCGCGCGCGAGGAACTGGCCGGCAAGCTGCAACGGGTGGCGCACTCGGTCGCCGAGGCGCGCGACCTCGCCGCGTTGGTCGCGGACGATCACGCGCTGCGCGACGTGATGCTGGGGCACGAGAACCTGCACCTGGCGCTGACCCGGCCTGACGCCAGTCGCACGCTGATCGGGTACGGCGCCGCCGCCGATGCCACCGCCGAGCGCTTCGCCGGCCGAGCCTCCGCGACAGTCGGTTGGCCCTCGCCCGCGCATGGCCGCATGCTCTCCTTGGTCGCCGGCGCGCGCACGCTCGCCGGCGACGAAGTCATGGTGCACCTGACCTTGGCGCGCCGGGCGGACGACCGTCTGCTGGGCGCCGTGTCGCGCGGCATCGCGGTGGCGCTGCCGGGAACGCTGCTGCTGATCGCTGCCGCCGCCTGGCTGGGCACGCGCCGCGGCCTGCGCCCCCTGACGGACTTCCGCGCGCTGGCCGACGCCGTGTCGACTCGCCGCCTGGGCAGCCGGCTGGTGTTGGCCGACCTGCCCGAGGAACTCGAACAGACGGCGGCGGCTTTCAACACCATGCTCAGCCGCCTCGATGAAGGCGTCGCGCGCCTGTCCGAATTCTCCGCCGACCTCGCCCACGAACTGCGCAACCCGCTGGCCAACTTGATGGGCAAGACCCAGGTTGCCCTTTCACAGGCGCGCTCGGCACCCGAGTACCGCGCGGTGCTGGAGTCGAACGCCGAGGAGTTCGAACGGCTGGCGCGCCTGGTCGACGACATGCTGTTTCTGGCGCGCTCGGATCGCCCCGGCGAGACCGCCGGACGCGAGCACGTCGACCTCGCGGCCGAGGCCGCGCGGCTGATCGAGTACTTCGCGCCGCTGGCGGAAGAGGCGGGGGTCGGGATGGATGTCGCGGGTTCGGCCACGGTCGTCGGCGATCGCACCATGCTCCAGCGCGCGCTGTCCAACCTGCTTTCCAATGCGCTGCGCTACACCCCGCCGGGCGGGCGCATCGGCATCACCATCGCGGACGACGCCGGCTCCTCGACACTCGCCGTGGAGAATCCCGGCGAAGGCATCGCCGCCGAGCACCTGCCCAGGCTGTTCGAGCGCTTCTACCGCGTCGATGCGGCACGCTCGCGTGCCGAAGGCGGGACCGGGCTCGGGCTCGCCATCGTGCGGACGATCATGACGCTGCATGGCGGCGTAGCGGAAGTCGCGAGCAGTCCGCACGGCCCGACGCGTTTCACCCTGCGCTTCCCGCGCGGCGGCGCTTGAATCCGGCACCGGGCAATGCAAAGCCGGTGCAACTGACCCGCCGCGCGTCCGGCCGCGTCTTCTCGATCTCGCGGCTACTCGCTCCAGGAGATCGGCTGGCTGGCGAGCCAATCCGCGGAGGAATGCGAGCCATGCGAATGCGCGGCGTGTCCGCGTCCGCCACCAGACGGCATGAACGGCGCGCAGGCGGACAACAGCAGCGCGAATGCAAGTACGGTCATCGTGGCGAGTTTCATGTTGTCTCCCTGTCGATCGTTGAACCAACGTCCGGCATATGCCGGCGAAGACAGCATGCGTCCCGCGCGATGACGGCAGGCTTGCGAACCCATTACAAATGGCGGAGTTCATTCAAAAGCGCCGCATCCACATCGGCGACCCGAATGCCGCGGTCCATGGCGTCACTGAGGCGCGCACCGCGACGATGGCCGCCCGATCGACTGCCTCCCCGCCCGCGATCAGCATCACCCGGTCCTTGAAGCCGTATTGCCCGCCGGTGGCCGGAATGTCCGGCCGCACAACGATGTCGGCGGCGGCGAGTTCGGCTTCCTTCAAGCGCCAGGTCTGCACCAGGAAGGTCTGGAACAGCGGCTCCAGCGGGCTGTGTGGCGCGCCACTGCCGGCCGGCAGGTCAGACCGGCACCTCCGCTCGGATCTGCGGCTCCACCGATGACGACAGCGAAGCATCCGCCGATCAATTCGCACAATGCAATTGACCCTTGCGCGTCTTGCCGCCGTCCTGAAACCCGACCGTGCCTGTCGCCAACAGGTCGTACTGCCGCGGCCCCGAGCGCCTGATCGCGGCAAAGCGCCATCGGCAGCGTGGTGCGCCGAGGTAGCTCCGAGCGCCGGTTCAAGGGCGATCGGCAGTATCGGCTCGCGAAGCGCTCTTGCGCGGCGCGACGAACAAGCCGTCGAGTATCAGCAAGCCCGCGCCTACGGTGATTCCGATATCGGCGATATTGAACGCCGGCCAATGCCAACCGGCGACATGCAGGTCCAGCCAATCCACCACCGCGCCGTGGCGGGCGCGGTCGATGACATTTCCCACCGCACCGCCGAGGATCGCCGCAAGGCCGAATGCGACCATCCTGCTCATCGAGCCGCGCAAAATCCAGACTGCGATGGCGGAGGACACGATCGCCCCCAAACCGACCAAGATCGGCTTTTGCCAGCCGCCCGCATTGGCGAGGAAACCGAACGCCGCGCCTGGATTGAGCCAAAACACGAGATTGAAGAAGCTCGCGACCTCCATCCGCTCACCGAAGGCGAAACGCGCTTGTACTACCTCCTTCGTGATCACGTCGGCGAGCGCGATCAGCGCCGCCATCGGCAGTGCCCAGCGCCACTGGCGCGCGCTCTTGTTCATGATGCCGTCGCCTCGCTGGCGCGGGTCGGGCGGTAGATGAAGTGTTCCGGATCGTTCTTGAAATCGGCAAGCATGTCGTTCCCCTTGACGGGTTTGCGCATACTAACGCTTGACTCTAGAGCGGCTACAGGGTTTCTAATGCGATGAGACACAGTGCCCCTCGAGTTGGAGCAGACCATGAGCGAACGATGCGCAAGCTGTACGACGGGTCACCCCGTGCCGACCCGGAGCAGGTTTTCGATTCACGGAATGGATTGCCCCACCGAAGAGGGACTCATCCGGAAGCGGCTGGACCGTGTCGATGGCATCGACACGCTCGATTTCGACCTGATCAACAGCAAGCTGACGGTCACCCACCGACTTGCCGATCCACGAATCCTGATCAGCGAAATCGCCGAAGTCGGCATGACCGCCATACCGCTTACCGATCCTCAAACGGCTGCCCGTATGGCCGAGTACCGGATCGAGAACATGGACTGCCCGACCGAAGAAACCTTGATTCGCGACAAGCTTGGCAAGCTTGAGGGCGTGGTCAAGCTGAGATTCAACCTCATGCAACGGCGGCTCTCGGTCGAGCACGCATTGGCGGACACGCAGCCGATCGAGCAAGCCCTGGTCGATATCGGCATGCGCGCCGAACCGCTGCCGGACCCCGCAACCGCCCCTGCCGACCCGGCGGCGCCCACCGCGGCGATGACGCGGCGTCAATGGACGATGATGGCCGTCGCCGGCGTCGCCGCGGTCGCCGCGGAGGCCTTCGCCTGGGGTACGGGGGAGGATGCGTCATGGCCGGTGATCGTGCTGGCGCTGGCCGCGATCTTCGCGAGCGGGCTCGATACCTACAAGAAGGGATTGATAGCGCTGCGCAACTTCAATCTCAACATCAATGCCCTGATGGCGATCGCGGTGACCGGCGCCGTGATCATCGGCAAGTGGCCGGAAGCCGCGATGGTGATGTTCCTGTTTTCCATCGCCGAGATGATCGAGGCCTTGTCGCTCGACCGCGCCCGCAACGCGATCCGCAAACTGATGGAGGCCGCGCCCGAGAAGGCAACCATCCGGCGCGACGACGGAACCTGGGAAGAAGTGCCGGTCTCCGCCGTCGCGTCCGGCATGGTCGTCCGCATCAAGCCAGGGGAACGCCTGCCTCTGGACGGTGAAGTCATCGAGGGTCGGTCGGCCGTCAACCAGGCGCCCATCACCGGCGAAAGCATGCCGGTAGACAAGGGGCCGGGCGACAAGGTGTTCGCCGGTTCGATCAACGAGACCGGCTCATTCGAGTTTCGCGTCACCGCGGCGGCGAACCAGACGACCCTGGCGCGGATCATCAAGGCCGTGGAGGAGGCCCAGGGGTCGCGCGCGCCCACCCAGCGTTTCGTGGACCAGTTTGCGCGGATCTATACGCCGGCGGTCCTGGCGATTGCCGTCCTCGTCGCCCTGGTGCCACCGCTCGCGTTCGGCCTGCCGTGGATGGACTGGATCTACAAGGCACTGGTGCTGCTTGTGATCGCCTGCCCGTGCGCCCTGGTGATCTCGACGCCGGTCACGATCGTCAGCGGCCTTGCCGCCGCGGCGCGGCGCGGCATGCTGATCAAGGGCGGCGTCTATCTGGAACTCGGCCGCAAGATCAAGTCCCTGGCCCTCGACAAGACCGGCACCATCACGGCGGGCAAGCCGGCGGTGACCGACCTGATTCCCTGGGGCGGTGCCGATGCAGACGCGGTGCTGACCGCTGCCGCCGCCCTCGCCACACGCTCGGATCATCCGGTTTCGCTTGCCATCGCACGCCGCTGGACCGAGGCCGCGAGTGGGCGTACGGCGCCCGAGGTCGAAGCCTTTGCCGCGATCACCGGGCGCGGCGTGCGCGGCGAGCTTGCCGGGGCGGTCCACCATCTTGGAAACCATAGGCTTGTGGAAGAACTCGGCCTATGCTCGCCCGCGTTGGAGTCCGCCCTGAAAACCCTGGAGACGCGGGGCAAGACCGCGGTCATCGTCGCCGATTCGACCAAGGTGCTCGGCATCCTCGCAGTCGCCGACCGGGTACGCGAGACCAGCAAAGCCGCCGTTGCCGACTTGCACGTGCTGGGCGTACGTACGCTGATGCTCACCGGCGACAACCCCCATACCGCCGCCGCGATCGCCAGGGAAGTCGGCATAGACGACGCGCGCGGCGATCAGTTGCCTGAAGACAAGCTCGCCGCCATCGAGGCCGAGTTGAAACAGCATGGCACGGTGGGCATGGTCGGCGACGGCATCAACGACGCTCCCGCGCTGGCGAAGTCCAGCATCGGATTCGCGATGGGCGCGGCGGGAACCGACACCGCCATCGAAACCGCGGACGTGGCGCTGATGGACGACGACCTGCGCAAGATCCCCGCGTTCATTCGCCTGAGCCGCGCAACCGCGACCGTGCTCAAGCAGAACATCGCCCTCGCGCTCGGCATCAAGGCGGTGTTTCTTGCGCTCGCCGTCGCGGGCCAGGCCACGCTGTGGATGGCGGTGTTCGCCGACATGGGTGCGAGTCTGCTGGTGGTTCTCAATGGCCTGCGCTTGCTTCGATCCCCGCTGCAGTCGGGTGTGAGGCGGCAATAGGCACTCAGATGTCGATTCGGAATCGTTCAACAAATGACGCTACTCTCCAAGACACGTTGGCGACACTTCCGGAGGCGTTGAATCATCCAGAACGGATGGCGGCCCGCACCATCTCGACGGCCGCCCGCCCCGCCGCTTCGTCAGCGCCGATCAGCATCAGACGGTCCTTGAAACCGTACTGCCCGCCGGTGGCCGGAATGTCCGGCCGGACAACGAGGTCGGCGGCGGCGAGTTCCGATTCCTTGAGGCGCCCGGTCTGCACCAGGAAAGTCTGGAACAGCAGGTCCAGCGGGTCGCGCGGCGCGGCGTTGTCGGCCGGCGGATAGACCACGTCCACCGCGACCACCACGCGCGCACCCAGGCCACGCGCGATGCGCGCCGGCAGCGGGCTGGACAAGCCGCCGTCTGCGTACAAGCGCGCGCCGACCGCTACCGGCTCGAACACGCCATGGCGTCGTTGCGGCTGCACAGCCACACCGAGCGCAGGTTGGCGTCGCCCTCGCGGAAGCGGTACAACATCCAGGCCACGCCGACATTCGCCGCCAGTGCGAGCAGGGCGATCGCGCCCATGGTGGCCGCGTCCGGCGCCGAACCGGCGGCGTCGCCGAAGAAGTCCGCCGCGTCCGCCAGGAGCGCGACCGAGTCCGCCGCCCAGCCGCCGGCCAGCTCGACCACGAACATGGCGGCGTTGACCCACAGCGCCACCCACAGCGCCCGGCGCAAGGCCGGCGCCGGCGGCGCGGTGCCAGCGCAATGATCGGCGCAGGATGCGAACATGGGCGAGTCCTCCGGCTAAGATGCCGCAGTTCGATACCTTGGAGCCACTTTAGGGCCAAGCCTTTTCGGGAGAGACCATGAAGATCGGCGAACTCGCCACCGCCACCGGCACGCCGGTGGACACGATCCGCTACTACGAGAAGGAAGGTCTCATCTCCGCGCCAGGGCGCACGTCGTCGAATTACCGCGCCTACACACCCGGCCACGCCGAGCGCCTGAATTTCATCCGCCACTGCCGCGCGCTGGACATGAGCCTCGACGAGGTGCGCACGCTGCTGCGCTTTCGCGACGCACCCTCCGAGAACTGCGGCGGCGTCAACGCGCTGCTCGACCTGCATGTCACGCACGTCGAACGACGCATCGCGGAGCTGACCGCCTTGCACGCGCAATTGCGGCGCCTGCGTGCGCAATGCCGCAAGGTCGAAGCGGCCGGTACCTGCGGAATCCTCTGGACGTTGGCGAATGCGCAGGCGGACGCCGCGGGACGGCGGTCGGCGCATGTCGGTGGCGCGCACGCGCGCGCCC
>JAEUOS010000047.1 GCA_016790695.1 Burkholderiales bacterium
CGCCTCGCGCGAGGTCGGCGCGCATTCGGGCGGGCCGGCGGCCAGGTAGCCGATCAGCGGCACCTTCGGCGTGCGCTGTGCCGGCGCGCTGCCCGGGGCCGCGCCCAGCACGGCCAGCGCGAGCAGCACCGCCGCGCCCGCGGCGCGGCGCCGGGGGCCGGCGTCGACGACCGGTCGGCGCGGCCGGCGCATCGGGCTAGGGCTGCGTCGGGTTCGCGCCGGGCACCGCGGGCGGCGCTTCGGGCGCCTCCGCGTCGGGCGGCGCCGCTTCGCGCGCGCCGGCCTTCTTGAGCCGCTTTTCCTCCTTCTTCTGCTTCTTGGCGAGGTCGCGCTGGCGCTTCTGGAAGGCGTAGTTCGGTTGGACCATGGAATGCGGCGTCCCTGGGAATGACGGAGAAGCCGACAGGTTACGGCATTTCCCCGCCGGCCGCGCGAGTCCGCGATAATGCGGCGCTTCGCCCGCGACGCCGGGCGCCCGGGCTTCACCGACATGCCGCGCCTGCTCGTCCTCAACCCCAACACCACCGCCGCGGTCACCGACCTGGTCGTGCGCCACGTGCGCGACGTGCTGGGCGCGGGCGTCGACTGCGTGCCGGCGACCGCGCGCTTCGGCGGCACCTACATTTCGAGCGAGGCCTCGTACGCGATCGCCGGGCATGCGGCGCTCGACGCGGTGGCCGCGCACGGCGCGGGCTGCGACGGCGTGCTGCTCGCCTGCTTCGGCGACCCCGGCCTGTTCGCGCTGCGCGAGGTGTGCCCGATGCCGGTGATCGGCCTGGCCGAGGCGGCGATGCGCGAGGCCGCCGCGCACGGCCGCTTCTCGATCGTCACCGGCGGCGTCCTCTGGAAGCCGATGCTCGAGCGCCTCGCGGCGGCGCTGGGCCACGCGCCGCAGGTCGCGCGCATCCGCACCATCACGCTGACCGGCGCGCAGATCGCGGCCGATCCCGAGGGCTCGATCGGCTTCCTCGCCGATCAGTGCCGCGCCGCCGCCGCGGAGGACGGCGCGCAGTCGGTGATCCTGGGCGGCGCCGCGCTGGCCGGCATGGCCGCGCGCATCGCGCCGCAGGTGGCGGTGCCGGTGATCGACAGCGTGCACGCGGGCGCGCGGGTGGCCGGCGCGCTCGCCGCCGCCTGGGCGGCGGCACCACACGGCGCGTCGGACCGGCCGGCGACCCCGACCGTCGGGCTGAGCGCGGCGCTCGCTGCGCTGCTGGCCTGAGGGCGTTGAAGCGGCACGAACGGGGCGTTGAAGCGGCACGAACGGGCGTTGCAGCGGCACGAACGGGGCGTTGCAGCGGCACGAACGGGGCGTTGCAGCGCCACGAACCGCGCGTCGCGGCAGCGCGCACGGCCCGCGGCGATCGGCCCGGTCCCGGGGCCGGCCCCAGGTCAGGTCAGGCGCGCGGCGCTGACGACGATGCCGTCGGCGTCCGCATAGAGCCATTCGCCCGGGCGGAACACCACGCCGCCGAAGGCCACCGGCAGGTTGTGCGTGCCGTCGCCGCGCTGCGCGCCGCGCAGCGGCACGTGCCCGAGGGCCATGACCCCGATCTCGAGCGCGGCGAGCGCCGCGGTGTCGCGCACCGCGCCGTTGATGACGATGCCGGCCCAGTGGTGCCGCAGCGCGAGCGCGGCGAGCCGGTCGCCGAGCAGCGCGCAGCGCAGGCTGGCGCCGCCGTCGACCACCAGCACGCGGTGAAAGCCGGCCTCGGCGACCGCGTCCTTGACGCGCTGGTAGTCCTCGAACACCTTGACGGTCGCGATCTGGCCGTAGAAGGTCCGCTTCGCGCCGTAGTGGCGCAACGGCGCCGCGACCACCTGCAGGCTCGCGTGGTGGGCGTCGCACAGGTCGGTGGTGCGGAACTGCGCCTCCACGCGCGGCTACCCGAGGGTCGGCACCTCTTCGGTGCCGAAGTTGCCGGGCATGACGATCTCGAGCATCTCGATGTCCTCGCTGTGGCCGATCTCGCGGTGGCGGATCGACGGCGGCTGGTAGACGCAGGACCCGGCCTCGAGGCGCACCGTGCCCTGGCCCTCGTACTCGAACTCGATCCAGCCCTTGAGCACGTACACCATCTGGAAGTCGGTGCGGTGCAGGTGCGGCTGGCCCGAGAATTCGGCGCCCTTGGCGGCGCGGATCACGTGGGCGACGACGCGGCCGTCGGTGGCGGCCTTGATGCCGAGGTCGCGGTAGTCGAAGAACGCGCGCAGGCCGCTCTCGAAGGCGGAATCGCGCGCGTGGCTGACGGTGAAGCCCTTGGTGGTCATGGGGGAGGTCCTTGGCGGGGGAAGCAGGGGGAAGGCGGGGCAGCGGCGCGCGCCTAGGCGCGCGCGATCGCCTCGAGGTCGGCGCGGCGCATGCCGACCTTGTCGGCGGCGCCGAGGATCTCGTTCCAGGTGGCGTCGTCGACCGGGATGCCGTCGGCGAGGCGCTGCCGCCGGGTCGCGCGCTCGGGCTCGCCGGCGATCAGCACGCGCTCGACGCCGGCGGCCGGCGGCGACGCGATGTGCCAGGCCACGTACGCCTCGAGCTCGCGCGCGAGGTTCTCCGCGGTGCCCAGCCGGGTCGGGTCGATCAGGATCGAGAACATGCCGTTGATCACCTGGCGCCCGCGCGCGGTGTTGCCCGACTGCGTGGTGCCGCCGGCGAGCGCGCCGCCGAGCAGCTCGCAGATCAGCGCCAGCCCGGAGCCCTTGTGCTCGCCGAACGGCAGGATCGCCCCGTAGGGCTCGACGACGGTGAAGCGCGGGTCGGTCGTGGGGTCGCCGCGCGTGTCGATGATGGTTCCCGGCGCGAGCTGCTCGCCCTTGTTGTAGGCGACCCGGGTCTTGCCCTGCGCGATGCGGCTGGTGGCGAAGTCGAGCACCACCGGGTCGCCGCCGGCGCGCGGCACGCCGACGCAGAACGGGTTGGTGCCGTGGCGCGCGTCGCGCCCGCCCCACGGGGCGACGATCGGCCGCGACAGCACGTTGACGAAGTGCACCGACACCAGGCCGTGGCCGATGCACTGCTCGGCCCACGCGCCGATGCGGCCGATGTGGTGCGCGTTGGCCAGCCCGACCACGCAGACGCCGTGGCGCCGCGCGCGCTCGGCGCCGAGTTCCATCGCCTCGTAGCCGATCACCTGGCCGTAGCCCTGGTTGCCGTCGAGCCGCAGGAGCGCGTTGGCGTCGAGGGTGATCGAGACGTGCGCGTTGACCGCGAGGCCGCCCTCCTTCCAGGAGTCGACGTAGCGCGGGATCATGCCGATGCCGTGCGAGTCGTGGCCCTTGAGGTTGGCCTCGACCAGGTTGGTCGCGACCAGGTCGGCCTCGCGGTCCGACGAGCCGGTGCCCTTGACGATGGCGCGGATGGCGGCGGTCAGGGGCGCCGCCTGGAGGATGTGCATGGTTGCCATGGGCTTTCTCAGATCACCTTGCCGGGGTTCATGATGCCTTTGGGGTCGAGCGCGGCCTTGATCGCGCGCATGACGCCGAGTTCGGTCTCCGACTTGTAGCGCCGGATCTCGTCGCGCTTGAGCTGGCCGAGCCCGTGCTCGGCCGAGATCGAGCCGTTGAAGCGGTGCACGCAGTCGTGGACGATGCGGTTGACCCGCGCCGACTCGTCGGCCATCCAGGCCTCCTCGGTGTAGCCGGCGGCGGGCCGCGTGACGTTGTAGTGCAGGTTGCCGTCGCCGACGTGGCCGAAGTTGACCGGGCGCACGCCGGGATACGCGGCCTCGAGCGCGGCGTCGACGGCGGCGATGAAGTCGGCGATCGCCGAGATCGGGATCGAGACGTCGTGCTTGATGTTGCGGCCGTCGACGATCTGCGCCTCGGGCAGGGTCTCGCGCAGGTCCCACAGGCGCCTGGCCTCGCCCTCGTTCTTGGCCAGCACGACGTCGTCGATGATGCCCGCCTCCAGGGCGCCGCCGAGCGCGGCCTCGACGTCGGCGGCGAGCGCCAGCGCATCGCGGCTGTCGGCGAGGTCGGTCAGGACGTACCACGCGTGCGGCGCGGCCAGCGGCGACCGGAGCGCCGGGTTGAAGCGCTCGAGCACGTTCATCGAGAATGCCGAGATCAGCTCGAAGGCGGTGATGCGCTCGCCCAGCGCGCCCTTCATGTGGTCGAGCAGGCGCAGCGCGCCGGCGGCGGAGCCGAGGCCGATGAACGCGGTCTGCGTCGCGGCCGGCGCCGGGAACAGCTTGACCACCGCGCGCGTGACGATGCCCAGCGTGCCCTCGGCGCCGATGAACAGGTGCTTCAGGTCGTAGCCGGTGTTGTCCTTGCGCAGGCCCTTCAGGCCGTTCCAGACCTCGCCCGACGGCAGCACCACCTCGAGCCCCAGCACCAGCTCGCGGGTGTTGCCGTAGCGCAGCACCTGCACGCCGCCGGCGTTGGTCGAGATGTTGCCGCCGATCTCGCAGCTGCCCTCGGCGGCGAGCGAGAGCGGGAACAGGCGGCCGTGCGCGGCGGCGGTCTCCTGCAGGTGCTGCAGGATGCACCCGGCTTCCACCGTCATCGTGTTGTTGGTGGTGTCGACCGCGAGCACGCGATTCATGCGCGAGACGTTGACGACGACCTGCGCGCCCGACGCGTCGGGCACGCCGCCGCCGACCAGGCCGGTGTTGCCGGCCTGCGGCACGATCGCCGTGCCGGTCGCGTGGCACAGCCGCACCACCGCGGCGACCTCCTCGGTCGAGCCGGGCTTGACCACCGCCAGCGGCCTGCCGCGGTACTTCTTGCGCCAGTCGTTCGCATAGGCGTCGAGGTCGTGCACGAGGACATGGGGCGCGCCGACGATGGCGGCGAGGGCGTCGATGGTGGCGGTCATGACAGGGCGGTCGGTCGGAGGTCGTCGTCGAGAAAGCGCTGCACCTCGCGGAACAGGTGCATGCGGTTGGTCTCCATCATCAGGGTGTGGGTGCCCGCGCCGAGTTCGACCAGGCGCTTGCTGCGCGTCCCGGTCAGCCGCGCGAACAGGTTGCGCGCCATGTCGCCGGGCGTGTCGCAGTCCCATTCGCCGCGGACCAGCAGCACCGGCGCGCGGATGGCCGCGGGGTCCCAGGGAATGCGGCCCGCGCCCCAGTACGCGCGGCCGTCGGCGACCACGCCGTTGGGCGCGCGCAGCACCGGCGGGTCGCGGCGCGCACCCTGCGCATCGGTGGCGAGGGTTGCCGTCCACCAGGCGTCGAACCAGCCGGGCGGGATCAGGTCGGCACGCCGCTCGTCCGGCACGCCGGTCAGCCAGCGCGCCTGCGCCTGCGCGCGCGTCACCGTGCGGTAGGCGCCGGGCGGCCCGGCGCCCGCGCCGACCAGCGAGGGCGTCTCGCGGATCCACAGCGGCGCGTAGAGCGCGAGCCCGGCGACCCGCTCGGGCCGGCGGCTCGCGTACCACTGCGCGATCGCGGTGCCCCAGGACCAGGCCAGCAGCACCACGCGGTCGATGCCGCGCCGCCGGCAGACGAAATCCACGACGGCGTCGAGGTCGCGCATCGCCTCCTCGGTGTGCGCGAACGGCGTGCCGTGGTCGGCCGGGCCGTCCATCGCCGCCGGCCGGGTCGAGGCGCCGTAGCCGCGCACGTCGAGCAGGTAGACGTCGTAGCCGCGGCCGGCGATGTAGTCCATCCACGACAGGCCGCCGAGCGGCAGGTCGAAGCTGGCCGCGGCAGGATAGGTCGCGCCGTGCAGGTAGATCACCGTGCGCTCGGGCGCGAACGCGCGCAGCGCGGCCGGGTGCTTGTTGCGCACGGCGATCTCGATGCCGGGGTCGCTCGCGACGCGGAACGCGGCGGTCTCGAGGACGGGATGCGCGGCGGTCTCGAGGGCGGGGTTCACGGCGGGCCGGGACCGGGCAGAAGCGTAGCGGGGGCGAGGCAGGAACGCGGCGGAAAGGCGGCAGCCGGCCGGTCAGTAGACCGCACGCCCGCCGGAGATGTCGAACACCGCGCCGGTGGTGAACGAGCACTCCTCGCTCGCCATCCACGCGATCATCGCGGCGATCTCCTCGACCCTGACGAAGCGGTTCATCGGGATCTTGGAGAGCATGAAGTCGATGTGTGCCTGCGTCATCTGCGCGAACATCTCGGTCTGCGCCGCCGCCGGGGTCAGCGCGTTGACGCGGATGCCGGTCGCGGCGAGTTCCTTGCCGAGCGACTTGGTGAGCCCGATCACCGCGGCCTTCGAGGCGCTGTAGGCGGGCGCGTTGGGGTTGCCGTCCTTGCCGGCGATCGAGGCGATGTTGACGATGCGCCCGTAGTCGCGCGCCATCATGCCGGGGACGAGCGCCTTGCAGCAGTGGAAGGTGCCCATCAGGTTGACCTGCTGCACCGCGAGGAAGTCCTTCGACGCGTACTCCCAGGTCTTCATGTTGGGGCCGGTGATGCCGGCGCTGTTGACCAGGATGTCGACCGCGCCGGCCGCGGCGGCGGCGGGGGCGACCTGCGCCTCGTCGGTGATGTCGAGGGCGGCCGTGCGCACCGCCCCCTGCGCCGCCAGCGTGGCGCGGCTCTGCTCGAGGCGCTGCGCGTCGAGATCCCACAGGATCACCGCGGCGCCGGACGCGAGCATGCGCTCGGCGACCGCGTAGCCGATGCCGCGCGCGCCGCCGGTGATGACGGCGGTCCTGCCCTTCAGGTCGATCTGGTTCATGTCCGGTGTTCCTCCAGGAGAGCGCGCGCCGCCTTCTTCTGCGGGCGCAGGATGGCCGCCGCGCAGGCGAACAGCGCCAGCGCCAGGCCGACTTCGATGGCGCCCAGCAGCGCCGCCGGGCCGCGGTCGCTGGCGGCGCGCACCAGCCCCTCGGCCACGTAGATCCAGACCAGCAGCACCGTCCACTGCAGCGCGCGGTTGGCGCCGCGCGCCACGCCCGGCAGCAGGAGCGCGAGCGGCACCGCCTTGAGCCACAGCCACGAGCCGCCGGGCCGCAGCGGCGCGAGCTTCCACTCCCAGGCCACGCACAGCACGATCAGCAGCACGCTGAGGAGGGCGCAGGCGCGCACCAGGCGACGGCTCATCGGGCGAGCCGCGCCGCGGTCTCGGCGAGGCGCCGGCCGAGCGCGACCGCGAGGCGCTTCTCGTCCTCCGACGCCGGCCGCGCGGCGCCGCTGCCGGCGACGTGGCTCGCGCCGTACGGCGTGCCGCCGCCGGTCGTGGTCGACAGCGCGGCCTCGGTGAAGGGGATGCCGACGATCAGCATGCCGTGGTGCAGCAGCGGCAGCATCATCGACAGCAGCGTCGATTCCTGGCCGCCGTGCTGGCTCGCGGTCGCCGTGAACACGCAGGCCGGCTTGCCGGCGAGCGCGCCGTTCTGCCACTGCGCGCCGGTCTGGTCGAGGAAGTGCTTCATCGGCGCGGCCATGTTGCCGAAGCGGGTCGGCGAGCCCAGCGCGAGGCCCGCGCATTCGTCGAGGTCGCGCGGCTCGACATAGGGCGCGCCCGCGGGCGGCACCGGCGGCGCCGCCACGCTGGTCACCGCCGCCACCGGCGGCACGGTGC
This sequence comes from Burkholderiales bacterium, assembly GCA_016790695.1. Taxonomy (GTDB): domain Bacteria; phylum Pseudomonadota; class Gammaproteobacteria; order Burkholderiales; family JAEUOS01; genus JAEUOS01. Next base: position 7,480 of record JAEUOS010000047.1, read on the forward strand.
GCAGCCGCGCGGCGCACCCGGCGACCGCCTCGATGCCCAGCGCGACGTGCTCGGCCAGGCGCCGCGTGGCGCCGTTGCGGCTGTAGTACAGGACCAGGAGTTCCGGCATCGGCGGCGGGACAGGCAAGGTGCGGGGCAAGGTGCGGGGCGGGGCACGCGGCAGCGTGCGTGGCGGGGGGCGCGGAGGAAGGGCGGGGGGCGCGGGTATTATACGAACGGCAGCAGCAGAGAACGCTCAAGAGGAAATTCCGCGACGTGGCCACCGGGCAGCCTACGGCATTGCAGCGCATCGGGCAGCGCATGGGCGCGGGCATCGACAGCGCCTCCGGGGTCCTGCGCGGCGTCGCCGGCGGCGCCGAGGACACCGTCCTCGGGCTCGCGGGCGATTCGCGGCGCGCGCGCTACCTGCGCTACCTGCTGCGCCGCGCCGGCGAGGACCAGATCGCCCAGGTCGCCGGCAGCCTCACCTTCACCACGCTGCTCTCGCTGGTGCCGTTCGTCACCATCGCGCTCGGCCTGTTCGCGGCCTTTCCGATCTTCGACCAGCTCGGCCAGGCGCTCGAGGAGTTCCTGGTCGACAACCTGCTGCCGGAAGCCGTCAGCGACGCGGTCATGACCCATGTCGCGGCGTTCAGCGAGAAGGCGGCGCGGCTCACCGCCGCCGGCGTGTTCGCGCTCGGCGTGACCGCGGTGCTGCTGCTGCAGACGATCGACCGCGCGCTCAATGCGATCTGGCGGGTGCCGCGGCCGCGGCCGCTGGCCGAGCGCGTGCTGGTCTACTGGGCGGTGGTGTCGCTCGGGCCGCTGCTGATCGGCGGCGGGCTCGCCATCACCTCGTACGCGGTGAGCGCCTCGCTCGGCCTGCTGCCGGGCGGGCAGTGGGTCACGCACTGGCTCGCCGACCTGGTGCCGGTGGCGCTGACGCTGCTGGCCTTCACCCTGCTCTACGCGGCCGTGCCCAACCGCGACGTGCAGTGGAAGCACGCGGCCATCGGCGGCGCCGCCGCCACGCTCGGCTTCGAGCTGATGAAGCACCTGCTGGGCTGGTACATCGCGCGCTTCGCCTCCTACCAGCTGATCTACGGCGCCTTCGCGGCGATTCCGATCTTCCTGCTCTGGGTCTACCTGTCGTGGATCATGGTGCTCGTCGGCGCGCTCATCGCCGCGACCTGGCCGCTGATGGCCTACGAGCGCGCCGAGACGCGCCGGTGGCCCGGCATGGCCTTCGTCGACGCGATGCGCATCCTCGCGCTGCTCAACGAGAATCGCGAGCGCGGCGGCGCGACGCCGCGGCAGATCCGCGCCGCGCTGCGCACCGGCTTCGCCGAGTCCGAGACCCTGCTCGAGTCCCTGCGCGACGCCGGCTGGATCGGCCGCTTCGAGGCGGCGCGCGGCGAGGCGCGCTGGGGCGCGCGCGCCGAGCGCCGCTGGATGCTGCTGGCCGATCCGCGCACGCTGCCGGTGGCCGCGGTGTTCCGCCGCTTCGCCTTCGACATCGACAGCGCGCGGCGCCGCGCCGACGCCGACGACGCGCTCGGCGACTTCGGCCTCGCGCGCCTGGCCACGCTGCTCGACGACAGCCTCGATCTCACCCTCGCGGAGGCGCTGGCGCCGCCGCCGCCGGCCGCCGCCGGCGCACGAAAGCGCATCGCATGACCACCTTCATCGACAAGCTCGACGCCGCCTGGCGCGCCAACGACTCGCTGCTGTGCGTCGGCCTCGACCCCGACCTCAAGCGCCTGCCCGCCCACCTCGCGGGCCGGCCGCGCGCGATCGCCGCGTTCTGCATCGCCATCGTCGACGCCACCGCCGACCTGGTGTGCGCGTTCAAGCCGCAGATCGCCTACTTCCACGCCGAGCGTGCCGAGGACGAGCTCGAGGAGGTGATCGCGCACATCCGGGCGCGCCATCCCGCGATCCCGGTGATCCTCGACGCCAAGCGCGGCGACATCGGCTCGACCGCCGAGCAGTACGCGCGCGAGGCCTTCGAGCGCTACCGCGCCGACGCGGTGACGGTGAGCCCGTTCCTCGGGCACGACTCGATCACGCCGTACACCGCCTACGCCGAGCGCGGCGTGATCGTGCTGTGCCGCACCTCCAACCCGGGCGGCAGCGACATGCAGTTCCTCGAGGTCGACGGCCCGGCCGGGCGCGAGCGCGTCTACCAGCGCATCGCGCGCACCGTCGCCACCGACTGGAACGCCAACGGCAACTGCGCGCTGGTGGTCGGCGCCACCTTCCCGGCCGAGCTCGCCGAGGTGCGGCGCATCGTCGGCGACATGCCGCTGCTGGTGCCGGGCATCGGCGCCCAGGGCGGCGACATCGCCGCCACCGTGCGCGCCGGCCGCACCGCCGCGGGGCGCGGCCTGATCATCAATTCGGGGCGTGCGATCCTGTACGCTTCGGGCGGCGCGGACTTCGCCGACGCGGCCCGCGCGGCCGCGCGCGCGACCCGCGACGCGATCAACGCGTTCCGCTGACGCCGGCGCGGCGCCCGTCTTCCAACCACAACCGCGGGGTTCCAGGCCAATGTCCCAACCACTCGAGACCGCCACCCTCGGCGGCGGCTGCTTCTGGTGCATCGAAGCGGTGTTCGACGACCTCAAGGGCGTGCATGCGGTCGAGTCCGGCTACATGGGCGGCCGCACCGCGGCGCCCACCTACGAGGAGGTGTGCGGCGGCGACACCGGCCACGCCGAGGTGGTGCGCGTGGCCTTCGACCCGGCCCAGGTCAGCTACGCCGACATCCTGCGCGTGTTCTTCACCGTCCACGACCCGACCACGCCGAACCGCCAGGGCAACGACGTCGGCACGCAGTACCGGTCGGTGATCTTCACCCACTCCGACGCGCAGGCGCAGGTCGCGCGCGAGATCATCGCCGAGGTCGACCGCGCCGGCATCTGGGGCGGCCCGGCCGTCACCGAGGTGGTGCCGGCCGCGACCTTCCACATCGCCGAGAACTACCACCAGGAATACTTCGCGCGCAACCCGATGCAGCCCTACTGCATGTTCGTCGTCGCGCCCAAGGTGCAGAAGTTCCGCAAGGCCTTCGCCGCCCGGCTCAAGAAGTAGGCGCCGCCGGCGCCGCGAGCGCGTCGATCGCCTGCGCGAGCTTCGTCAACGTGAGCGGCGCCGAGCCCTCGGCCTTGTTGTTGGCGACGATCAGCACCTGCTGCCCGGCGCGCGCGGTGGCCAGCGCCACCCGCGCCAGCGTCGCGCGCGTCGCCGGGTCCTCGTCGACCAGCCGGTTGAAGGGCGCGTAGCCGGCCTTGGCTTCCTCGTAGCCGAAGCCCGCGTGCAGGTTCCAGCGCGCGACCAGCGCGCCGGGCCAGAGCGCGCGCAGCAGCGGCAGCTGCTCCTCGGCCGACGGCATGCGCGCGTGCACGCCGAGGCAGTAGCGCGCGCCGGCGTCGCGCAGCGCGTCGGCGAGCGCGCGCGTGAGCAGCTCGGGGTTGCGCACCTCGACGGCGAGGAGCGGCGCGCGCGTGTACGCGGCGCAGGCCTGGTTGACCGCCCACAGGAAGGCGTGCAGGCGCGCGACGAAGCCCGGCACGTCGGCGAGCGTGCGCCGCGACAGCGGCGAGAGCTGGAACACCAGCGCCCCGGCCTTCTCGCCGAGCCCGGCGACCGCGGGCTTGACGAAGCTCTCGCAGGCGAGCCGGGCGTCGAGGAACTGCGCGTTCGGCGCCGTGCCGCGCCCCTGGTCGTCGCGGCGCAGCTCGTCGGTGACCAGCGCCGGGCCCTTGACGACGAAGCGGAAGTCGTCCGGCACCTGCGCCGCGTAGGCCGCGTACTCGGCGGCGGCGAGCGGCTGGTAGAACCCGCGGTCGAGGCCGGCGGCGCGCAGCAGCGGGTGGCGCGCGTACGCGGTGAGGCCGCGGCGCGACAGCAGCGACTCGCTGGCGGCGCGGTCGTAGACCAGCCCGGCCCAGCCCGGAAACGACCACGACGAGGTGCCGAGGCGGATCGCGCGCGGCAGGCGCGCGGCCAGTTGCGCCAGCGCGGGGTCGTGCGCCGGCGCCCCCACGGGCCGCTCGGCGCGTTCGCGGCGGCCGGCGGGGGCGCCGCCGTGGTCGGCGCCGAACAGGTCGTCGATGTCGCCCATCGCGAGGAAGAAAGGCCGCGTCGAAACCGGAATTATCGGTGAAAATCCGCGTCCCACGACGCCTTCCGCGCGCCGCCGCGCCGCTCCCGCAGCCCCATGACCATCGACCTCATCGACTACGACCACGGCATCTCCGCGCTCGATTCCGGCTTTCACCGGCCGCGCCTGGACGCGATCCACCTGATGGTGCACAAGGGGCGCGCCGCGATCGTCGACACCGGCACCGCGCACTCGGTGCCGCGGGTGCTCGACGCCCTCGCCGCGAAAGGGCTCTCGCCCGCGGACGTCGACTACGTGATCCTCACCCACATCCACCTCGACCACGCCGGCGGCGCGGGCGCGCTCATGCGCCTGATGCCGGCGGCCCGGCTGGTGGTGCACCCGCGCGGGGTGCGCCACATGGCCGACCCGTCGCGCCTGTGGGAGGCGACGGTCGCGGTCTACGGGCTGGCGCTGGCGCAGCGCAACTACGGCGTGGTCGCGCCGGTCGACCCCGCGCGCATCGTCGCGGCGCCCGACGCCTTCGCGCTCGACTTCGGCGGCCGCACGCTCACCTTCCACGACACCCCGGGCCATGCGCGCCACCACGTGTGCATCCACGATGCGCAGTCCGGCCATGTGTTCACCGGCGACACCTTCGGCCTCGGCTACGTGGAGCTCGAGACCGACGGCCGGCGCTTCTGCTTCCCGACCTCGAGCCCGACCCAGTTCGACCCGCCGGCGCTGCACGCCTCGATCGACCGCATCGCCGCGCTCGCGCCCGGCGCGCTGTACCTGACGCACTACGCGCAGGTGACCGACGTGCCGCGCATCGTCGCCGACCTGCACCGGCTGATCGACGACCATGCCGCGCTCGCCGCGCGCGCCGCCGCCGCCGGCCTCGCCGGCGCCGCGCGCCAGTCCTTCCTCGAGGACGGCGTGGCCGCGATCATCCTGGCCGAGCGCGACCGCCAGGGCTGGCGCCTGTCCGACGCCGAGGTGCTGCGCGTGTTCGAGATCGACCATGTGCTCAACGCGCAGGGCCTGGGCGACTACATCGACGGGCGCGCCGCCTGAGGCATGCGCGCGCCGCGCGCTTCGGCTAGACTTGCCATTGTCATAGTCGCACGCCAGCGAGGGCGCCGATGCAGCCGGATCCCGTACTCGCTCGCGGCCTGGCCTCGCGTTACGGCAAGGCCGACCGCGAGATTCGCAAGCTGATCAGGTCGATGGCCGAGGTGCGCGCCGCGGCCGGCAAGAAGACGCTGTTCGGCGGCAGCCGCGAGGAGGCCGCGGTCAAGGCCTTCCTCGAGCAGCTCTTCGAGACCTGCGGCGCGCTGGTCGACACGCGCGTGCTCAACGAGGCCAGCACCAAGGCGCAGAGCCTGTCGGCGCTCAACTCGGTGCTCGGCAGCTACCGCCTCGCCTACCCGGGCGAGACCGAGGCGTTCCGCGCCTGGGACGACTTCTTCCGCTACCAGGTGACCGTCGAGCCGCACAAGCCCTGGCTCAAGTCGACCGCCTGAGCGCCTTGCCGCGCTGCGCTGCCCGGGCGCGGCCGCTGCCGGCCGGGCGCGGCGACCGCGCGCGCGGCGGGCGCGCTCAGATGCGGTGCCGGTCGACGAGCTGCTTGGCGATCACGGTCTTCAGCACCTCGTTGGCGCCCTCGCCGATGCACATCAGCATCGCGTCGCGGTAGTAGCGCTCGATCTCGTACTCGACCGAGTACGAGTAGCCGCCGAAGGTGCGCATCGCCTCCTGCGAGCAGAACACGCCGGCCTCGGAGGCGAAGAACTTGGCCATCGAGGATTCGAGGTCGCAGCGCTCGCCGGCGTCGTACTTGAGGGCGGCGTTCTCGATCAGGCGCTTCGACGCCTCGACCTGGGTCACCATCTCGGCGAGCTTGAACTGGATCGCCTGGTGCTGCCAGATCGGCTTGCCGAAGGTCTCGCGCTCCTGCGCGTAGCGCAGCGCCAGGCGCAGCGCGCCCTCGGCGATGCCGGCGCCGCGCGCGGCGACGTTGATGCGGCCGAGCTCGAGCCCGCCGGCGGTCTGCTGGAAGCCGTGCCCCTCCTCGCCGCCGAGCAGGTTCTCGGCCGGCACGCGGTAGTCCTCGAACGAGAGCTCGCAGGTGTCGATCGAGCGGTAGCCGACCTTCTTCAGCTTGCCCACGACCTTGAAGCCGTCGGTCTTCTCGGCGATCAGCATGCTCATGCCCTTGTGGCGCGGCTGCGCCTGCGGGTCGGTCTTGACCAGGAGCAGCGTGCCGTTGCCGTACATGCTGTTGGTGATCCAGGTCTTGGCGCCGTTGACGACATAGTGGTCGCCGTCGCGCCGGGCGACGGTGCGGATCGCCTGGAGGTCGGTGCCGGCGTTGGGCTCGGTGAGCCCGAGGCTGCCGCGGAACTCGCCCGTGGCCATCTTCGGCAGCCACTTGCGCTTCTGCGCCTCGGTGCCGCTGCGCTCGATCGCCGAGGCCATGATCAGGTGCGAGTTGAAGATGCCGGACGGCGCCATCCAGGCCGACGCCACCTTGATCACGATCTGCGCGTAGGTCCAGGCCGACAGCCCGAGGCCGCCGTACTCCTGCGAGATGGTGGCGCCGAACAGGCCCAGTTCCTTCATCTGCTCGACCAGGTCGTGCGGGTACTCGTCGGCGAGGTCGAACTTCTTGGCGATCGGCCGCACCTCCTTCTCGACCCAGACCTCGATGGCGTCGAGGATGGCTTTCTCTTCGGCGGGATCGCGCTTGCTGACGGGGGCGTTCATGCGGGGTTCCTCTGCGGGTTGGCGGGGCGCGCGCGGGCGCGGCGGGGGACGGGTCTCAGCGCAGGCTGCCGAGACAGGAGACGAGGGCGGCGAGGTCGGCGCAGGCGGCGGGGTCGGCGAGCAGGGCGGTCAGCTCCCGCGCGCGCGCGCCGTCCGGGTCGACGCCGCCGAAGGCGAGGCAGTCGCGGAACTTGGCGAGGTTCTCGGCGGCGGAGAGCGGCATCTGCGGATGGCCCCAGGCGTACGGCACCTCGTGCACCGTGGTGCGCCCGTCGGTGCGCTCGACGGTGATGCGCTGCGGATAGAACGCGTTGGGGTCGGGCCAGTCGAACTCGGCGGTCTCGACGCGGCGCGCGAGTTCGACCAGTGCCGGGTCGCGCACCGCGTCGGGCAAGAAGTCGGCGAGCCCGGCGCTGCCGCGGATCAGCGCGGAGGCGCCGACGTAGGGCGTGCACAGCCGCGCGTAGTTGGGCGTCATCGCGTCGGTGGCGGGGCGGCCGACCAGGCGGAAGCCCAGCGGCGGGAACCCGATGTGCATGCGCCGGACCCGGGCCGCGGTCAGGCCCTCGTCCTGCCGCAGCGTGAGCATCAGGTGCGCCATGCCGTGGGTCACGCGGCCGCTGGGAAACGGCTTGTGCGAGAGCTGCGTGACCTTCCACGGGTCGCCGAGGCGGGCCCAGGCCGCCGGCAGGTCGCCCTCGGTCTCGAACACCGGGAAGTAGCCGAAGCGGCCGTCGAGGATGTGCACCGGGCCCGAGAAGCCGGCGCGCGCGAGGTCGTAGGCGGTGATCGCCGCGCGCGCGTTGAAGCCCATCTGCATCGCCAGCATCGACGAGCCTTCCTCGTGCGACTGCATGCTGCCGCAGATCTGCGAGTAGAGGATGCCGTAGGCGCGACGCGCGAAGTCGGCGTCGGCGCCCTCGATCGAGAGGATGGCCGAGAGCGCCGAGAAGCCGCCGGTCGGGCCCGGGCGGAAGAACTTCATCGCGGTGCGGGCCGCGCCGGCGAGGCTGCACGAGACCTCGAGACCGACGACCAGCGCGGTGACGAGCGCGCGGCCGCTCACCGACTCGCCGCGCGCGGCCTTCGCCGCCGCGTGCGCGAGGATGCCGGAGACCAGCGGCGCCATCGGCAGGATCACGCCGGGCTCGTAGACGCAGTCGAATTCCTGCGCGTGGATCTGGTAGCCGTTGACCAGCGCCGCCGACGCCGGCGGCAGGCGCGTGGCGCTGCCCAGCACCGGCACCGTGCCGCCGGCGCCCCAGTCGCCGGCGACCGCGATCAGCTGGTCGCGGAACGGCGCGCGCACGCCGGCGATGCCGACGCCGATGGTGTCCATGAAGAAGGTCGCGGCGCGCTCGCGCGCGGCCGCCGGCAGATCCTCGTAGCGCGTCGTCGTGACGAGCCGGATCAGCGGGTCCATGGGGTTGCCGGCGGGGCTGCCCGCGGGGTTGACGGCGGGATTGGCGGCGGTGTCGCTCGGGCTCATGGCAGGGTCGTCAGGCGAGGGGTAACGGCAGGGCGGCCGCAGCCGCGGCTTGTCAGGCGAGCAGGCGCGCCAGGGTGTTGACGTCGGCGACGTCGTCCAGGCCCAGCACGGCGTCGCGCACGGCGAGCGCGCGCGCGTGCGGGATCGCGAGGGTGGCGTTGTCGATGAACTTGGCGACGATCTCGTCCTCGGTGATCGGGCGCTCGGCGGCGCCGCGGTTGACGTGCTCGCGGTGGCGCAGCACGCGGCCGTCGTCGAGCTCGACGATCACCTCGCCCGAGTAGTAGCGCGGGAACTCGGCGGCCGGGTCGACGCGATATTCGACGCGGTCGGCGAGCGCGAGCACCGCGGGATCGGCGAGGCGCTCGGCCTCGAGCTCGGCGAGGCCGACGCGGCCGGCGATCAGCCCGCTGGCGACGATGAACGGAATCGAGAAGCGCGCGTCGTAGTCGTTCTGCGGCCGGCGCTTGTTGGCCACCGGCTCGCACACCACCTGCACGGTCTCGGCCGGCACCAGCGCGGTCACGCGCGCGATGCGCGCGGGGTCGACGCCGGCGCGGTGCAGCGCGATCGCCGCGTCGGCGCAGCCGTGCGTGAGGTGGCACAGCGGGAACGGCTTGACCGCGATGTTGTGGATCTCCCAGTCGCGCCCCAGGCCGGCGGTGGCCGCCGGCAGCTCGGCGGCGGCGGCGCCGCCGTCCAGGTGCAGCGCGAAGAGCCCGTAGCGGCCCTCGTAGGCCGCGGCCGGGCCGGTGAAGCCGTGCGCGGCCAGGGTCGCGGCGGTGATGCCGGCGACGCCCGCCCAGCCCGGGTGCAGGCGCTTGGTCCACGCGCCGTCCTCGAGGAACTCGAGGCTGCCGCCGGCGAGCGACAGCGCGATGCCCTGCGCCATCACCAGCTGGTCGACCGTCAGGCCCGCGAGGCGCCCGGCGGCGAGCGCGCAGCCGAACGCGCCCACCAGCCCGGTCGGGTGGAAGCCCAGCTTGTGGAAGCCGCCGCGCGCCGCCGTCGCCACGCGCGTCGCCGCCTCGGCGCCGACGATGTAGGCCGAGAGCACCTCGGCGCCGCTGCGGCCGCGCGCGGCGCCCTGGCCGAGCACGGTGGGCAGGAGGCTCACGGTGGCGTGGATCACGCCCGGCACGTGGGTGTCGTCGTAGTCGAGGCCGTGCAGCAGCACGCCGTTCATCATCACCGCGTCGCGCAGCGGCAGCCGCGCGCCCATGCCGAGCACGATGCTGTCGCCGGCGCCGCCGAGCGCGTGCGCGCCGGCCAGCGCCGCGCCGGCGAAGTCGAAGGTGGTGGAGGCGAAGCCGATGCCGATCGCGTCGAGCATCAGGTGCCGGGCGCGCGCGCGCACCGCGGCCGGAATCGCGTCGGGCGCGGTGCCCGCGGCGAAGCGCGCGAGCGTGGCGGCGATCGGCGCGGCGGGTTCGGGGCGGGGGGCGAGGACGGCGGCCATGGCGTGCGGCGCTCAGTCGACCTTGGCGCCGGAGTCCTTGACCACCTTGGCCCACTTGGCGAGCTCGGCCTTGTGGAAGGCGCCGAACTCCTCCGGCGTGCCGCCGATCGGGTCGGCGCCCATGCCGGTCAGGCGCTCGCGCATCTCGGCGGTGGTCAGGCTCTTGTTGATCTCGCCGTTGACGCGCAGGATGATCTCGCGCGGGGTCGCCGCCGGCGCCATCATCGAGATCCACGCCGCGGCGTCGAAGCCGGGCACGCCGGACTCGGCCACCGTCGGCACGTCCGGGGCGCCGCTGCTGCGCTTGGCGCGCGAGATCGCGAGCGCGCGCAGCTTGCCGGCGCGCACGTGCGGCAGGGCGCCGACGGTGGTCTCGAACATCAGCGAGACCTGGCCGGCGATCAGGTCGGTGAGCGCGGGCGGGCCGCCGCGGTAGGGGATGTGCACCAGGCGCAGACCCGTGGCCGACTTGAACATCTCCATGATCAGGTGGTTGGTGAGCCCGCTGCCGCCGGAGGCGTAGTCGATGCGGCCCGGGCGCACCTTGGCGTAGTCGATCAGCTCGCGCACGTTCCTGACCGGCAGGCCGGGGTTGACCACCAGCAGCTGCGGGATGTCGGCCATCAGGATCACCGGCGCGAAGTCGCGCGTGATGTCGAACGGCAGCTTGGCGTAGAGCGACGGGTTGATCGCCGCCGTGCCCGACGAGGCCATCAGCAGGGTGTAGCCGTCGGGCGCGGCGCGCGCGGCCATCTCGAAGGCGATGTTGCCGGAGGCGCCCGGGCGGTTCTCGACGAAGAACTGCTGGCCGGTCGCGTCCGACATGCGCTGCGCGGCGATGCGCGCGAGCACGTCGGTGGCCTGGCCGGCCGGGAAGCCGACCAGGATGCGCACCGGCCGGGTCGGCCAGGCCTGGGCAAGGGCGCTGCCGGCGGCTGCGGCCAGCAGGATGGCGGCGAGGAAGGTGGTCGACTTTCGCATGACGGACTCCGGGGAGGGCGGCGGCAGGTGGGGCGGAACGCGGGTGGACGGTGGGGCGGCGTTTACAGGCGGCAGGCAGCAGGCGGCAGGCGGGGCGGCGGGCGCGGACGGCACGGCGCCGCGGACCGGCTGCGGACCGAGATTCTCGCAGTGGCGGGGGGTGCGGTCAAGGCGAGCGCTTGCGTATACTTCGCTTATGTACGGACAATTGAGGCAGACGCCATGAGTGCGCAGGAGTTCCCGGATTTTCGCTGGCCCGAGGGCCGCCGGCTCGCGCTTTCCCTGGTGGTCAACGTCGAGGAAGGCGCCGAGGCCAGCATCGCCGACGGCGACAAGTACCCGGAGTCGGTCGACGAGCTGGGCATCGCGATCAGGAAGCCGATCCGCAACTTCCCCAACGAGGGCAACTACCGCTACGGCATCAACGCCGGGGCGCCGCGCGTGTTCGCGCTGCTCGAGGAACGCGGCATGCAGGCGACCTTCACCGCCTGCGCCCAGGCGCTCGAGCGCGCGCCGGCGCTGACCGCGCGCATGGTCGCCGGCGGCCACGAGGCCTGCTCGCACGGCTACCGCTGGGCCTTCCAGTACCACATGGACGAGGCCGCCGAGCGCGCCTACATCAGGAAGGCGGTCGAGTCGATCGAGCGCACCACCGGCACGCGGCCCTACGGCTGGCTCTCGCGCTACCTCACCACCGCCAACACCCGGCGCCTGCTGGCCGAGGAAGGCTTCCGCTACACCATGGACGACTTCAGCCACGACCGGCCGTTCTGGGACCGCGAGCAGCCGCGGCCGCTGGTGGTCGTGCCGTACGCGCTCGACTCGAACGACATGAAGTTCTGGACCGACCCGGCGTTCTCGCCCGACGCCTGGGCGCGCTACGCGATCGACACCTTCGACTGGCTCTACGAGGAGGGCGGCAGCGCGCCGCGCATGATGTCGCTGGGCGTGCACCTGCGCATCATCGGCCGGCCCGGGCGCATCGGCGCGCTGAAGCGCTTCCTCGACCATGTGGCCGGGCGCGACGACGTCTGGGTGACGACGCGGCTCGCGATCGCCGACCATTTCGCGCGCGCGGTGCCGCGCGCGGCCGCATGAACGCCGCGCGCCCGCCGGCGGCCCGGGACGCCGCGACCCTCGACTTCAACGCGCTGCTGCGCGCGGGCGACGGCGTGGTCATCGCCCAGATGGCCGGCGAGCCGGTCACGCTGGCCGAGCGCCTGTATGCGGCGCGCGGCCTGCCCGAAGGGGTGTCGGTGTTCATCGGCGCCTCGGTCACCGGCACGCCGCTGGCCGCGCGCGGCACCGGCCTGCGGCTCTCGAGCTACGGCGCGCTGTTCCGCACCGCCGAGATCGCGCGCAGCATGCCGGTCGACATCTATCCGCTGCACTACTCGCGCATCGGCAGCGCGATCACCGGCGGCGCGCTGCCGTGCGCGGTGGCGCTGCTGCAGGTGGCGCGCGACGAGTCCACCGGGCGCCTGTATGCGGGCACCGGGCGCAACTACATGTTCGAGGCGGCGCGCCGCGCGCGCGTGGTGGTGGCCGAACTGAACCGCCGCGCGCCGGTGATCCCCGGCGGCGAACTGCCGGACGACCTGCCGATCCACCACCTGATCGAGTCGGACCGCGAGATTCCCGAGCAGTCCTACGGCGAGCCCGGCGCCGACGAGGTGCGCATCGCCACCCACGTGGCCGGCCTGGTCGAAGACGGCGCCACCATCCAGGTCGGCGTCGGGTCCCTGGCCGGCGCGCTGCTGGCCGCGCTCTCCGGCCACCGCCACCTCGGGTTCCACTCGGGCCTGATCAACGACGACGTGATGCGCCTGATGCAGTCCGGCGCGATCGACAACTCGCGCAAGAGCATCGATGCGGGCGTCGCGGTGCTCGGCAACCCGGTGGGCTCGCGTGCGCTCTACGACTTCGTGCACGGCAATCCGCAGCTGCGCATGGCGGGCGCCGCCTACACCCACGTGCGCGAGACCCTGGCGCGCATCGACAACCTGACCGCGCTCAATTCCGGCCTGCAGGTCGACCTGGCCGGCCAGGTCAATGCCGAGGCCGCCGGCACGCGCTACCTCGGCGGCGTCGGCGGGCTGGCCGACTTCGTGCGCGGCGCGCTCGCCGCGCGCGGCGGGCGCTCGATCATCGCCATGCCGTCGTGCGCGCGCGGCGGCGCGGTCTCGCGCATCGTCGCCCGCCTCGACGGCCCGGCCACGCTGGGCGCGACCGACGCCGACTGCATCGTCACCGAGTGGGGGGTGGCGCACCTGCGCGACCGCACGCTCGCCGAGCGCGCGCGCGCGGTGATCGCGATCGCGCATCCCGACCACCGCGAGCCGCTCCTCGCCGCGGCGCGCGCGGCCGGGCTGGCGTAGGCGGTCCCGCGGGCGGCGCGCCCCGGCCGGCGGCGCGCCGCCGTCACGACGCCTTGGTCAGGGTGGTCGAGTAGCTGAACAGGTCGCCGGCGTGCCAGGTGGTCGAGGTCGCGACCACCTTGCCGGCCGCGCCGATGTAGACGCGCATCGACTTCAGCAGCGCCGCGCCCGGCCGGAGCTTCAGGATCGCCGCGATGCGCCGCGTCGCGGCTTCGGCCACCAGCGTCTGCTCGATCGCCGACAGGTGCGGCGTGTCGACCTTGCGCGTGAGCTCGCGCGCGGCGGTCTGCGGGTCGCGCATGCGCTCGCGCACCGCGCGGCGCTCGACCGGGAAGAAGATCTCGGAATAGGCGAACGGCCGGTTGTCGTGGCGCTGGTGGCGGATGCCGGTCAGGAACATGCACGGTCCGCCGGGCTTCGCGCGCAGCAGCTCGGCGCTGGCGGCGTCGAGCGCCACCTCGGTGGCGGCCAGCACGGTCAGGCGCGAGGCGTTGCTGTACTGCAGGAGGTCGTTGAGCGACTCGATGCGCTGGTTGTAGCGCATCGGCAGCTCGTTGCTGACCACCATCGAGCCGACGCGGCGCCGCCGCGTGATCATGCCGGCCTGCTCGATCAGGCGCATGGCGTCGCGCGCGGTGTGGCGCGAGATCGCGAACTGCGCCGCGACCTCGGTCTCGCCGGGCAGCACCGTGCCGACCGGGTAGCGGCCGGAGAGGATGCCTTCGATCAGCGTGTCGGCGACACGCCGGTAGCGCGGCAGGGCGGGCTTGCGCGAGGACGCCATCGGGTGGTTCAATCGCCGGCGTGCCGCGTCGCGGGCGGCCGCGGGCCGGGGTGTGGAATAATTTGTCCGGTCATATTGTCACACGGCGCGCTGCGCCGGCGCCGCCAGCGCCCGCCGATCCCGGATTATCCATGCCAACGCCGCCTTCCGCCGTCACCTTCTTCGAAGCGGTCGACCCGCGCGCGCTGGCGCGCGAGTATCCGGCCGGCCCGGCCTTCCTCGAGCGCTTCGCGGGCATGAGCGCGGACGCGCTGCACGCGCGCCAGGACGCGCTGTTCCGGCGCGCGGTCGCGCGCGCCTGGCAGATCCCGTTCTACCAGCGCCTGTGGGACGCGGCCGGCGTGGCGCCGGGCGACATCGGCTCGCTCGCGGACATCGGCCGGCTGCCGACCTTCGGCAAGGACGAGGTGATGGCGTCGGTGGCGCGGCGCCCGCCGTTCGGCGACCACCACGGGCGCGAGGTGCCGGTCGACGGGCGCATCCTGCCGATGATCGTCCACACCACCTCGGGCACCACCGGCACGCCGCAGCCGCTGATCTACAGCCCGAAGACGCGCGAGGTGCAGAACCTGCTGCTCGCGCGCATCTACCTGCTGCAGGGCCTGCGCGCCGACGACGTCGTGCACTCGGTGTACGGCCACGGCCTGGTCAACGGCGGGCACTACATCCGCGAGGTGGTGACGCGCCACACGCCGGCGGTGTTCCTGTCGGCCGGCACCGGCATCGAGACGCCGTCGGCGAAGCAGGTCGAGCTCATGCGCGACTTCGGCGTCACCGTGCTCGCGGGCTTCGGCGACTTCCTCAAGCGCCTGGCGCAGGTGGCGCGCGAGCAGGGGATCGACCCGGTCAGGGACATCGGCCTGCGCATGATCACCGGCCACCTCTCCGACGAGCTGCGCGCCTCGCTCGGGGCGGCGTGGGGGCCGCAGGTCGAGCTGTTCGACTGGTACGGCGTCGGCGACACCGGCGCGATCGCCGGCGAGGGCCCGGACCACGACGGGCTCTACCTGCAGGAGGACGCGCAGTACGTCGAGATCAACGACGTCGAGACCGGGCGCGCGGTCGCGCCCGGCGAGGTCGGCGACATGGTGGTGACCTGCCTGTTCATCGACGACCTGTTCCCGATCATCCGCTTCAACACCCACGACATCACGCGCGTGCTGCCCGGGACCTCGGCGCTCGGGCTGCCGTTCCGCCGCATCGCCGGCTTCCTCGGGCGCAGCGACAGCATGGTGAAGCTCAAGGGGATCAACGTCTACCCGCAGGCGATCGGCAACATCCTCGCGGAGCTGGACGACTTCGCCGGCGAGTACGTGTGCGTGCGCGGCCGCGCGGCCGACGGCGGCGAGACCTTCACCGTGCGCATCGAGACCCGCGCCGCCGACCCCGGCGCGCGCCTGCCGGCCTATCGCGACCTGCTCAAGCGCCGCCTCGGAGTCGAGGTGACGGTGAGCCTGGAGGCGCCGAAGAGCCTGTCGGCGCTGACCGGCGTGGAGTCGCGGCAGAAGCCGGTGCGCCTGGTCGACCAGCGCGGGGCGGCATGAGCGCCCCTGCCCGGCCGTCCGCAGGGCGCGCCGCATTGCGCGATGCGCCTCCCGCGGGACGGAGGTCACGCAGCGACAGGAGGGTGGTCGAATGAGCAGCGTGGCGCGCCTCGAGGCGGTGCTTGCCGACATCGCCGCGCGCAACGGCGCGCTCGCGATCTACCTGCAGGTCGACGCCGACGGCGCGCGCGCCGCGGCCGCCGCAGCGGACCGGCGGCTGGCCACCGGCGCCGCGCGCTCGCCGCTCGACGGCTGCCTGGTCGGCGTCAAGGACAACATCGACGTCGCCGGCCTGGCGACCACCGCGGGGCTGGGCTTCCGCCGCGGCCGCGTCGCCGCGCGCGACGCCTTCGTGGTCGAGCGGCTGCGCGCGGCCGGCGCGGTGATCGTCGGCAAGCTCAACATGCATCCGGCCGCCTTCGGCGCGACCAACCGCAACGCGGACTTCGGCGACTGCGCCAACCCGACCCACCCGGGCCTGGTGCCCGGCGGGTCGAGCGGCGGCTCGGCCGCCGCGGTCGCGGCCGGCTGGGCCGACCTCGCGCTGGGCAGCGACACCCTCGGCTCGGTGCGCCTGCCGGCGAGCTACTGCGGCGTGGCCGGGTTCAAGCCGACCGGCGGGGCGATCAGCAACGGCGGCGTGGTGCCGCTGTCGACGCGTCTCGACCAGGTCGGCCTGCTCGCGCCCGACGTCGCGGGCCTCGAGCGCGGCCTCGCGGCGACCGCGGCGTTCGACCCCGACTGCGCGGGCGCGCGCGCGATCGACGCGGCGCCGGTGGCCGCGCCGACGGTCCTGCGCGCGCCGCGCACGCCGCTCGGCGCCGCCGTCGAGCCCGGCGTGTGGGCGCGCTTCGAAGCGGCGCTCGCCGCACTCGAACGCGGCGGCTTCCGCGTCGAGCGCTTCGACGCGCCGCCGGTCGACCTCGGCCGCCTGCGCCGCGCCGCGCTGCTGCTCTCGACGTCCGAACTGCTGGTCACCTTCGAGGCCGAGTGGCGCGACGCGCGGCCCGCGTTTCCGCCCGACATGGCGGCCGCGATGGCGTGGGCCGAAGGCAAGTCCGCGCGCGACCTCGCGCGCGCGCTGCACCTGATCGACGGCGGCGGCCCGCTGCTGCGCCGGCTGCTCGGCGCCGCGCGCTGCCTGCTGCTGCCGGCCGCGCCGCAGGTGGCCTTCGCGATCGACGCGCGGGCCCCGGACAACCAGGCCGACCTCACCACCACGGCCAGCCTCGCCGGCGCGCCCGCGGCCAGCGTGCCGATGCCGCGCGCGGACGGGGCGTTGTCCGCCGGGCTGCAGATCGTCGGCCATCCGGGCGCGGACCGCGAGGTGCTGGCGGTCGCGCGCGCCTACGAGGCGCTCGCCGCCGCGCGCTGAGCCGCGTTCAGGCGCGCGCGAGCAGCATCGCGTCGCCGTAGCTGAAGAAGCGGTAGCGCGCGCGCACCGCGTGCGCGTAGGCGCTGCGGATCAGGTCGTGCCCGGCGAAGGCCGAGACCAGCATCATCAGCGTCGACTTCGGCAGGTGGAAGTTGGTGATCAGCCGGTCGACCACGCGGAATGTGAAGCCGGGGGTGATGAAGATGCGCGTCTCGTCGGCGCCGCGCGCGACCAGCTCGCCGGGGCCGGCCCGGGCCGCCGCCGCCTCGAGCGCGCGCAGCGTCGTGGTGCCGACGGCGACGATGCGCCCGCCGGCCGCGCGCGTCGCCTCGATCGCCGCCGCGGTCGCCTCGGGGATCTCGTACCACTCGCTGTGCATGACGTGCGCGGCGATGTCGGTCACGCGCACCGGCTGGAACGTGCCGGCACCCACGTGCAGCGTGAGCGCCGCGCGCGCGATGCCGCGCTCGGCGAGTGCGGCGAACAGCGCCGCGTCGAAATGCAGCCCGGCCGTCGGCGCCGCGACCGCGCCGGGCGTGCTCGCGTACACGGTCTGGTAGCGCGCCTCGTCGTCGGCCGTGGCGGGGTGCGCGATGTACGGCGGCAGCGGCAGCGCGCCGTGCGCCTCCATGAGGTCGAACACCGACGCGGTGCCTGCCAGGCGCAGCAGGGTGAGCGCGTCGCGCTTCTCCACCACCTCCGCCACCGCGCCGCCCGCGAGGTGGATGCGTGCGCCGGGCCTGGGCGCGTGGCTGGCGCGGATGTGCGCGAGCGCCAGCCGGGGTTCGAGCACCCGCTCGATCAGCAATTCCACCTTGCCGCCGGTGTCCTTGGTGCCGAACAGGCGCGCCTTGACCACCCGCGTCTGGTTCACCACCAGCAGATCGCCGGGCGAGAGCAGTTGCGGCAGGTCGCGAAACGCGAGGTCGCGCATGCCGTCCGCGGCGGGCACGAGCAGCCGGCTGCCCGCGCGCTCGGCCGCCGGAAACTGCGCGATCAGCTCCGCCGGCAACGCGAAATCGAAATCCTCGATGGTGTACCGGCGCGTGCTCATCGGCCGGGATTGTAAGCTTCGCGCTATACTTTGCCGCTCGCGTTTGCCCTCTGAGAAGAGGCGTAACCCAACTGCCCGGGTGGCGAAATCGGTAGACGCAGCAGACTCAAAATCTGCCGACCGCAAGGTCGTGCCGGTTCGATTCCGGCTCCGGGCACCAGCAGCTTTTTCGCGAACGTGCTTGCCTCGCCTCCTGACGGTACGTGTTCGTGCCAATGGTCGCCCCGAATTGGTCGATTGACCACATCCACTGCGGTCGATAGGATTGCAGCACCGCGATACGCTCGCGGTCTTTTGCAGCTCTTTATCAGTGTCGGGAAAGCAGGCACTTCTTTCCCAGGGCTTGAAGTTAACGCACCTACGGAGGCCGGCATGGCTGTTTATCTATGCAGAGCAAGATTGTTTCGCCTGACCTTGCGTG
>JAEUOS010000090.1 GCA_016790695.1 Burkholderiales bacterium
ACCAGCGGCACCCGGGCCTCGTCGAGCAGGACGACGTCGGCCTCGTCGATCAGGGCCATGCACAGGCCGCGCAGGACCGGCGCGGTGGCGCGCTCATCCTGCCCCAGGCGCCGCGCGCGGCGCGCCAGCGCCGATGCCGCGCGCGGCCGGGCCAGGCCGTCGCGCAGGTAGTCGAATACCAGTTCCCGGGCCGTGCAGTACGCGACGTCGGCACCGTAGGCGGCGCGTCGCGCGTCGCGCGCCATCGGCTGGGTGACGGCGGCGACGCTGAGCCCGAGCGCGCGGTAGAACGCGGCGAGGGTGCCGGCGTCGCGGTCGGCCAGGTAGTCGTTGGCGGTGACCACGTGCACCGGCGTGCCGCCGAGCGCGGCGACCGCGGCCGCGAGCGCGACCGCGAGGGTCTTGCCTTCGCCGGTGGCCATTTCGGCGAGGCGGTTGTCGAGCATCACGCGGGCGGCGGCGATCTGGGTCGCGTACGGCATCACGCCGAGCGTGTGCCGGCAGCTCGCGCAGGCCAGCGCGAACGCGCGCTCCGCGGTGTCGTCGTCGAGGCCGCGGCGCGCGATGTCCTGGCGCAGGCGTGCGAGGTCCGCGGCGGCGGGCGCCGTGGCGGCGGCGCGGGCGGCCACACGGCGCGCGAAGCGCAGGTAGGGTGCGGCGCCGCGCGTGCCGGCGAGCGCGCGCAGCACTTCCCAGGCGCCGTCGAGGCGCGCGACGATGCCGCGGTCGGCCTCGTCGCGCTCCGGATAGTCGCCCCAGAGCATGCCGGGCGCGGGCAGGCGGTGCGGGAAGGCGGGTGCGGTGGCGATCATCGCAGCCTCGTCACGCCTGGCCGGCCGGATTGAAGTGGCGCAGCAGGAGCTGGCGCAAGCGGCGCAGCGCGCGCGTGCCGACCGGCTCGAGGCCGAGGTCGAAGCGCACCCAGACCCGGCCGCCGATGCGCTGCGGCACCGGTGCGTCGACGGTGACGTCCTGCAGGAACACCGGCTCGACGGCGCGCAGGCCGTCGGGGGCGGCGCGGTCGACCGGCACGCGGCCGCCGCCGGCGTCGCCGAGCGCGGCACTCGGCAGGCTGCGGGTCGCGGCCGGCGGCGCGCCGCCGAGGCGGGCGGCGAGCACCGTGGCCGGGTCCTCGGCGAGCCGCACCTCGACCCGCCGTGTGCGCGCGCGCACCAGCTGCGCGTCGTCCTGGCCGAGCACGGCGCGCACGTTGGCCGGTTCCGGCCCGAGGATGTAGCCGATCATCGCGCCGCGCGGCGCGAAGCTGCCGGGCAGGTCCGCGGCGCGCGGCAGCACCAGGCGTCCGTCGCCCTGGCTCCTGACCTCGAGCGCGGCTTCCTGCTCGACGACATGCGCGAGTTCGGCCTCGGCGCGCGCGACGTCGAGTGCGAGGTTGCCGGCGGCCAGCGGATCGCGCAGCAGGGCGGTGTACTGCTGGGCCTTCAGGCCGGCGAGCTGGGCCGCCTTGCGCTCGCGCTCGGCTTCGAGCGCGGGCTCGGCCAGCGTGAGGAGCGGGTCGCCCGCGGCGACCGGCGCGCCGTCGGCGGCCGCGAGCGCGGCAACGAAGCCGGCGGTCTGCGCGCGCACCTGGGCATGGTCGGGCGGCCACACGACGCCCTGCGCAACGGTCGCGCTCGGCAGCGGCAGTGCGAACAGCACCAGTCCCAGCGCACCGGTGCCGCCGGCCAGCACCGCGAGGGCGCGGCGGCGCGCGCGGCCCGGCGCGGCCGCCTGCAGCAGGTGCGCCGCGCCGACGACCGGCTTGTGGAGGAGCCAGACCGCGAACGCGATGCCCGCGAGCGCGCCCAGCATCCATGCGTAGGCGCCCGCCCACAGCACCAGCGCGCCCAGCAGCATGGCGCGGCAGGCCCAGGACAGCGGCGCGTAGGCGATCAGCCACTTGCGTTCGCCGGGCGCGAGGAACGCGTGCTCGGGCGCGTCTGCGCCGATCAGCAGGCGACGCGCCTGCGTCGCCCACCACGCGTTGCTGCGCAGCGCGAGGTTCGGCAGGTCGAGCAGGTCGATCAGGACGTAGTAGCCGTCAAAGCGCAGCAGCGGATTGCCGTTGACGAGGAGCGACGAGACCGTGGTGATGACGAGCGTGACCAGCGCGAGGTCGCGCGTGAGCCCGGGCTCGACCGCGAACCAGACCAGCGCGGCCAGCGCGGCGATGGCGAGTTCGGCGGCGATGCCGGCGGCGCTGACCAGGGCGCGCCGGCGCCGGCTGTCGAACGCACTGGCGGCGGAGGCGTCGACGTAGGGCGAGGGGGTGAACACGAGCAGGGTGATGCCGGCCTCGCGCACGGCGCCGCCGAAGTGCCGCACCGCGAGCGCGTGCGCGAGCTCGTGCACGGCCTTGATCGGCGGGAAGCACAGCCAGAACAGGAGCACCGTGCGCGGGGCGTCGAGGAGTGGCGCGACGCCGGCCGCGAGGCGCGGCAGGTGTACCAGGCAGGCCAGGGCGGCGATGGTCACGCCGAGCGCCCACAGGGCGGCCGCCAGCGGATGGAAGAGGGCGCCGGCATGCGGCACGAGGCGGTCGAGCAGCCGGGTCGGATCGCCGAGGCGCACC
Source organism: Burkholderiales bacterium (assembly GCA_016790695.1). Taxonomy (GTDB): domain Bacteria; phylum Pseudomonadota; class Gammaproteobacteria; order Burkholderiales; family JAEUOS01; genus JAEUOS01. The sequence goes on from JAEUOS010000090.1 coordinate 2,573, forward strand.
TTCAGGGCCAGCGGATTGACCCAGGCGCGCCGGCGCCGCCGCACCGCGTCGCCGTGGCGCGCGAACATCGCGGCGAGGTCGGGCGCGTCGTCGACGCGCAGCACGCCGGCGCGCTGCAGGCGCGGCAGCAGCTGCAGGATGTCGTCCTGGGTCGGCGCGTCGTCACCCTGCTCCTCGTGCAGTTGCCGCCAGATCGCGTCGACGCTGCGCCGGCCGTCGCAGCGTCCGACGAACGCCCACGCGGGAGCGTTGAGGCGCACCTGCCGGCCGCTCTGCGGGTCGGTCAGGACCTGCCAGACGCGGCCGCGCACGACCTGGCGCGCCGGCCCCGCGCGCGCGTCGAACCGGGCGCGCAGGCCGGCGACCCGGTACCAGTCGGCGGATTCCAGCGGCGCGGTCATCGGCGCGGCTCCGCGGCGCGGCCGTGCGCGCGGCGTGGCGACGTCATGGCAGCCATGCCCACAGGGTCAGGCGCAGCCAGTCGAGCGCGCGACGGGTCGCCATCCATGCCAAGGGGCGGCGGCCGGCGTCGATCTTGGCGACGCCGCGCAGTCCCGGCCGCGCCGTCCCGGCCGGCGCGTCGAGCGCGGCCTCGACCTCGAAGTAGTTGCGCCCGTCGGCGCTGGTGGCCACCGGCAGCACGCGGGCGACCGTCAGGCCGAGGCTGTGCTCGGGTGCGGCGGCGAGCACCAGCCGGCCGGCGCTGCCGGCGGCGACGTGGCCGACGTCGGCGTCGTCGACCTCGACGATCAGCCGGAAGCTGTCGGCGGGCGCGACCGTGAGCAGCATCTCGCCCTTCTGCACCGGGGCGCCGAGGTTCTGCGCGAGGTCGCCCTTGATCACCACGCCGTCGAACGGCGCGACGATGCGCGTGCGCTCGATCTGCGTCTCGATCAGGTCCAGCATGGCCTGGGCCTCGCCGGCGCGGGCCTGGTGGATCACCATCTGCGCGCGGTCGGCGCGCGCCATCGCGCCGCGGTAGGCGTTCTCGTGCTGGCGCAGCTCGCTCGCGCGCCGCCGCTGTTCGAGCGCCAGGTCTTCGCTCGCGAGCTCGGCGAGGACCTGGCCGGCGCGCACGCTGTCGCCGGCGCGCGCATTGGCGCGCTGCAGGAAGCCGTCGGCCGGCGCCGCGATCGCGCGCTGCACGGCGCCCTCGATGCGCGCCGGCGCGCTGACGCGGTACGGCAGCGGCACGCTCAGGGCGGCGGCGACGGCGGTCAGCAGCGCGAGCGCCGCGAGCCGGGCACCGGTGTGCCCCGGTGCGCGCAGCGCGGCGGCCTGTGCGCGCAGCCACTCGCGCAGGCGCTCCCACCCCGTGCGGTCGGCGCGGCGGCGAAGCTCCAGCACGGGGCCGGCGAAGCAGGCGGCATCCTCGCACAGCGCCAGTTCGCGCGCGTTGAACGGGGCAATGCGCTCCAGCGTGATGATGCCGGCGATGCGGCCGGCGCTGACCAGCGGCACCGAGCAGGCGGCCGTGCCGGCCGCGGCGGCGAGCTGCCGGTGCGCCTGCGTGATCGGCGCGTTCGGCGCGCCGCCTTCGGGGACGACGACCGTGCGCGCCTGGTCGAGGGATTCGTTCATCGCCGCCTCGACGAGCAGGTCGCCAGCGCTGCGGGTCACGGCGTTGCCGTCGGAGCGTGCAAGCACGCGGGTGCGGTGCGCGCGCACCAGGCCGACGCAGACCAGGTCGCAGCGCAGGGCGTCGGCCAGCTCGGCGGCGAAGGCGGCGGCGGCGGCTTCGATCGCGTGATGCGACAGCAGCGCGGCCTGCAGGCCGAGGACGCGCGCGGCCGTGCCGTCGCCGGCGGCGGCGGCCGGCGCGTGCGCGCGCGGCGGCGGTGCGAGCGCGCTCATCGATGCCCGCCCCGGCCGCGGTGCCGGGTGCGCGTGCGGTCCGGCGGCCCGGGATCGGGGCCGCGACCGCCTGCGCTGCCGAAGGGAATCTGGTTCATGCTCCTGTCGCTGTCGTGAACGTGCTGCGGTCCGCGCGTCGGGTGTCCGGCCGCGGGCGGCGCGCAGGGGCCGGCGCCGCACGCGCACGGCGGGTCCGCATGCAAGGACGATGTTCGCGCGGACGGCGGAGCGGGGATGGGCCGAGGTCGGCGGCTTTTGCCGGCCAGTTGCGCCGATGGCGGCAGCCGGACCGGCGCGCGACGCGCGCCGGCGAAAAAAAAGCCCGCCGGGCGGCGGGCTGGGGGGCGAACGCGGCCGGCTACAGCGCCTCGAGCGCCTTGACCATGTCCTCGAGCACCTTCTTGGCGTCGCCGAACACCATCATGGTCTTGTCCATGTAGAAGAGGTCGTTGTCCAGGCCGGCGTAGCCGGAGGCCATCGAGCGCTTGTTGACGATCACCGTGCGCGCGAGGTGGGTCTCGAGGATGGGCATGCCGAAGATCGGGCTGCCCGGGGTCTTCGCCGCCGGGTTGACCACGTCGTTCGCGCCGAGCACGAGGACGACGTCGGTCTGGCGGAAATCGGGATTGATGTCCTCCATCTCGAAGACCTGGTCGTAGGGGATCTCGGCTTCGGCGAGCAGCACGTTCATGTGCCCGGGCATGCGCCCGGCCACCGGGTGGATCGCGTAGCGCACCTGGACCCCCTTCTCGCCGAGCTTGTGCGCGAGTTCCTTGAGCGCGTGCTGCGCGCGCGAGACCGCCAGGCCGTAGCCGGGAACGATCACCACGGTCTCGGCGTTGCTCATCATGAAGGCGGCGTCGTCGGACGAGCCGCTCTTGACCGGGCGCTGCTCCTGCTTGCCGGCCGCCGTGCCGCCCTCCTGGCCGAACCCGCCGAGGATGACGTTGAAGAACGAGCGGTTCATCGCCTTGCACATGATGTAGGACAGGATCGCGCCCGAGGACCCGACCAGGCTGCCGGCGATGATCAGCATCGAGTTGTTGAGCGAGAAGCCGATGCCCGCGGCGGCCCAGCCGGAGTACGAGTTGAGCATCGACACCACCACCGGCATGTCGGCGCCGCCGATCGGGATGATGATCAGGACGCCCAGCACGAAGGCGATCACGGTCATGGCGATGAACGGCGTCCAGTCCTGGGTGGCGGTGAACCAGAGGCCGCAGCCGAGCATCGCCAGGCCGAGGAGCGCGTTGACCGCGTGCTGGCCGGAGAAGATCACCGGCGCGCCCTGGAACAGGCGGAACTTGTACTTGCCGGAGAGCTTGCCGAAGGCGATCACGGACCCCGAGAAGGTGATCGCGCCGACGAAGGTGCCGATGAACAGCTCGAGGCGGTTGCCGTAGGGAATCGGCTTGCCGGGCTCGGCGATGCGGAACGCCGACGGCTCGGCCACCACCGCGACGGCGATGCACACCGCGGCCAGGCCGATCATCGAGTGCATGAACGCGACCAGCTCGGGCATCTTGGTCATCTCGACGCGCTTGGCCATGATGGCGCCGGCGGCGCCGCCGACCACGAGGCCGCCGAACACGTAGACCATGCCGTCGGCCTTGCTGCCCGAGAGCTTGACGATCAGCGCGGCGGTGGTGAGGATGGCGATGGCCATGCCGACCATGCCGAACACGTTGCCGGCGCGCGCGGTGGTCGGGTGCGACAGGCCCTTGAGCGCCTGGATGAAGCAGACCGACGCGACCAGGTACAGGAGGGTGACGACGTCGAGGCTCATTTAGTGGCCTCCCTTGCCGTGCTCGCCCGCGGCCGGCCGGTCCTTCTTCTTGAACATCTCGAGCATGCGCCGGGTGACCAGGAAGCCGCCGAAGACGTTGACCGCGGCCAGCGCCACCGCCGCGGTGCCCATCCAGCGCGACAGGTCGCCGGCGGTGAGGGCGGCGGCGAGCATGGCGCCGACGATGATCACCGCGGAGAGCGCGTTGGTGACCGCCATCAGCGGGGTGTGCAGCGCGGGCGTGACGGTCCAGACGACGTGGTAGCCGACGTAGATCGCGAGCACGAAGATGATCAGGTTGGTGACGGTCGGGGAGATGAATTCCATGGCGGTTCGATCCTAGGCTTTCTTGACGACCTGACCGTTCTCGGTCAGCAGGCACGCGGCGACGATCTCGTCTTCCTTGTTGATGGCGAGCTTGCCGTCCTTGTCGATGATGAGCTTGAGGAAGTCCTGCACGTTGCGCGCGAACAGCGCCGAGGCATCGGCGGCGACGGTGGCCGGGAAGTTGGTGTGGCCGATCAGGGTCACGCCGTGGCGCACCACCACCCGGTCTTCCTCGGTCAGCGGGCAGTTGCCGCCCCGTGTGGCGCCGGACGGCGACGCGGCCCCCTGTCCGGCGGCCATGTCGACGATCACCGAGCCGGACTTCATCGACTTGACCATGTCCTCGGTGACCAGCACCGGCGCCGGGCGGCCCGGGATGAGCGCGGTGGTGATGACGATGTCGGCCTGCCTGATGCGCTCGGCGACGAGGGCGGCCTGGCGCTTGAGCCAGGACTCGGGCATCGGCCGCGCGTAGCCGCCGACGCCCTGCGCGGTCTCGCGCTCCTCGTCGGTCTCGAACGGCACGTCGATGAACTTGGCGCCCAGCGATTCGACCTGCTCCTTGGTGGCCGGGCGCACGTCGGTGGCCTCGACCACCGCCCCGAGGCGCTTGGCGGTCGCGATCGCCTGCAGGCCGGCGACGCCGACGCCCATGACGATCACGCGCGCCGCCTTCACCGTGCCGGCGGCGGTCATGAACATCGGCATCACCCGCGGGTAGTGGGTGGCGGCGATCAGCACGGCCATGTAGCCGCCGAGGTTCGCCTGCGAGGACAGGACGTCGAGCGACTGGGCACGCGTGATGCGCGGCGCGGCTTCGAGCGCGAACCCGGTCACGCCCTGGCGCGCCAGGGTTTCGAGCCCGGCGGTGTCGAAGCGGTTCAGGGTGCCGACGAGCACCTGGCCGGCCTTCATGCGCGCGGCTTCCTCGGCCTGCGGCGGACGCACCTTGAGCAGCAGCTCGGCCTCGGCGTAGACGGTCGCCGCGTCCGCCAGGCGCGCGCCCGCGGCCGCGTAGTCGGCGTCGGGGATCATCGCGCCGGCGCCGGCGCCGGCCTCGACCACGACCTCGTGCCTGGCGGCGACGTATTTCTTCACCGTCTCCGGCGTGGCCGCCACGCGTGTCTCGCCCGGCCGGGTTTCCCTGGGAATGCCGATCTTCAAGACTTCCTCCTCGTCCGCCCGCTTCCCGCCCGCCGCGCCGGGGCGCGCGGCGGATGCGGCGGCGGGTCTGCGCCCGACTGCCGCCGGCCGCGCGGTCGGGCGCGGGCGCAGCGGTTGACGCGCGTGCTTCGCGTTCGAAAGGGTAAAGTATAGCGGCTCGTCCCTGCGCCGCCCGACCGCGGGTGCGCGCCCGTGCCAACCGATCGCCGCGGCTGCTCCGACCATGCGCTTCCTGCTCCTGCTTTCCGCCCTCTGCTGTGCCGTCCCCGCCGCGCAGGCGCAGCCGCCGTCCGTCGCCACCCCCGCGCCGCTTCGATACAACGTGGTCGAGCTGCAGGTCGACGCGCAGCGCGAGGTGGGCAACGACCTGATGGCGGCGACGCTGTACGTCGAGGACAACCACGCGAATCCCGCGACCCTGGCCGGCAACCTCAATCGCGCGCTCGCCGAGGCGGTGCGCCTGGCGCGCGAGCAACCCGCGGTGCGCGTGCGCACCGGCAACAACGCGACCTATCCGGTGTACGCGCCGCGCACGAACCAGCTGCAGGGCTGGCGCGGCCGCGCCGAGGTGCGCCTGGAAACGCGCGACTTCGCGGCCGGTTCCGCACTCATCGGACGGCTGCAGGCCACCATGCAGCTCGCCGGCGTCGCCTTCTCGGTCTCGCCGGAGGCACGCAAGGCGGCCGAGAACGAACTCGTCGCCGAGGCGATCGCGGCGTTCCGCCAGCGCGCCGAGATCGTGCAGAAGGCCATGGCCGGCCGCGGCTACAAGATCCAGCGCGTCGCGCTGGGGTCGTCCGGCCCGCCGCCGCCGCGGATGATGATGGCGGCGCGCGCCGCCATCGCCGAGGCGGCGGTCCCGGCCCCGCCGGCCGAGGGCGGCGTGACGATGCTGACCGTCACCGCCAGCGGCGCCATCGAGATCGAATAGGCACTGCCGCGCGGGCGACGGCGCCTGGCGCGGTGCGGCGCGCGTGCCCGGCAGGGAACTGGCCCGGTTTTTCTTGCCTGTTCCGGCGACGGGGCGCAGCGGCGCGCACCTATGCTTGCGGGGAGAGAGGCCTTTTCCCATGAATCCGTTCATCCGCCCCGCCGTCCTTGCCGTGCTCTGCCTGGTCGCCGGCTGCGAGCAGATCGCCGTACTCGACGGCAGCAAGGCCCGCGATGCCGACGCAGTCGCGGTCGGCAGCGCCTGCCGGCACTCCGGGCGCGCGCTCGAGGACTGCTACGCGATGTATCCGGAAAGCCCGAAGGCCCAGGTGTTCGCGGGCTGGAAGGAAATGAACGACTACATGACCTCGAACAAGATCGAGATCATCGCGCCGACGCTGGTCAAGGCGGAGGCCAAGGCGGACAAGTCGGCCAGGTCGAAGCCGGAGAAGGGCGACAAGGCCGACGGCGAGGCACGCATCCCCACCCTGCCGCCGACCAGCGCGGCCGCGACCGATCCGCTGGCCGGGTTGCCCAAGAGCGCCACGGGCGCGCCCAGGGGCGGCGCCAAGGGGGCGCCCGAGGCCGCGCCGGCCCGGCACTGAGCGGTACCGCCACCGGCTTCGGCCGGCGGGACGCCGGTTCGCGCGCGCGACCCGTCAGGCGCGCGCCGGCGCCGAATGCGGCGGCGGCGCTAGAATTCCGTTTTTCGCTCATGGGGACCGGGTGGTGGCAGCGCGCTGGAAGCCGAACGTCACCGTTGCTGCGGTCGCCGAGCGCGACGGGCGCTTCCTCATCGTCGAGGAGCGCACCCCCGCCGGCCTGATGATCAACCAGCCGGCCGGGCATCTCGAGGATGGCGAGACCCTGATCGAGGCGGTGTGCCGCGAGGCCCTCGAGGAGACGGCCTGCGCGTTCCGGCCGGAGTCGCTGGTGGGCATCTATCAGTGGCACGATCGTGCCGGCGGACGCACCTTCCTGCGTTTCGCGTTCTGCGGCAGCGCGTCCGCACCCGATCCGGCGCGCGCGCTCGATCACGGCATCGAGCGCGCCGTCTGGATGACCCGGGACGAGATCGCGGCCGCGACGCCGCGCTACCGCAGCCCCTGGGTGCTCGCCTGCGTCGACGACTACCTGTCGGGCCGGCGCCTGGGCCTGGAGTGCCTCCGGTGGACCTGAGCCTGGCGCGGCGGCGCGCCGGCCCGGGCCTCGTACTGGGGGCGGCGCTTTGCGCCGCCCTGGCCTGGGCGGCGCCGGCACGCGCTGCCGAGATCGAGATCTGCTTCGGCTACAGCTGTTACCGGCAGGCGCGCGCCATCTTCGCCGACGACGATCTGCGCGAGCTGCGGGAACTGCTCGCGCCCGCGGCCGACGCGGCGGCCGAGCGCGACGCGATCGCGCGTGCCGTGGGACGCATGTATGCGATCGCCGCGCGCCAGACGCCGATCTGGCGCGACCGCGGGCGCAACACGCTCGAGGAGCGGCATCTCGAGGGCGCGATGGATTGCATCGATCATTCGACCAACACCGGCGCGTTCCTGCATCTGCTCTGGCGCGAGGGCATGCTGCGCCACCATCGCCCCGCATCGGCGCAGCGCCGCTTCGCGTTCCTGGTCTTCGGCGAGCACTGGTCGGCGTCGCTGGTCGCCAACGACGGTGGCGAGCAGTTCGCGGTCGATACCTGGTTCCTCGATCCCGGCCTGCCGGCGACGGTGGTCACGCTGTCGCGCTGGAAGGCCGGCTACGATCCCGAGGACGCGCCGGAGGCGACGCGGTGAGCGCGCCGACGGTGGTGGTCGGCATGTCGGGCGGGGTCGATTCGGCGGTGGCCGCGCTGCTGCTCAAGCGGGCCGGCTATCGCGTCATCGGCCTGTTCATGAAGAACTGGGAGGACGACGACGACGGCGAATATTGCTCGACGCGCGAGGACCTGGTCGATGCCGCCGCCGCCGCCGACGTGGTCGGCGTGGAGTTCGAGGCGGTCAATTTCGCGGCCGAGTACAAGGACCGCGTGTTCGCCGAGTTCCTGCGCGAGTATTCGGCAGGGCGCACGCCGAACCCCGACGTGCTGTGCAATGCCGAGATCAAGTTCCGGGCCTTCCTGGACCACGCGGTCGCGCTGGGCGCGGAGCGCATCGCCACCGGCCACTATGCGGGGGTGCGCGAGCGCGACGGTCGTTACGAGCTGCTGCGCGGGCGCGACGCCGCCAAGGACCAGAGCTACTTCCTGCACCGCCTCACCCAGGCGCAGCTGTCGCGGGTGCTGTTCCCCCTGGCCGACCTCGAGAAACCGCAGGTGCGCCGCATCGCGCTCGAGGCCGGACTGGGCAACCACGCCAAGAAGGATTCGACCGGCATCTGCTTCATCGGCGAGCGCCCGTTCCGCGCGTTCCTCAACCGCTACCTGCCGCGCGCGCCGGGGCCGATGCTCGACGAGTCGGGGCGCCGCATCGGCGAGCACATCGGGCTCATGTACTACACGATCGGCCAGCGCAAGGGCATCGGCCTGGGCGGGCGGCGCGAGGACCGCGGCCTTCCCGGCGGCGGTGCGCCGTGGTTCGTCGCCGCCAAGGATGTCGCGAGCAACAGCCTCACGGTGGTGCGCGGCCACGATCACCCGCGCCTGTACGCCGACGGCCTGGTCGCGCGCGATGCCTCCTGGGTCGCCGGACATCCGCCGCCGCACGGCTGCGCGGCGGGGGTGAAGACGCGCTACCGGCAGGCCGACGCGCCGTGCCGGTTCGAGTCCCTGCCCGACGGCGGCTTCCGCCTCGCCTTCGCGACGCCGCAGTGGTCGGTCACGCCGGGCCAGTCGGCCGTGCTGTACGACGGCGAGGTCTGCCTCGGCGGCGGCTTCATCGACACCGCGCAGAGCGCCGTGCGCGCGGCCTGAACGCGACCGCCGCCCGCGCGGCGGCGCACCCTCAGGCGGCCGGCGGCAGGGTGGCGGCGAAGGACGGGCGCTGCGCGAGCTTGTCGGCCAGGCGCGCGAGGTTCGCGTGCGCCGTGCGCCAGTCGATCTGCGGAAAGCGGAAATCGAGGTAGCCGAGCGCCACCCCGACGGCAATGTCGGCCAGCGAATAGGCGGTGCCGCTGCACCACGGCTTGTCGGCCAGGCCGCGCGCGGCGGCGCTGAGGCCGAGGCGGACCTTGGACAGCTGGCGGTCGGTCCAGCGCGCGCTTCGCTCATGGGACGCGCGGCCGTCCTCGAGGCGCGCCAGCACGGCCGCGTCGCAGATGCCGTCGGCCAGCGCCTCCCAGCAGCGCACCTCGACGCGGGCGCGCCCGGACGCCGGGATGAGCTTGTTGACCGGATTGATGGTGTCGAGGTACTCGACGATGACGCGCGAATCGAACACCGCCCCGCCGTCCTCCATGACCAGCGTGGGGACCTTGCCCAGCGGGTTGAACTCGGGCACGCGCGTGGTCTCGTCCCACGGGTTCTCGATCACGAAGGCGTGGTCGATGCGCTTCTCGGCCATGACGATGCGCACCTTGCGCACGTAGGGGCTGGTGTGTGAACCGATGAGCTTCATTGCCGAGCCGTTCCTCTTCATGCGGGCGCGATTATAAGCAGGCGGCGCCGGCCTGCGCCCGGGCCGGCCGCGTCCGCAGCGGCTAGAATGTGCGCATCGCGCCGGCTGCCGTGCCGGCGGTTCGCGCGCCGTCGACGCAGGTTCAAGGCATCCTCAACGGCCCCTCGAGCCGCGGTTCACGCGACTTCATCCACGCACCTTTCCGCGCCACGGTTTCATGCCATCCGACCTGTCCGCCCTGTCCCCGCTCGACGGCCGCTATGCCTCCCGGCTCGACGCGCTGCGGCCCTATCTCTCCGAGTTCGCGCTGGTGCGGCACCGGGTCCGGGTCGAGGCCGCGTGGCTGCGCGCGCTGGCCGGTGCCGGACTGGCGGAACTCGGCGGGCTGCCGGCGCAGGCCGATGCCGACCTCGCCGCGATGGTCGAGTCGTTTTCCGAGGCGGATGCGGCGCGCGTCAAGGAGATCGAGCGGGTCACCAACCACGACGTCAAGGCAGTCGAGTACTTCATGAAGGAGCGCATGGCCGGCAGCGCCGGGTTCGCGCCGGCCGCCGAGTTCATCCACTTCGCGTGCACGTCGGAGGACATCAACAACCTCTCGTACGCGCTGATGGTCAAGGGGGCGCGCGACGCGGTGCTCGTTCCCGCCCTGCGGGCGCTGCACGGCCGCCTGCGCGACCTCGCGCATGCCGAGGCCGGCACGCCGATGCTTTCGCGCACCCACGGCCAGCCCGCGACGCCGACCACGCTGGGCAAGGAGGCGGCGAACGTCGCCAAGCGGCTCGAGCGTGCGATCGATCGTCTGGCGGCGGTGTCGCTGCTGGGCAAACTCAACGGCGCGACCGGCAACTACAACGCGCACCGCATCGCCTGCCCGGAGATCGACTGGGAGGCGCTCGCGCGCGGCGTGGTCGAGGGGATGGGGCTGGAGTTCAATACGCACACGATCCAGATCGAGCCGCACGACTGCCTGGCCGAGGCGTTCGACGCGCTCGCGCGCGTCAATGCCATTCTCGTCGACTGGTGCCGCGACGTGTGGGGCTACATCTCGCTCGGCTACTTCAAGCAGAAGCTGAAGGAGGGCGAGGTCGGCTCGTCGACCATGCCGCACAAGGTGAACCCGATCGACTTCGAGAACGCCGAGGGCAATCTCGGCGTCGCCAGCGCCCTGCTCCGGCACCTGGCGGACAAGCTGCCGGTGTCGCGCTGGCAGCGCGATCTCACCGACTCGACGGTGCTGCGCAACGTCGGGGTGGCGTTCGGGCACAGCCTGCTGGCGGTCGATTCGCTCGCGCGCGGCATGGCCAAGCTGGAGGTGAACCATGCGCGCCTGGCCGAGGATCTCGATGCCAACTGGGAAGTCCTCGCCGAGGCGGTGCAGACGGTGATGCGGCGGCATGGCGTCGCGAATCCCTACGAGCAGCTGAAGGCGCTCACCCGCGGCAAGGCGATCACGCGTGACGCGCTCGCGGCGTTCATCGCCGACCTGGCGATTCCCGAGGCGGCACGCCGCCGCCTCCTCGAGCTCACACCGGCAGGCTATGTCGGGCTCGCGGCGGAACTCGCGCGGCGCGCCTGACCGTCCCGGCCGCCGGCGCGCCGTCGCGGCCGCTGCGGGCGCGGCTGTACTGCAGTTCGCCGGCGCCGGCCGCGCGCAGGCGCCGGGCCCGGGTGCGCCGGCCAATCCCGCCAACACCACGAACCCCGCGACCGACACCGGCCTCATCATGCGGCCGCAGGTGCAGCCGGGCGACGCGTGGGTCTACCGGCGGCGCGGCGCCGGCGGCGAGCGGGTGCTGCGCCAGACGGTCACTGCGGTCAGCGACGGCGGCATCTCGCTGCGCACCGAGGAGCCGGGGTCGCCGGACTCCTCCGTCACCGTGCACGACCGCCAGTGGGGGCTCCTGGGCAGCGGCTTCAACGACTACCGCCCGGCGCTCGCCTACTATTCGTTTCCGCTGTATCCGGGCAAGCGCTGGGGCATCGATTCGACGGTCGGCAACTTCGGCGCCGGCCAGAGCGGCCGCATGCGCGGCGAGGGACGCGCCATCGGCTGGGAGGAGGTCACGGTGCCGGCGGGACGCTTCCTCGCGCTGCGCATCGAGGTGTTCATCGAGACCGCCGATCCGGGCGACGACAAGCGCGTGCTCAGCGTGCGCGAGGAGCACTGGTATGCGCGCGCGGTCATGCGGCCGGTGCGGGTGGCCTCGGTCGCCGGGCTGGCCGGCGAAGCGCCGGCCGCCGAGACCGTCGAGCTGGTTTCCTACAGGCTGGAGTGAGCGCCGCGCGCAGGCGCGGCGGCGTTCAGAACTCCAGTCGCACGCCGGCGGCGAGCGCGCGGCCGCCGAGCGGCACGATCTCGCGCAACTGCGAGGTCGCGAGCCGCGCCGTCGCGTTGCCGAGATTGGTGAGCCGCGCGAAGGCGAACGCGCGCGTGCCGCCGAGGCTGAAGCGGTAGCCCGCATGCAGGTTCACCAGCGCATATTCGCCGGTCTGGCGCTCGCTCTGGGACTGCGGCACGCGCCGCTGCGAGGCGGCCGCCTGCAGTTCGCCGCGCACGGTCCACGCGCCGGAGAACCAGGTCAGGCCGACGGCGGTGCGCAGCGGGGCCACCCGGGGGATCGGCTCGCCCGTCGCCTTGTTGGTCGCGTGCACATAGTCGGCGCGCGCATCGACCACCAGCGTGGCGCCGGGGCGCGAAAGCACGGTGGTCCGGCCCTCGGCCTCGAAGCCCTGGAACACCGCCGGCACCTGGCGATAGACGAACTCGTTGAACGTCTCGCTGCCGACCAGTGCCGGATCGCCGTTCTCGTCCTTCTGCCGGCCGCTCGCGGCGAGGCTGATGAAGTCGCGGAAGCGGTTGCGGAACGCGCCGACGGAGAAGCTGGTACCGCCGTTCCGGTAGCGCAGCGCGACGTCGAGCGAGGTCGACGTCTCCTTGGCGAAGGCGGCGTTGCCGACCTCGTAGGCGCCGGTCGCCGCGTGCGGGCCGTTGGCGTACAGCTCGTAATAGGTTGGCGCGCGCTCCGAGTAGGCGAGGTTCGCCGCGAGCGCGTATGCGGGCGCGAGCCGGTAGACCGCGCCGATCGACCCGCTCGCCAGGTTGAAGACGCGGGTTTGCGCGCCGCCGTAGCGCGGCGCGCCGAACAGCGGCAGTGTCGGGTCCGCCTCGTTGGGACCGCCGCCGGCTGAACGGACCGAGGCGCGCTCGTAGCGCCCGCCGAGGGAGAGGGTCAGGGCGCCGGCGGTGATTTCCTCGTAGACGAACAGGGCGTCGGCGCGGCTGCGCGTTTCCGGAATCAGGGTCTCGGTGCCGATCGCGGAAAAATCGGAGCGGCCGAGTTGCACCCCGACGGCGCCGGCGGAGAACGGCCCGATCGCGCGGTGGGTGAGTTCCGCGCGGGCTTCATGGCCCCGATTCTTGAACGTGGTCTGCGCCGCGCCGTCGTCGAACTCGGTGTGCTGGTAGTCGGTGTGCGCGAACTTGACCCGCAGCGTGTTGAGCAGGGTGCCCAGCTCGCGCACCTCGGAAGCGAGGTTCCAGGTGTCGCTGCGCATGCCGATGCGGACGGTCGGTTCGACCACCGTGCCGTAGTGGCTGCGCAGCTGCGTGAACGACATGCCGGCATGCCCGTGGTCCCAGGTCAGGCCGCCCCCCAGCGAGGCGCCCTCGCCGCGGCTCGACGAGTTGCATGCGCGCCCGGCGGGTTCGGTGCCGTTGCAGTACGGGGGCGCGACGCCGTTCTCGCGGTCGAACTGGCTGCGCTGCAGGCCGGGGATGATCAGGTCGCGCGTGCGCCGGCCGTGGACGTCGGCGTGAATCGCGAAGCGGCCGTTGCCCGCATCCAGCGAGGCGGCGAGGGCGCCTTCGCGCTCCGCGCCGCCGACGCGCGCTTCGAGGGCGCCGTTGATGCCGGCGATGCGGCGGGTCGGGATGCGTCGGTCGATGACGTTGACGACGCCGCCGACGGCACTGCCGCCGTAGAGTAGCGCGGCCGGCCCGCGCACGACTTCGATGCGGTCGACCGCGATCGGCTCGACCGCCGTGGCGTGGTCGAACGAGAGCGAGGACGCGTCGAGCGAGCCGACGCCGTTCTGCAGGATGCGGATGCGGTCGCCGTCGAGGCCCCGGATCACCGGGCGCGAGGCATTCGGCCCGAAATAGCTCGAGCTCACGCCGGGCAGGGTGTTGACGGTTTCGCCCAGCGTCGTCGCGCCGCGGAACTGCAGCGCGGGCGATTCGAGCGAGGAGGCGGGCACCGCCAGCTCAAACAGGCTGCTGCCGAGCGGCGTACCGGTGACGGTGACCTGCGGAACCGGGCCCGGGGCGGTGAGGACCTGGGCGGCCAATGGGGGGGCGAGAACGGCGGCGATGGCCGCCGCGGCAAGGCGCGGGCGCTGCATGGCATGACTCCTGACGGAACGACGCTGGGCCGTGCCGGGTCGGGCCGGCACGGCGACGGGGCGGGGTTCTAGGAGCGTGCGGGCGGTGCGCGGCTTTCGTAGTGGCCGACCGGCGGGGTGTCGCGGCGTTCGACCGCGACCGTGGCATCGGCGCGCGGCAGCGCGTGCGAGCCGCTGCCGGCGAGACGCGGGGGCGCAGGCGTGTCGTCGATGCCGTGCAGGCCAAGGCAGGCGGACGACAGCTCCGGCACCGGTGCGCCGTCCCCTTGCGTCGCGTGCGCATGCTCGAACGCATGCAGCGCGGCCGCGTGCTGTGCGATCAGCAGCAGGAGCGCCAGCAGCATCGGTTGCAGACCACGTCGCATCGGCGGACACTTTAATGAAACTGAGTTGCAGTATAGCCGACCGCGTGGGTTGCGTGCAAGCCGCGCTGCGCATATCCGTCGACGGCGGGCGCCTGCGATTGACGGCGCCGTCGGGCGTCGGGTAGCATCGCCGCTTTAGTACTAGTGCGAACTATCCCGGCCGCAGGAGGGTGACAGGCATGGCGCGCGAACGTTTCCTGCGGACCCTGCGCGCGCTCGCGGAGTGCTACCACGCGTTCGAGCGGCTGTCGGCGCCGCACGTGCGTGCGCTGGGATACACGCCGGCACAGTTCGACATCCTCGTCACGCTGGGCAACACGCCGGGCATGTCGTTCAAGGAACTGGGGGAGTTGACGTTGATCACCAAGGGCACGCTGACCGGGGTGGTCGACCGGCTGGAGGCGATGGGCGTGGTCAGGCGCCGCGGGTCGACGACCGACGGCCGTTCGACCATCGTCGTTCTGACGCGGCGCGGCGAAGCGGAGTTCAGGCGGGTGTTCGGTGCGCACGTCGCGTTTCTCAAGCAGCGATTCGACGTGCTGACCGAGGAGGAAATGGCGCGATTCGACACGCTTGCCGAAAAGTTGCGCGCCGGTCTCGCGATCGCGGCGGGACCGGTGGAATAAAGTGTTGTTGGCGGTGTTCTCGTTCGACGGCTAGCTACCGTCTTTTTCATCATCCCTGGGAGGAAGTTCATGAAGAAAGTGTTGTTGGGCGCGGCGGTCGTGGGCGCGCTGGTGTCGGCGGGTGCGCAGGCGCAGGTGCCGGCGGACCGCTCGATCAAGTATCGGCAGGGCGGGTTCCAGATCATGGCGATCCACTTCGGCCGCATCAACGCCCACATCAAGGGCGAGCGCAACCTGACGCCGGCGCAACTGGAAATGAACGCCCAGGTGGTCGACACCATGGCGAAGGTCGTGTTCGAGGGATTCGTCGAGGGGACCGACCAGTCCGCCAACACGAAGGCGAAGCCGGAGATCTGGAAGGAATTCGCCAAGTTCAAGGACGGCGGCGCCAAGCTCTCGGCCGAAACCGCCAAACTGGTGGCGGCTGCCAAGACGGGAGACAAGGCGCAGTTGCAGGCCGCCTTCGGCGGCGTCGGCGGTGCCTGCAAGGCCTGCCACGACGTCTATCGCAACAACTAGCCGTCAGGTATCAAACAAAAAAGGCCGGGGAATCCCGGCCTTTTTTGTTTTCGGCGGCCGGGGAAATCCGGCCCTTTCGTTCTCGGCGGCCGGGTAAACCCGACCCCGATCGTTGGCGGTGCGATGGACGCCGCACCGGTTCCGGCGGACTATTTCGCCGCGTTGACCAGAAAATAGACGCCGACGCCGCTGGCGGCAAGCAGGACGATCGCAAGCGCCGTGCTGCCGTGGCGGGAGGCGCCGGGCTGGGCGCGCGCGCGCTTGATGCCGGTCACCATCGGCCGCACCAGATTGTCCTTGTGAAAGAAGAAGTAGAAGGCGATCGCCGCCAGGTGCAGGGCCACCAGGGCGAGAATCACCTTCTCGTTCAGATGGTGCAGGCTCATCAGCCTGTCGGACAGTTCCTTGCCGGCCCACTTGTACAGCGGGCCCTCGAAGGCGATATCGTCATTGACGAACAGGCCGCTGACGGCCTGGAACAGGAGCGCGGCGAGCATGGCCAGGACCGACAGGGCGCCGAGCGGGTTGTGGCCGAGGCTCTCCTGGTGGCGGGTCCGGTCGAGCATGCCGCGCAGACTCGCGAGCACGGCGCCGGGACCGCGGACGAAGGAGGTGAAGCGCGCATGGGTTCCGCCGACGAAGCCCCAGACGATGCGGAACACCAGGAGCGCCAGGATGGCGTAGCCGCACCACGCGTGATAGGTCATCGCGTTGCCGCCGATCTTGACGGTGACGAACGCCGCGACCACGAGCACAAGGAGCGACCAGTGGAAGATGCGCACGCCCAGGTCCCAGACGGGAACGTCGTTGGTCGCATCGGGGGCAGGCGAACGGGGCGCGCTCATGGACGTGTCGGCAGGTGAGGGGATGGTGGAATCTAGCGTGCCGCGGCGCGGCTGTCCAGATCGCGGGCCGGCCGGATGGTCCCCGCTCAGACCACGGCGCCGTCGTTGGCCGCCTTCTCCTTCACCGGCTTGACGAGGTCCTCGCGCGAGACGCCCAGCCACATCACGATCGGGCTGGCGACCAGCACCGAGGAGTAGATGCCGAACAGGATGCCGATCGTCAGCGCCAGGGCGAAGTAGTGCAGGGTGGGCCCGCCGAAGATGAGCATCGAGGTGACCATCAGCTGCGTGCTGCCGTGGGTGATGATGGTCCGCGAGATGGTGCTGGTGATCGCGTGGTTGATCACCTCCGGCACCGAGAGTCCGCGGCGCTTGCGAAACGTCTCGCGCACGCGGTCGAAGACGACCACCGACTCGTTGACCGAATAGCCCAGGACCGCGAGCACCGCGGCGAGCACCGAGAGGGAGAATTCCCACTGGAAGAACGCGAAGAAGCCGAGGATGATCACGACGTCGTGCATGTTGGCGATGATCGCGGCGACCGCGAACTTCCACTCGAAGCGCATCGCGAGGTAGGCCATGATGCCGACGCAGACCACGAGCAGCGCGAGCGCGCCGTCGGCCGCCAGTTCCTTGCCGACCTGCGGGCCGACGAATTCCACGCGGGTGATCTTGCCGCCGGCACCGCCCGGCGCGATCGCCAGTTGCGCGAACTTCTCCTGGTCGAACGCCGTCTTGCCGGTGGCCGCGTCCTGCCGCGACACCGCGGGATTGTTGGCGTCCTTGAGCGCGAGCCGGATCATGACGTCGCGCGAGGTGCCGAAGTTCTGCACCTGCGGCTCGTGCACGCCGGCGCGATCGAGCGCGGTGCGGATGCCCTCGAGGTTGGCGGCCTGCTCGTAGCGTGCCTCGATGACCACGCCGCCGGTGAACTCGATCGAGAAATTGAGGCCGCGCAGCGCGAGGAATGCGACCGCGAGGACGAACGTGACCAGGGAGATCACGTTGAACACCAGCGCGTGCCGCATGAACGGGATGTCGCGCTTGATGCGGAAGAACTCCATGCTCTTGCTCCGGGGATCGGGTGGGGGAGCCGGCGCCGGCCGGGATCAGGCTTTCGCCGGATGCTTGGCCGCATCCGGCGCGGGGCGCCACACTTCGCCGATCGAGATCTTGGCCAGCTTCTTGCGCGAGCCGTAGACCAGGTTGACGATGCCGCGCGACACCACCACCGACGAGAAGATCGAGGTGAGGATGCCGAGGCAGTGGACGACCGCGAACCCGCGCACCGCGCCGGAACCGAAGATCAGCAGCGCCAGGCCGGCGATCAGCGTGGTGACGTTGGAGTCCAGGATGGTGCCGAAGGCACGTTCGTAGCCGGTGGCGATCGCCGCCTGCGGCGATGCCCCGGCGCGCAGCTCCTCGCGGATACGCTCGTTGATGAGCACGTTGGCGTCGATCGCCATGCCGAGCGTGAGCGCGATCGCGGCGATGCCCGGCAGCGTCAGCGTGGCCTGCAGCAGCGACAGGAGCGCGATCAGGAACAGCAGGTTGGACGCCAGCGCGATCACGGAGATCAGGCCGAACAGCATGTAGTAGGCGATCATGAACGCGGCGATCGCGGCGAAACCGTACAGGGTCGAGTTGAATCCCTTGGCGATGTTGTCCGCGCCCAGGCTCGGCCCGATGGTGCGCTCCTCGACGATCTCCATCGGCGCGGCCAGCGCGCCGGAGCGCAGCAGCAGCGCGACGTCGTTGGCCTCCTGGGTGGTCATCCTGCCGCTGATCTGCACGCGGCCCCCGCCGATCTCGGTCCGGATCACCGGCGCGGTGACGACCTCGCCGCGGCCCTTCTCGATGAGCAGGATCGCCATGCGCTTGCCGACGTTCTCGCGCGTGAGTTCCTTGAAGATGCGCGAGCCCTGCGAATCGAGCGAGAGGTGAACGGCCGGTTCCTGGGTCTGCCCGTCGAACCCGGGCTGCGCATCGGTCAGGCGGTCGCCCGTGAGCTGGACCTGCTTCCTGACGAGGATCGGCACGCCGCCGCGCTCGGTGTAGCGTTCGCAGCCGAACGGCACCTGGCCGGCGGCAAAGGTCGCCGACTCCTCCGGCGACTCGCAGACCATGCGCAGTTCGAGCGATGCGGTGCGGCCGAGGATGGTCTTGACCTGCGCCGGATCCTGGACGCCGGGCAGCTGCACGACGATGCGATCGGCGCCCTGCTGCTGAATGATCGGCTCGGCCACGCCGAGCGCGTTGATGCGGTTGTTGAAGGTGGTGATGTTCTGCTTGAGCGCGTTCTCCTGGACGCGCCGCTCGGCCTCGGGCTTGATGGTGGCGGTGAGCCGCAGCTCGGCGCCGTCGGCGCCGTCCGCCAGCGCGAGGTCGGGGAGGCCGTCGCCGATGACCGTCCGCGCGCGCGCGCGCGTCGCCTCGTCGCGGAACTTGACGACGATGCCGCCGGTCTGGCGCTCGATGCCGGCATGGCGGATGTTCTTGTCGCGCAACAGCGTGCGCATGTCGCCGGTGAGCGCGTCGAGGCGCTTGGTGAGCGCCGCCTTCATGTCCACCTGGTACAGGAAGTGCACGCCGCCGCGCAGGTCCAGGCCCAGGTACATCGGCAGCGCGTGCAGCGCCGTGAGCCACTTCGGCGAGTTCGACAGCAGGTTGAGTGCGACGGTGTACGGCTCGTCGCGGTCCTCGGGGTTGGGCTTCTTCTTGTCCGGATTGAGCGCGTTGTCGATCGCGTCCTTCGCCTTGAGCTGCGTGTCGGTGTCGCGCAGCCGCACCTTGATGCTGTTGGCATCGACGAAGATGCCGGTCGTCTCGATCGCGGCCGCCTTGAGCGCGGCCTCGGCACGGGCGCGCACGGCTTCGTCGACCTTGACGGTGGCCTTGGCGCTCGACACCTGGACGGCCGGCGCCTCGCCGAAGAAGTTCGGCGTCGTGTACACCAGCCCCAGCACCAGCGCGATGCCGATGATCAGGTACTTCCAGAGCGGGTAGCGGTTCATCGTCGGGATCCTGCGGTAGAGGCCGCCGGCGCGTCTGGCGCAGCCGGCGGCGATGGGGCGGGCACCGCGTACGGGCGGGCGCCTCAGGCGTCCTTGCCGGTGCCCTTGATCGTGCCCTTGGGGAGCAGGGTCTGCACCGCGCCGCGCTGCACGACGATCTGGCTCGATTCGCCGACCTCGACGGTGACGTAGGAGTCGCTGACCTTGGTGATGCGGCCGAGGATGCCGCCGGCGGCGATGACCTCGTCACCGCTCTTGAGCGCCTCCACCATCAGCTTGTGCTCCTTCTGCCGCTTCATCTGCGGTCGGATCATCATGAAGTACAGGAGCACGAACATGAGGACGATGGGCAGGAGGCCCATCAGTCCGTCGCCGCCGCCGGTGCCACCGGCGGACTGCGCGTAAGCGGAAGAAATCAGCACGAAAGTCTCCGGGAAAACTCGTTTTCAAAGCAACCCGTGATTTTATCACGCGGGCCCCGGGCCGGCGCGGCGCAATCCTCAGACGCCGGCCGCCCGGTCGCGCGCGAAGGCGGCGACCGCGGAGGCGAGCGTGCCGGTGGCGATGGCCTCGCGCAAGTCGCGCATGAGCTGCTGGTAGTAATGCAGATTGTGAACGGTGTTGAGGCGGGCGCCGAGGATCTCGCCGACGCGGTGCAGGTGGTGCAGATACGCGCGCGAGAAGTGGCGGCAGGTGTAGCAGGTGCAGGTCGGGTCCGCGGGGCGCAGATCGTCGCGGTAGCGGGCGTTCTTCAGGCGGAGGTCGCCGAAGCGCGTGAACAGATGGCCGTTGCGCGCGTTGCGCGTGGGCATCACGCAGTCGAACATGTCGACGCCGGCGGCGACGCCGGCGACCAGGTCCTCGGGGGTGCCCACCCCCATCAGGTAGCGCGGCTTGTCGGCCGGCAGGCGCGGTGCGGTGTGGGAGAGGACCCGCAGCATCTCGTCCTTCGGCTCGCCGACCGACAGCCCGCCGATCGCATAGCCGGGGAATCCGATGTCGAGCAGTCCCGCAAGCGACGCGTCGCGCAGGCGCTCGTGCATGCCGCCCTGGACGATGCCGAACAGGGCATTGGCATTGCCGAGGCGGTCGAACTCGGCGCGGCTGCGCGCCGCCCAGCGTAGCGACAACTCCATCGAGGCGCGGGCCTCTGCCTCGGTGGTCAGCCGGCCGCCGGTCTCGTAGGGTGTGCATTCGTCGAACACCATCACGACGTCGGCGTCGAGCACCGTCTGGATGCGCATCGATTCCTCGGGCGTCAGGAACAGCCGGTCGCCGTTGACCGGCGACGCGAAGCGCACGCCTTCCTCGCTGATCTTGCGCAGCGCGCCCAGGCTCCACACCTGGAACCCGCCGGAATCGGTGAGGATCGGGTGGGGCCATCCCATGAAGCGGTGCAGGCCGCCATGCGCGGCAATGACGGGCAGTCCGGGGCGCAGCCACAGGTGGAACGTGTTGCCGAGCACGATCTGCGCGCCGATGTCTTCGAGTTCCACCGGCGCCATCGCCTTGACCGTGCCGTAGGTGCCCACCGGCATGAACACCGGCGTGTCGACCGTGCCGTGGGCCAGGGTCAGCCGTCCGCGGCGCGCGGCGCCGTCGAC
>JAEUOS010000098.1 GCA_016790695.1 Burkholderiales bacterium
GCCTCGAACAGGCGCGAGCCCAGCGCATCGTAGAGATACTTGGGCGACGCCTGCGCCGGTGTCGCCGCGATGCCGGCCAGGAGCTCGGCGCGCACCGCCGCCGCATCCTCGTGATAGAGCTGGATCAGGCGCGGCGCGCGCAGTGGTAGCGCGGGTGCATTCATGGCGGCAATGTATCACCCCGGCTCACGCCGCGGTTCGCATCAATCAGCAGAGGACGTATTGAACAAGGAGCCCGATTCATGTTGCCCACCGTAACTGTCAGCCAGGCCTGGATGATCCTGTCGCTCGCGATTATCTTCGAGATCGGCGGCACCACCTGCATGCGCCTTTCCGAGGGATTCACCCGACTCACCCCATCGGTGCTCATATTCGTCTTCTACGCGGTCTCATTCGTGCTCAACACGATGATCATTCGAACTCTCGGACTTTCCGTGGTCTACGCGGTCTGGTCCGGCGTGGGGACGGTTGCGACGTCATTGATTGGCTATCTTTACTTCAAGGAACCGGCCAGCGCGATAAAGGTGGGCAGCACGATCCTGATCGTCATCGGCGTCATCGGCCTACACAGCGGAACCGAAGCCTAGCCGGCGACTTCGCCAGACGCCCGCATGCCATGCCGGTCAGCCATGCAGGGCGCGCAGCTTGTCGGCATGTGCCATGGCATGCCTGTAGCCGGCTTCGATCACTCGCTCGCGGTAGGTTCGCGAAACGCTCGCCCAATAGCCGATATCTGGATGGAGTACGACATCCGCAGCAGCCGCATCGGGGCGGATCAGGGCACGCTTGCGGCGGTCGGATTCGGCAAAGGCTTCGGCCCCCCGGGGCGCGCGGTCCTCGTGCGCGGAAGCATCGACGGCTAGCGTGCGAACCGCACCCAGGGCGCGCGCACGGCGCACCGGTAGGGGACAATGCCAGTCCGGGTCGACGAAACGACGCCCGCGGATGCGCACCGGAGTAAACCTTCCCTCGACAGCGCTGGATGCCTGCACTGCAACGCCTGCGTGGCCGGCGGTGAATCCGACGATCATCCCGTCGTCCTGGCGAACCGCGATGCAAGCCATTGCGACTGGCAGGTCATCCAACGGACGGCCTCGGACCTGGTCATGTACCCAGACAGCCATCGGCGCGCCATTGAACGATTCCCTTGCTCCGATCGCCAGGTTCGCCAGCACCGCAGGCGACAGGTCGAGGGAAAGGCGTTCGATCTCGCGCCCTTTCAGACCGGCGGCGCGCAACGTTCCGACCAATGCGCCAGCAGACGAGCCGACAATCAGGTCCGGCGCGAGGTGCAACTCGTCCAACGCCTTGATCACCCCGACATGCACAAATCCACGCGGACCGCCGGAGCCAAACACCCACGCAATCCGCGGTCGACGCGGCAGCGCGCGTTCGGCAGGTGCGCTTTCGTCGGCATGATCCAGATCCGTAATAAGCGTGCACCCGCCCGGCACCGACAGCAAGCCCGCCAGCCCGACGCACGCACCTAGGCCGGCACGCCGCCGCGGCCAAACCGGCGCGGCTTCGCCGCTGACTTTGGGGGATCGCTGCGTCTCGCGAATCACAACGATACGGACGAATCAGGGTTTCTTCGCTTTTGCCGCGGCGACCTCGCGCGCGAGTTCCTCGCCGCTCCTGTAGTGCGGGACGCGGAAGATCAGGCGCTTGGTGCGCTGCCAGATGCTGTTGCTGCCGGCAACCTCCTCCTTCCAGTACTTGTCGGCCAGCGCCAGGTTGCGCGTCTCGTCCAGGTTCCAGCCGTCGAGCGAGCCCTGGCCGCCGAAGATGTAGAGCCGGCCGCCGACGATCTTGAAGCGGTCGGCGTCGCCGCCCCACGGGATGCCGTAGGAGATGCCGTTGGCGCAGTAGCCGCCGTACTGCGGCAGATAGCGCTTCGGGTCGCGGTCGAACAGCGCCTTGTGCTCTGCGCTGGCGAAGCGGAACGTCACGTCCTCATAGACGCTCCTGATCTGCGGCTGGCCCTGGACATAGCGGTTCTGCGTGAAGTACGCCACCACGTCGGCGCCCTTCAGCATGACCCGGGCATCGTCGCCGTCGGCGACCGCGTTGACCGGGCTCAGCGCGGTCCCGGGGTTCTGCGCGCGCATGGCACCGCAGGCAGCAAGGCTCAGGGCGAAGCCGGCAACGAGTGCCGCGCGAAGGAATCTCGAGATCATGGGTTCTCCAGGGGTGTCAGGCGATCACGGGCACGCCGGCCGGCACGCCGGCGTCGGATTGGCGATGGTACGCGCCATACGGCGGCACCCAGCCGAGGATGCGGCTGGCCTCCTCGGCGCGGGCGCGCAGATCCGCGGCATCCTGACCGCCCAGGTGCAGGATGCCGTGGCGATAGCTGCCGAGCCACTTGTGGTCGCGCGCGACCTGGGCCGGGCTCTTGGGAAACGTGAAGAGCACCGCGTCGGCGAAGCGCGCCTTCAGTTGCGCGACCTGCGCGCGGCTCGGCATCGGCGGCGCCGCGGTACCGGGAAAGGTGCGGTAGACCAGGCTCGACGCGGCGCCGTAGGCCGGGGTCGCGCGCGGCAGCGCCGCCGGATCGCGGCCGTGGGCGAGCCAGAGCGTCAGCGCATGCGGATCGCGGCCGTCGACGCGACGATAGAGATCGCCGAACTGCGACGCCAGGCGCGGATTGAATTCGATCACCGTCAGCCTGTCGCTGGCGTCGTCGTGAAAGAACTCCATGTTGAACGCGCCGTGGGTGTAGCCTATGGCAGCGAGGAAGCGCCGCGCGACCTCGAGCGCGCGCGCGCGCACACCGGCGTCGAGCCGGCTCGGCAGGTCGAAGCGCATGAAGCTCTGCGTGCCCGGATACATGATCGCGTCGACGCAACCCAGCGCATGCACCGCGCCGTTCCACACGTAGCCGTCCAGGTTGTACTGGCGCGCGTGCACCGGTTCCTCGAGCATCATGCGATGCGCGCTGCCGGCATCGGCGAGGCGGCGCCGGGCGACGCGTTCGAACGGCTCGACCAGATGCCGGATCACCCACAGTTCCCAGGCACCGAAGCGGGTATGGCGATGCAGGTCGGCGCGGCTGTTGACGGTGCGCGCCAGCACCGAGAACGCGGCCTTGACCGGTTTGACGAACAGCGGGTAGTCGAGGCCCTCGGGAATCGGCCCGCCGTACGCGGCCTCGAGCGGCGCGTAGCGCAGGCTGGCCTCGGGACAGACCGCCTCGAGCACGCGCCGCGCATGCAGCTTGTGCTGGCACGCCAGCACCGCCTCGACCGGCGTGCCGGGCCAGCCGGCGCGTTCCGCCAGCATCGCCGCGGCCAGCGCACCGAACTGCTCGTGATTCGAGACCACCGCCTTCCAGCCGCGCCGCGGCGCCGCCGCCGCCAGGCGACCGACGAACCGGTCGAGGTCGAAGGCGGCCAGGCGCGCGTTGCTGGGAAACGAGAACAGGTCGAACCCGGCCGTGTCGTGCGGAAACCCCGCGCGCAAGCCGGCATAGGCCGCGGCGTCCCAGTCGTAGTTGAACAGGACCAGCGAGCGCGGCGTGGTGCTCATGTCCGCATCCGGCGCAAGTTTCGATGGCCACGGCAGCCGCGGCAGGTGACGCCAGACATGGACCAGGCCCCTTGTTGTTCGTTTTTCGGGAGCGCCCGGGAAGCGATGTCCTGGATTTCCCCGCAAACTCGCGTGTTTTACGGCGCCCGCGCGGCGCCGGATGCGAGATTAACAAAATCGGCCGCGGAACCTTCCACCGCGCCCGCCGCCGCGGTGGCAACGAACGCCTAGCGGTCGCTCGCGGCGAAGCGCGCCACGATCGTGGCAAAGCGCCGGGGCCAGCTCGCCAAGCCGGACTCCTCGCGCTCGAAAACGCTCTTCATGAATGCCACCGCCAGTTCCCGGGTGGCCTCCTTGACCTGCGGATTGAGCTGCACGCCGCCGGTGCCGCCGCGGTCGGTGAACACGCTGTGCGACCCGCCCTCGAAGACCGCGAGGAACTTGCGCGCGCCGGTAATCGCCTCGTAGACCGCAAGCCGGTCCTCGACGCCCGAGTAATACCCGGGGATCTTGATCACGTCCTCGGTCGCGGTGACGTGCAGCGTCGGCAGCTTGATGCCGGAGAGGATGCGGGCGATGTCGGATTCGCCGTAGAACGGCGGCGCGGAGATGAGGATCGCCGCCTTCAGGCGCGGTTCGGCCAGATCGATGATCCGGCCGCCGCGCTCCACCCGGGCGCCGGCGGCGAGCAGCGTGGTGTTGGCCCCGTAGGAATGCCCGGCCGCGACGATCCGCGCCGCGTCGATCTGCCGGCCCAGCTCGGCATGCGCGAGCACCTGGTCGATCGCGAAGCGCAGGTCGCCGACGCGCGCGATCGCCTCCTCCTCCTGGGCCGCACCGTGCAGGCGCCCGACGAGCCCGAACACGCTGCCCGCCCACAGCGAGCGATCGCTGCCGACATGCTGGAGGTGCAGGCTGGCATAGCCCTGGCTCGCCCAGTAGCGGCCCAGGTAGCTGTAGCCGCGGCGCGACCCGCCGATGCCGTGGGAAAACACCACCAGCGGCACCGGGCGCTGCGCCGACGCCGGCGGAAGGTACAGGCGCACCGGCACCGCGCGGTTGCGCGCCGCATCGTGCCAGTCCAGATCGACGAAGCCGACCTCGGCGGGCCCGGTCTGCACCGCGGAGAGATCCGCAGGCGCCGCCGACGCCGTCGGCGCCTGCGCCCATCCCGGACCGGTGACCAGGATCGCCGCGATGCAGGCCGCGGCCCAGGCGACACGGCGGCGCACCGCCGGCGCGCCCGGCACGGCGACGCCCGCCCCGGGCGTTCGGAAAGGGGGTTCGGGCGATGTCGGAAGCGTCATGACCGGCGATCAGGAACTGTCTGCGCGAGGAGAGCCCGTTCAGACAAGCGGGCGGTGCGAAGGTTCACGCGCCGTCGGACCGGGGCCGGTCGACGCGCCGTGCCGACGGCCTGTCCCCGGCCCGGGCGCGCGACGCGGGCACAGGGCGCTCATTCGGCCTTGATGTTGGCCGACCGGATCACCTCGCCCCAGCGGCCGTGCTCGCTCCGGATGTAGCCGGCGAACTCCGCCGGCGAGGCGCTGGTGCTGATCATCGCGCCGATGGCGGTGAAGCGGTCGACCGCCTCCTTGCCCTGCATGCCCTTGACCAGCGCGTCGTGCATGCGCGCGGCCATCTCCGCGGGCAGGCCGGCCGGGCCGCCGATGCCGAACCAGGGCGCCACCACCACGGTCGGGAATCCCGACTCGGCTGCGGTCGGCACCTCGGGGAGCTGCGGCGCGCGCTTGCCGGTGAGCACCGCCAGCGCCTTGATCTTGCCGGCGCGGATCTGCGGCAGCGCCACCACGAGCGAGCTCTGGAAATCGAGCAGCGTGGAGCCGCCGATCAGGTCCTGGATCTGCTGGGTCGCGCCCTTGAAGGGCACGTGCAGCAGCTTGAAATTGCCGGCCTTCTGCAGCATTTCCGCGCCCAGATGCGGCACCGTCGCCACGCCCGGCGTGCCGAAGGCGAGCTTGCCCGGGTTCGCCTGCGCGTGCGCCGCCAGCTCGCGCAGGTTCGATGCCGGCAGCGACAGGTTGGCGACCACCACCGGCGTCATCGACACCAGGTTGGAGATCGGCGTGAAGTCCTTGAACGGATCGAACGGCGCGTTGCCCAGGTGCGGCGCGATCGACAGCGTGATCGCGGTGAGCCCGATGGTGTAGCCGTCGGGCGCCGACTTGGCCAGCACCTCCAGCCCCACCGTGCCGTTGCCGCCCGGCCGGTTCTCCACCACCACGGCCTGGCCCAGCGCATTGCGCAGGATGTTGGCGGCCTCGCGCCCGACCAGGTCGGTCGGGCCGCCGGGCGGGAACGGCACGATCAGGCGGATCGGCTTGGACGGCCAGGCCTGGGCTGCCGCCGCAAGCGGCAGCAGTGCCAGCGCGACGCCGGCAAGGCATGCGGACAGTTTGCGCATCATCGGTCCTTCTCCTCGAAAGGCCGCAGTCTAGAGGTTTCGCCACGACGGCGCGCGGCTGGTCAGCCTTTCACGCACAGCACCTGCTTCAAGACGTGCACGACCTCGACCAGGTCGCGCTGCTCTTCCATCACCACGTCGATGTCCTTGTAGGCGCCCGGGATCTCGTCGATCACGCCGCTGTCCTTGCGACATTCGACGCCGGCGGTCTGCGCCTCGAGGTCCGCGCGCGAGAAGCGCTTGCGCGCGGCGGTGCGGCTCATGCGGCGGCCGGCGCCGTGCGAGCACGAGCACAGTGCCTCGGCATTGCCGAGGCCGCGCACGATGTAACTCCTCGCGCCCATGCTGCCGGGAATGATGCCGAGCTCGCCCGCGCGCGCGCTGATCGCGCCCTTGCGGGTGACGTAGACGTCGGCGCCGAAGTGGCGCTCCCGGTTGACGTAGTTGTGGTGGCAGTTGATCGCCTCGGCCTCGACGTCGCGTGCGCGCACCTTGGGCGAGAGCACGCGCGCGAGCGCGTCGAGGACCAGGCCCATCATCGCGCGGCGATTGGCCATCGCGTAGTCCTGGGCCCAGCCGACCGCCTCGACGTAGTCGTCGAACCACGGCGTGCCCTCGTCGAACCAGGCGAGGTCGCGGTCGGGCAGGTGCACGTCGCGCTTCATCGCCTGCGTGCGCGCCGCCTCGATGAAGTAGCGGCCCATCGCATTGCCGATGCCGCGCGAGCCCGAATGCAGCATCACCCACACGCGGCCGGCCTCGTCGAGGCACAGTTCGATGAAGTGGTTGCCGCCGCCCAGCGTGCCGAGCTGGCAGATCCAGGTCTCGTCGAAGCGCTTCTGCATCTTCGCGAGCGCCGGATGCCTGGCGACGATGGCGTCGAGCCGCCCGTCGAAGGCGCGCGCCGCGCGCTCCTGCCGCGAGCCGCGCACCTGGTCCGCGGCGTGCTGCGCGAAGCCGACCGGCACCGCCGCCTCGATGGCGGCGCGCACGCGCGCGAGCGAGTCGGGCAGCTCCTCGGCGCTCAGGCCGAGGCGCACCGCGTTCATGCCGCAGCCGATGTCGACACCGACCGCCGCCGGAATGATCGCGCCGCGCGTCGGGATCACGGAGCCGACGGTCGCGCCGATGCCGGCATGGACGTCGGGCATGGCAGCGACGTGGCGGTGGACGATCGGCAGCGCTGCGACGTTGCGCAACTGCTCGAGCGCCTGCGGCTCGACGTCGCGCGTCCACAGTCGGACCGGAACCCTGCCGCCGTCGAGTGTCATTTGAATTCCCATGCGCCATTGTCCCACCCGGTGCCGGCGGACGGCTACACTGGTGCACCGCGCCTGCGCCAGCCGTCGCCACCATGCTCGTCGCCATCCTCCTCTACCCCGGCCTCACCGCACTCGATGCGATCGGCCCCCATGAGGTGCTCAACACCGCGGGCGGATTCGACATCCGCTTCGTCTGGAAGCGCCCCGGACCGGTCCTGACCGACCATGGCGGGCTCACGCTGGGCGCCACCCACGCCCTCGCCGACGCCGCGCGGCCCGACGTGCTGATCGTCCCCGGCTCCTCGGCCAACACCGGCCACGCGATGCGCGATGCCGCGATCCTCGCCTACGTGCGTGAAGCGCATGCGCACACGCGCTTCACGACCTCGGTGTGTTCGGGCGCGCTGGTGCTGGCCGCGGCAGGCCTCCTGCGCGACCATCCCGCCACGACGCACTGGGCGGTGATGTCCGCGCTCGCCAGGCACGGCGCGCTGCCGCGCCCGGATGAGCGCGTCGTCCGCTCCGGAAAGATCCTCACCGCGGCCGGCGTGTCGGCCGGCATCGACATGGCCCTCGACCTGCTCGCCGCCCTGCGCGGCGAGGAGGCGGCACGGATTGCGCAACTGGGCATTGAATACGATCCGCGCCCGCCGTTCGACGCCGGCCATCTTTCGCGCGCCAGCGCGGCCACGCACGCGGCGAGCCTCGCGATGCTGCGCCAGCGCGGCGCAGTGCCGGTGGCCTGGGAATAGCTTCCGGCGTGCCTGTCGCGCCTGACCACGGATCACCCGCCATGACCTATCGCCTCTACTACTGGCCCGGCATCCAGGGCCGCGGCGAATTCGTTCGCCTCGCCTTCGAAGCCGCCGGCGCCGACTATGTCGACGTGGCGCGCCTGCCCGTCTCGCGCGGCGGCGGCGTCGCGGCACTGACGAAGCGCATGCAGGCAGACGGCCCGCGCCCCCCGCTGGCCCCGCCCTTCGTCGCGGCCGGCGACGAAGTGGTCGCCCAGACGGCGAACATCCTCGCCTGGCTGGGGCCGGCGCTCCGGCTCGCGCCCGCCGACGCCGCCGGGCGGCGCTGGACCCACCAGCTTCAGCTGACCGTCGCCGATTTCGTCGACGAGATCCACAACACGCATCATCCGATCGCCTCGCACCTGTACTACGAGGACCAGAAGCGCGAGGCGCGCCGCCATGCCGCCGCCTTCCTCGAGCAGCGGCTGCCCAAGTACCTCGGCTACTTCGAGGACGTCCTGGCGCGCAATCCCGCCGGCGCCTCGCACTTGGTCGGCAGGCGGCTGTCCTATGCGGACCTGTCGATGTTCCAGCTCGTTGCCGGCCTGCGCTACGCGTTTCCGCGCGCGATGGCCCGCGCCGAGCCGGCGTGCGCGCGGCTGGTCGCGCTGCACGACGCGGTGGCGCGCCTGCCGCGGGTGGCGCGCTATCTCGCCTCGACGCGACGCGTCGCGTTCAACCAGCAGTGCGTCTTCCGGCACTACCCGGAACTGGATCGCTGACGCGCGCCGCGGTTTGTGCCAGACTCGGCGCCCCGCCACAACGACATCGCGACACCATGCTGAAGATCTGGGGCAGGACCAGTTCGGTCAATGTGCAGAAAGTGATGTGGGCCGTCGCCGAGCTCGGCCTCGCGCACGAGCGCGTCGACGCCGGACTGCACTACGGCATCGTCAACGAGCCCTGGTACCGCGCCATGAACCCGAACGGGCGCGTGCCGGTGATCGACGACGACGGCTTCGTGCTCTACGAATCGAACGCGATCGTGCGGTACCTGGCGGCGCGCCATGGGGCGGGCACGCTGTGCCCGGCCGACCTGCAGGTGCGCGCCGACGCCGACCGCTGGATGGACTGGGCCACCTCGACCATGGCGCCGGTGATGACGCCGCTGTTCTGGGGCATGATCCGCACCCCGCCGGAAAAGCGCGACGCGGCGGCCATCGAGGCCGAGCGCCTGAAGATGGAGGAGGTGATGGCGATCCTCGACGCGCGCCTGGCCGACCGGCCGTACCTGGCCGGGGCGTCGCTGACCATGGGCGACATCCCCGCGGGCTGCTTCACCTATCGCTGGTATGCGCTGCCGATGCCGCACGGCGAGCATCCGCACCTGGCGCGCTGGTATGCGCGCCTCGCCGAGCGCCCGGCGTTTCGCGCGCAGGTGATGCACCCGCTGGTCTGAGGCGCCTACAGCCGGATCAGCACCTTGGCGTTGGCGCCGGCCTCGACGCGCTGGTGCGCGGCGGCGATGTCGTCGAGGCCGAAGACGGCTGCCGGCGGATGCGCGAGCACGCCCTGGGCGAGCAGCTGCGCGACGCCGGCGACGGTGTCGCGCATCTCCTGCGCCGGCAGCTTGTAGACGATGAAGAAGTACATGGTCACCAGTCCGCTGATCATCGGCCCGAACGGCACGGCGAACTCGCGCGCGTTGGAACCGTAGATCACCGCCTTGCCGCCGAAGGCGAGCAGCTGGCCGTAGCGCGCGGCGTTGCCGGAGGCGTCGACGTCGATGATGAAATCCGCGCCGCGCGCGCCGGTGAGTTCGCGCACCCGCGCCGCCACGTCCTCGTCGCGGTAGTTGACCACCTCGTGGGCGCCGGCGGCGCGCGCGAGCGCCGCCTTGGCCTCGCCGCTCACCGTGGCGATCACGCGCGCGCCGCCCAGGCGCGCGAGTTGCGTCGCATAGCTGCCGACGCTGCCGGCGG
Source organism: Burkholderiales bacterium (assembly GCA_016790695.1). Classification (GTDB taxonomy): domain Bacteria; phylum Pseudomonadota; class Gammaproteobacteria; order Burkholderiales; family JAEUOS01; genus JAEUOS01. The sequence continues at coordinate 9,935 of JAEUOS010000098.1, forward strand.
CGCCGGACACCAGGACGGTGCGGCCGATCACGCTGCCGCAGGCGGCGAGCGCATGGAACGCGGTCATCAGCGGGATGCCCACCGAGGCGCCGGCCTCGAACGAAACGCTGTCGGGCAGCGGCACCGCCTGCGCCGCCGGCAGCGTGATGTACTCGGCCGCCGTGCCGAAGGCGCGCTCCCACTGGCCGTTGTAGACCCAGACGCGGCGCCCGAGCAGGTCGGCGTCGACCCCGGCGCCGAGCGCGTCGATGGTGCCGGCGCCGTCGCTGTGCGGCACGGTCACGGGAAAGTTCCACCCGCGGTTCGACGCCCCCGAGCGGCTCTTGACGTCCGAGGGGTTGACCCCGGAGTACGCGAGCCGCACGCGCACCTCGCCCGGCCCGGGTTGCGGGGTCGGGAGCGTGCCGACCTCGAGGACTTGGGCGGCCGGGCCGGTGGTCTTGTAGAAGGCTGCGCGCATCGCTGCTCCGGATCGTGGGGCGGGCGAGGAGTCTACCAGCGCCGCCGCGCGGCGCCCGCTCGGGCTCAGACGCCGAGGTCGGGCGCGTCGAACCAGTTGGTCAGCGCCAGGCCCCCGTCGATGACGATCTCCGCGCCGGTGACGTAGCCGGAGATCCGGTTCGACAGCACCGCCAGCGCCAGCGGTGCCAGGTCGGCAGCCTGGCCCAGCCGACCGAGCGGCACGTGGCGCGCGAGGGCCGGATCGGCGACGAAGCCGCCGGCCAGGATGGCGCCCGGCACCAGCGCGTTGACGCGGATGCCGTGGCGACCGTAGGCCTTGGCGAACTCCTTGACCAGCATCGCGAGCGCGGCCTTGGCCGTGCTGTAGTGCGGCAGGTTGCGCGGCGTCTGCGCGTGCAGGGAGGTCAGGTAGAGCATCGACCCCCGCCGGCCGGCCGCGATCAGCGCGCGCGCGAGTTCGCGCCCGAGGTGGAAGCCGGCATCGACGTTGACGGCGCGCATGCGCACCCAGGTGTCGTCGCTGACGGCGAACGCGTGGTCCGCCTCGCGACGCGGCGGTGCCGCCGCGTGCACGAAATGGGTGACCAGCCCGAGGCGGCTGCGCGCATCGGCGAGAAGCCGCGCGCACTCGCCCGGCTGCGCGAGGTCGCCGGTCCAGGCGAACGCGCGCGCCGGATCGGCCGAGCCCGCTGCGGCGGCGGCGACGGGTTCGGCGTTGATGTCGGCGAACACGGTGCGCACCCCTTCACCGACCAGGGCCTGCGCGATGGCGCGGCCGATGCCGTTGCCGGCGCCGGTCACCAGCGCCGTCTCGCTGGCGGGATCGAAGGGCGAATCGAAGATCGGCATGGCCGGAAGTCCCCTGTGGTTGGACGGGCGCGCGAAGGCGTGCCCGGGGGCAGGATTGTGCTTGGCGCCGCGCCTCCCGGCAAGCGCGGCCGCCCCCTCAGCCCGCGGCCACCTTGGCGCGCGCCGCCTCCGCCTTGATCCAGCGCGCGAAATCGGCGGCGGCGCCGCCGCGCGCCGCGGACGCGGCTTCGACCAGGTAGTAGCCGCGCGGGGTGGCGATCGAGCGCGCGAACGGCGCCACCAGGCGGCCGTCGCGCAGATGCTGGCGCAGCAGCGGCACGCCGCCCGGCGCGACGCCCTGACCGGCCAGCGCGGCGGAGATCACCTCGTCATAGCGCTCGAAGCGCAGCACGCCGGCGGGCTTCACCTCCTCGATGCCCATGGCGCGGAACCACGTGGCCCAGTCCATCCAGGGAACGCTGGTGCGGTCGTTCTCGATCTGCAGCAGCACATGGTGGCGCAGGTCCGCCGGCGCCTGCAGCGGCCGCCGGGGATCGGCGAGCAGGGCCGGGCTCGCCACCGGCATCAGGCGCTCGCCGAAGAGCCAGACGGCGCCCGCGGGCTTGGCGGCGCCGTAGCGGATCGCGAAGTCGACCGCCTTGCGCTCGAGGTCGAGCGTGTCGTAGGTCGCGGAGATGCGCACGTCGATGTCGCGGTGGGTGCGGGTGAAGGCGGCCAGGCGCGGGATCAGCCACAGCGACGCGAATCCCGGCGTGGTCGTGACGGTCAGCGTGCGCGGCGCGCCGCGCAGTTCCTCGCCGGCCTCGCGCAACAGCTTGAGCGCGCGCGCGGCGGCGTCGTAGTAGCGCCGGCCCGGCGCGGTCAGTTCCAGGCCGCGCGGGCGGCGCACGAACAGGGTCGCGCCGAGATGCTCCTCGAGCGCCTTCACCTGCCGGCTCACCGCCGACTGGGTCAACGCCAGTTCGTCGGCCGCCAGCGTGACGTTGGACAGGCGCGCCGCCGCCTCGAAGCCCTTGATCAGGTCCAGCGGGGGCAGGCGCCGCGGCGCCTCAGACATTCTCGGTGCGCATGGCTGGGATTCCCAAATATCGTTGGTGGCGCCGCCGTTTCGCGCGCAGACTGTGCTCTGCAACAAGCGGCCGGCAGCCGCGGTGCTGCCGGGTCGGCAGCACCTCCGGCATGAATCTACCGCATGTCGAACCACAGCGCCAGCGAGGACCGAAAATGAAGCTCGACAGCCACCACCTCTCACTGCACGTCAAGCCGCGCCAGCTCATGAGCCTGGCGAACACCGGCGCGCGCCGCCTTTCCGTGGCGGTCACGCGCGGCGCCGTCTGGATCACCCGCGACGGTGATGCGCGCGACATCGTCCTCGAGTCGGGCCAGACGCTGGCCGCGCGCGAACCGGGCGCGCTGCTCATCTACGGCCTGGCCGACGCCGACCTCGAGATCGACGAGCCGGCGGCGCCGGCAGCCTGAGACGGAGCCGTTCCGTGGACACCGCAATCGCCGCCGCGCCCGACGCCGGCACGCGCACCTACACCATCCATCGCTATCCGACCCAGCTGATCGACCGCTGGGAGCTCGAGGACGGCCGCGTGGTGACGCTGCGCCCGGTGCTGCCGCAGGACGGCGCGCTCGAGCAGGACTTCGTGCGCGGCCTGTCGGCGCAATCGCGCTATGCGCGCTTCCTCGCGAGCGTCACCGAACTGCCGCCGCGCCTGATCGCCTACCTCACCGCCATCGACTACGTGCGCCACCTGGCGCTGGTCGCCGAGGTGACCGTCTACGGCACGCCGCTCCTGGTCGGCGACGCGCGCTATGTGCTCGACGCGCCGGCCGCGGGCGCCGCCGTCGGCGCGGACTTCGCCATCGCCGTGGCCGACGACTGGCAGGCGAGCGGCATCGGCAGCCGCCTGCTGCGCGGACTGGAGGGCGCCGCGCGCGCCGCCGGGGTGGCGCGCCTGCACGGCGACGTGCTCGGCAGCAACCGCAAGGCGCTCGCGTTCATGACCGCGCGCGGCTTCTCGGTGCGGCCGCATCCGGAGGAGGCGCGCCTGGTGCGGGTCGAGAAGGACCTGCGCCTCGCGCCGGGAAGCGGCGCATAGCGTTGCGCGCCTGGCGCGCGCCATCGACGCTGGCGCGGCCGGCGCGGCACCGGCCGGCGCTAGTGCTGGCCTTCCGGCATCGACACCACCAGCCCGTCGAGTTCGGCGGTCATCGGGATCTGGCACGACAGGCGCGAATTCTCCTGGGTGACCGCGGCGAAGCTCAGCATGCTCTTTTCCATCTCGCCGGGCGCGCCGGTCCTGGCCAGCCAGGCCGGATCGACATAGACATGGCAGGTCGCGCACGCGCACTCGCCGCCGCAGTCGGCATCGATCCCGGGCACGCCGTTGTCGACGGCGCCGCGCATGACCGACAGACCGATCGGCACGTCGACCTCGTGACGGGTGCCGTTGTGCTCGATGTAGGTGACCTTGGGCATCGGAGGGGGCCTTTCGTGGCGATTCGTGGGATTCAGGGCTTGCCGGCGGCACCCGGTGCCGCCGGATCGATGATCTGCTTGACCGTGAGGCCGGTGTCGGCCAGGCGCGCGGGATCGACCTGCTGCCGCGCGCCGACCCACTGGCGACCCGCAACGAACTCTCCCGGCGCGTTGACCGCCTCGACCGCCTGCAGCCGGTTGTCGGCATCCAGGTGGAAGACGGCGAACTGCCCGGCATTCGCATCGCCGCGCACCACCTGGCGCGCGACGTCGAACGGCAGCCCGACGATCTGCAGCCGCACGTCGTACTGGTCGGACCAGAACCATGGAACCTCGGGCTTGGGCGCCGGCCTGCCGCAGATGTCGGCGGCGGCCTGCTTCGCCTGCTCGAGCGCGTTGGGCACGCTCTCCAGACGCATGGTGCGCCCGTAGCGCGGCAGCGGCCGCCGCGTGCAGTCGCCGATCGCATGGATCGCCGGATCGCTGGTGCGGCATCGCTCGTCGACGACGATGCCGTCGTTGCATTCCAGGCCGGCGGCGGCGGCCAGCGCATCGTTGGCCAGCGCGCCGATGCCGACCACGGCGACGTCGCAGGCGATGACGCGGCCGTCGGCGAGGCGCACGCCGGCGACGGCGCCGGCGCGCTCCTCGAACGCGGTCACCGAGGCGCCGAGGATGATCTCGACGCCGTGACCGGCATGGCAGCGCGCGAAGTACGCCGACAACGGCTCGCTCGCCACGCGCGCCAGCAGGCGCGCCTCGCGCTCGATCACCACCACCTGCGCGCCGAGGCTGCGCGCGGAGGCGGCAACCTCGAGGCCGACGTAACCCCCGCCCACGACCGCGAGGCGCCTGCCCGGCGCGAGCGCCGCCTTGATGCGCTCGGCATCGGCGGCGGTGCGCAGTTCGAGCACGCCCGTGCTCGCCACGCCCGGCACGTTCAATGCGCGCAGCGCCGACCCGGTGGCCAGCACCAGATGTTCGTAGGGCAGGCGCTGCCCGTCCTCGAGGGTCACCGCCGCCGCCGTTCGGTCGATCGCCGCCACGCGGGTCGACAGGCGCAGGCCGATCGACTTGTCGCTGTAGAACGCGGGCGGGCGGAACAGCAGGTCGTCGGGTCCGGCCTCGCCCTTGAGCCAGGCCTTCGACAGGGGCGGACGCTGGTACGGCGGCAGCGGCTCGGCGCCGACCAGCGTGATCGCGCCCGCATACCCGCTCTGGCGCAGCGCGGCCGCCATCGCGCCGCCCGCATGCCCCGCTCCGACAATCAGCACACCAGCACTCATGTTCCGGCACCCATGTGATGCGGCCGCGCGCACGCTCCGGCGCGCCGCCCGTCGCGCGAACCCGCGTCTGCGCCCGCATGGCGCCGCGCCCGCGACCTTGCGCAATTTAATGCATTCATATTAAATCTGCAATCCTCGGCGCCGCGGCGCCGGCACGCCCTCCCCGCAATCATGCAGCAATCCGCAGACCCGCGCAGCCACCGCACCATGGTGGCGCTGCTCGACGTGGCCGAGCGCCTGTTCGCCGAGCGCGGCATCGGCGCGGTGTCGCTGCGCGAGATCGTGCGCGAAAGCGGCCAGCGCAACACCTCGGCGGCGCGCTACCACTTCGGCTCCCGCGCCGCGCTGGTGGTCGCGGTCTACGAGCGCCGGCTGGCCGCGCTCAACCTCGAGCGCTGGCGCGGCTTCGACCGCCTCGAGCGCGCCGGCCGCGCGGACGACCTGCCCGCGGTGCTGCGCGCGGCCGTGCTGCCGGTCGCCGACGCGGTGCGGCGCACGCCCTGGGGCGGACACTTCGTCATGCTCGCCACCGAACTGTCGCAGCGGCCGGCCGACAGCGAGGAAACCCGCTTCGACCCGGCGCACACCACCTCGATGGAGCGCTTCGACGCGCTGGTGCTGCGCTGCCTGCCGCACCTGCCCGCGTCGCTGGTGCTGCGGCGCCTGCAGATGGCCCGCGGCTATTCGGCCTACGCGCTGGCGCGCTGGGTGCGGCAGCACGGGCCGGTGACGCGCTCGAATGCCGCGCGCTTCCGCGCCGACCTCGATGCGCTGGTCGAGTTCATGGGCGCCGGCATCGCCGCCGCGCCGCGTGCGACCGCCGGCGCGCGCGAGGGGCCGCGATGAGCCCCGGCGCGCTCAGTGCCGGCGCGGGATCACCACCGGCAGGGAGAGAAAGCCGCGCACGAAGTTGGACTTGGTGCGCACCGGCTCGCCCGTCACCTCGATGCGCGGGAAGCGCCTGAGGATCTCCTCCCAGAGGATGGT
>JAEUOS010000120.1 GCA_016790695.1 Burkholderiales bacterium
ACGAACGCCTCCGGCGTCTCGCTTGGCTGGGGCTCCGAGCCCTGCGCCTCCAGGAACGACTTGAACTCCGGCTCGGCCGCGATCTTCGCCAGCGTCGCGCGCAACTGGGCGGTCAGGGCGTCGGGCAGGCGCGGCGGCGCGTAGATGCCGCCCCAGCTCACCAGGCTGAAGCCCGGATAGCCGGCCTCGGCGATCGTCGGCACGTCGGGCAGCAGCGGCGAGCGCGTCGCACCGGACACGCCGAGCGCGCGCAGCCGGCCGGCGCGCAGCTGGGTCAGGACCGCGGACAGGAGGCCGGAGACGAAGTCCAGGTTCTTCGCCGCCAGCGCGTTGACCGCGTCGATCGCGCCCTTGAACGGCACATACTGCGCATCGAGCCCGGGAATGCGCAGGCGCAGGGTCTCGAAGGTCATGTGGCCGGGCGTGCCGATGCCGCCGGAGCCGTAGTTGAGCTTCCCCGGTTGCGCCTGGATCGCGCGGATCAGATCGGCAAGCGTCTTGTACGGCGCGTCGACGTGGACGGCGATGACGAACTGCGAGGCCGAGTAACGCCCGACGACGGGCACGAAATCGCGCGTGAGGTCGATCTTCGCGCCCATCGCCTGCAGGGTCAGATGGCCGGCATGCAGGTAGCCGAGGTTCGAGCCGTCCGCCGCCGCGGCCGCCAGCGCCTGGGCGCCGACCATGCCGCCGGCGCCGGACCTGTTCTCGACGACGACGTTGACGCCGAGGTGCGCGGCGAGCCGGTCGGCGATGCGCCGCGACAGCACGTCGACCCCGCCGCCCGGCGGCACCGGGGCCATGAACCTGATGGTGCCGACCGGCCACCTGGCCGTTTGCGCGCGCGCGGCCGCCGGCAGCATGCCTGCGGCGACCATGCCGGCGAGCCCGGCCATTGCGCGACGACGTTCCGGTCTGAGCATCGATCATCCTTCCCGTGGTTGATGGCGATCCGCCGGCGCCGCGGCGGCACCGGCGCGCAGCTCGCGCTGCAGGAAATGGTTGAGCGCGGTGCGGATGACCGCGATGGCCGCCAGCTTGCCGAGCTGGTCCCAGCTCGGCGCGACCGCGGTGGCGAGGATGTCGGCGCCCAGCTGCAGTTCCAGCGCGAGCGCCAGGTAGCGCGCGAACGTGAGCCGCGCCCGGTCGAATCCGTCCGCGTCGGGCCGGCGCCAGGCGCCGGCGAGCGCGACGACGGTCGCCACCAGGCCGGCGGCGATCGCCAGCGCGCCCGCCACCTCGACGGCGAGCTTCAGCCACAGGATGCCCTGGCGCGCCAGTTCCTCGACCGCGCCGATGCCGGATTCGATCAGCATGGAGCCGCGGCTCCCGCGTGCCTGGCCTCGCGGCCGGCTACTTGTTCTTCTTCAGGTAGTCGACCATGTAGGCGAACTCGTCGGCGCAGCCCTTCTCGACCTGGCCGAGCGCGAACTTCTCGACCGCGCCGCCGATCAGCGGCACGGTCGACTTGCACTTGTGGGTGATGCGATAGACGCACCCCTTGCCGGCCGGCGCCAGTTCGAACTGGGCCGTCATCGTCACCGGCTGGCCGACCGCCTCCATGGTCAGCACCCCGGTGCGGCGCCCGTCTTCCTCGGCATGCCAGGTCTCCTCGAAGTTGAGGTCGGCCTCCGAGGAGAGCACCTTCGCGACCAGCCCGGGCAGGTCGCGCTTGACGCGCCGCTTCATCGTCAGGGTCACGCCGCCGGCCGCCTTCTTCGCCTTGACGGCTGCGGAGAGCTCGCCCAGCGCGAGGCTGCGGGCCTCGAGCCACTTCGGATTGGTGAGCAGCCCGAACACCTTGTCCATCGGGGCGCTGTATTTCTGTTCCATGGCGTGTCTCCGTAATGTTGTCCGTGTCGTGGTCCGAATCGTTGCCCGTGCTGGAGGGGTTCGCGGCAGGCTCCCGCACGCCGCGCGCCGCGGCCGCGCACCGTGCGGCCGGCCCCGCCGTGCCGTCCGCGGCTATTTTGTCAGGAACCCGCGTACCCCGTCGGCGCGTCGCTCCCGGGCCCGTCGGCGCAGGGTCAGTCGACCTTGAGCTTGAGCGCGCGCACCAGTTCGCCCAGGCGATCGTACTCGCCGGCGACCAGTCGCGCGAACTCCGCCGGCGGCGCCGCGAGGACGTTGAGTCCGATCGCGCGCATGCGCTCGGCGACAGCCGCCTGACGGAGGATGTCGTCGGTGTCGCGGTGGATCTTCTCGACGATCGCGCGCGGTGTTCCGGCCGGGGCGAGGATGCCCATCCAGGGCGTCACCGGGTCGAACCCCGGCACCACCTCGCCGATCGCGGGCACGTCGGGCAATTGCGCCAGACGCTGCTTCGCCATCGCCACCACCGGCCGGACCTTGCCGGCGCGCACCTGCGCCAGCAGCGGCGACAGCGCGTCCTGCTGCAAGTGGATGCGCCCGCCGATCAGGTCGGTGGTCACCGCGGCCGCGCCCTTGTACGGCACGTGCGTTGCGACCAGGCCGGTGCGCACCTTCAGCGCCTCCATGTTGAGGTGCGGCACCGTGCCGCTGCCCGCCGAGCCGTAGTAGAACCCCCCGGGAGTGGTCTTGCTCAGCTGCACCAGCTCGGCGAGGCCGCCGGCCTTGAGGTCGACGTTCGCGACGAGCAGGCCATCCGGATAGGCGATGCCGACGACCGGCGCGAAGTCCTTCTTCGGGTCGTAGCCGACATTGGGATACACGTGCGGATTGATGCCGAAGGCGGCCATCGCAGAGAACAACAGCGTGTAGCCGTCGGGCGGTGCCTTGACCGCCATCTGCGCGCCGAGGCTGCCGCCCTGGCCCGGCCGGTTGTCGATGACCACCGACTGGTTCCACTTCGCCGCCAGCTGGTCGGCCACCAGGCGCGCCAGCACGTCGGCGACGTTGCCCGCCGCGTAGGACACGACCAGGCGCACCGGGCGCTCCGGGTAGGTCGCCTGCGCGAGCGCGGCTGGCGCGGAGCAACAGAGCAGGAAGGCAGCGGCGAGGGCGCGCATGTTCATCGGGATCCCGGCGGCAAGGTGAAGGACGATGCCGCGAATCTACATCGCTTTGCGCCGCGCGGCACGCGCGCGCGACCGCGGAGTAAGATGAATTTCCGATCGCCGCCCCGCTCGCCATGACCATTCTCGCCACACCCGCCGCCTTCGCCTCGCAGGTCCCGGTCGCCATCGTCGGCGGCGGCGCCTGCGGCATGGTCGCCGCGCTCACGCTGGCCGATGCCGGCATCGACTGCGTGGTCCTGGAACGCGACGCCGTGCCGCAGGGCTCGACGGCGCTGTCGTCCGGCTTCATCCCGGCCTGCCACACACGCTGGCAGCGCGCGCTCGGCATCGCCGACTCCGCGGAGATGCTTGCCGCCGACGTCGAGCGCAAGAACCACCACGGCTCCGACCCGGCGGTCACGCGCGCCGTGGCGGGCGCCTCCGGCGCCACCCTCGAATGGCTGGCCGACCGGCACGGCATCCCGTTCCATGTGCTCGACGGCTTCCTCTACCCCGGCCACAGCGTCGCGCGCATGCATGCGGTGCCGGAGAAGACCGGCGCCGGGCTGATCGGACGCCTCGCGCAGGCGGCCGAGCGCGCCGGCGTGGCCCTGCTCACCGAAGCGCGCGCGAGCGCCCTGTTCGCCGACGGCGACCGCGTCACCGGCGTGCGCATCGAACGCCCCGACGGCGGCATCGAGGACATCGGCTGCGCCACCGTGCTCCTGGCCTGCAACGGCTACGGCGGCAACCGCGACATGGTGCGGCGCCACATCCCCGAGATCGCCGACGCGATCTACGCCGGCCATGCCGGCAACCAGGGCGACGCGGTGCTCTGGGGCGAGGCGCTCGGCGCCGTGCCGTCCGACATGGGCGCCTACCAGGGCCACGGTTCCTGGGCGGTGCCGCACGGCGCACTGGTCACCTGGGCATTGATGATGGAAGGGGGAATCCAGGTCAATCTCGACGCCCGGCGCTTCTGGAACGAGCACGAGGGGTATTCGGAAGCCTCGCAGCACGTGATCGCCGAGCGCGAGGGCCTGGCATGGAACGTCTACGACGAGCGCCTGCACCGCCTGGGCCTCACCTTCCCCGACTATGCGGAGCTGTTCCGGACCGGCGCGATGAAGACCGGCGCGACCATCGCGGCGCTGGCGGCGCAATGCGGACTCGATGCGGATGCCCTCGCAGGCACCGTCGACGCCGTCGCCGGGTTCGCGCGCGGCGCGGGCGCGTGCCCGTTCGGTCGCGACTTCCGCGCCAAGCCTGCGTTGTCCGCGCCGTTCTATGCCGTCAAGGTCACCGGCGCGCTGTTCCACACCCAGGGCGGGCTCGCGATCGACACCCGCGGCCGCGTCGTCAGGCGCGACGGCGGCACGTTTCCGAACCTGTATGCCGGCGGCGGCGCCGCGCGCGGCCTGTCGGGCGGCGCGGTGTGGGGCTACCTCTCGGGCAACGGCCTGCTGTCGGCCGTGACGCTCGGGCGCCTGGCGGCGCTCGACATCGCGGCGCGCGGCTAGGCGGCGCCGCGCCGACCCGCGGCCTGCCCGACCGGACCGCGCGTCACTCCGGCTTGATGTCGGCCATCTTCACCATGCGCGCCCAGTTGTCGATCTCGGCGCGGATGAACGCGCCGAACGGCTCGGCCGCCATCGGCGCAACACTTGTGCCGATCGCGAGAAATTTCTCGCGGACGTCGGGCTGGGCAAGGATTCTTGCCACCGCAGCGTTGAGCACCGCGACGGCCTCGGCCCCCGTTCCGGCCGGCGCCGCCAGTCCGTACCAGCTGGATACCTCGAAACCGCGCAGGACCTCGCCGAGCGCGGGCACGTCGGGCGCCTGGCCGGCACGCTCCGCCGAGGTCACACCGAGCGGCCGCAGGCGCCCGCCGCGGGCCTGGGCGACCGCGTTGCCGACGTCAACGAAGGTGAACGCCAGCGTGCCCCCGATGAGGTCGGTGGCGGCCTGCGGGATGCCCTTGTAGGGCACATCGACGGTCTCGAGCCTGCCCAGCTGCTTGAGCATGGCCAGCGCCACCTGCGCGCCCGGCGACCCGTATCCGGCAGACAGCTTGCCCGGCTGCGCGCGCACGTGCGCGAGAAATCCGTCGAGGCTGGTCGCGGGGAAATCCGGTCGGACCATCAGCATCATGGACGTGTTGGCCAGGCGCGCGACCGGCGCGAAATCCTTGACCGGATCATAGGACAGCTTCCGGATCAGGCTGACATTGGCGGCCTGGATCGCCGCGGTGGTCACCAGCAGGGTGTAGCCGTCCGGCGCGCTGGTCGCCACGGCGGATGCCGCGATCGCCCCGGCGGCACCGGGCTTGTTCTCCACGACGAATGGCTTGCCGAGCGCATCCTGCAGCTGCTGGCCGATCAGGCGCGCCACCAGATCGGTCTGGCTGCCGGCGGGAAACGGCACCACCAGCCTGACCGCGCGCGCAGGATAGGTCTGCGCCCAGGCGCCCGCCGCCGCGGCCAGGGCGACCGCGACGCCAATGACGCGAACAAAGGATCTTCTCAAGGTCGTCTCCTGCCGACGCGGTTCACTTGCACATCGCGATGAGTCGCTCGGCGTTTCGAAAGAGGATGTTCTCCATGGCTTCCGCCCGGATGGGCAGCTTCAGAAACCATTCGGTGTATTCCTTGACCGGGCACAGCGGGTAGGCCGTGCCGAACAGGAACCGCTCCGCCAGGAAACCGTTCGCCGCACGCAGATACTGCTCCATGCCGGGCAGGTTGTACAGATACATGTCGGGCTGGACGTACAGATTGGGCCGGCGAAACGCCACGGCGATGATCTGGTCGACCCACGGCCAGTTGCCATGCGAGCAGATCACGGTGAGGTCCGGGAAGTCGGCCAGGACGCGGTCGATGCGCGCCGGGTCGGTGAAGCTGATGTCCGGGCCCGGCATGCCGCCGGTCATCAGCATCACCGGCAGCTTGTGGTCCTCGAAGAAGGCGTAGAGAGGGTACAGGCGGCGGTCGTCGACGTGCATCGGCTCGGCCGACGCACCGGGCTCCAGATTGAACATGCGCAGCCCGAGCGCCAGGCAGGCTTCGATCTCGCGCATCGCGGCCCTGCGGTTGGCGCCCTCGATCGACGCTGCCGGAAAGAAGCGCCCGGGGTACTCCTTCGCAATGGCGGCAACATCGGCATTGGGGATCACGCCGAAGGCGCTGGTATAGCGACCCACGCACAATCCGGTGGTCACGCCGACGGCGTCCATTTCCTCGAACAGCAGGTCGAGCGACCGGTTCTCCGCCGACGGCGCCGGCTCGAATCCCAGGCGCCGGGTGAAGCGATTGCGCCGCGCCGGATCCTTGAAGATGTGCGACTCGAGAAAGCCCTTTAGCGGCGGACGCAGGCGGAAATCGATGATCGTCATGGCGCAGGATCGTCCTTCGGTAGGTTGGTTGTTCGATGCTCGGGCGCGTCGGCGGGCTCCGCGGCCGGCGCCGCGTGCGCGGCAAGGTGCCGGCCGGCGAGGTAGCCGAAGGTCAGTGCCGGCCCGAGCGTGATGCCGCCGCCCGGATAGTTGCCGCCCATGATGCTGGCAGCATCGTTGCCGACCGCGTAGAGCCCGGCGATCGGCCGGCCGCCCTGGCCGAGCACGCGCGCGTCGGCATCGACGGCGAGGCCCGCGAAGGTGCCGATGTCGCCCGCCTCGATGCGGATCGCATAGAACGGCGGCCGTTCCAGCGGTGCGACGTTGGGATTGGGCCGCACCAGCGCATCGCCCTGGAAGCGGTTGTAGACGGTGGCGCCGCGCCCGAACCGGGGGTCGGTGCCGGCACGCGCGTCGCGGTTGTACTCGGCGAGCGTCGCCGCCAGCGCCGCCGCATCGATGCCGGCGGCGGCGGCGAGTTCCTCGATCGTCCGTCCGCGCTTGAGATAGCCCGAGCGCAGGTGGCGCCCGATCGGCACCGGAAACGGGCCCACCGCGCCCAGCCCGTAGGTGCGCAGCGCCCGGTGGTCGCAGATCAGGTGGGCGCTGCGCGCGCCGCGTGCGCGCAGCGCCGCCACCATCTCCTGGACGAAGTCATGATACGAATGCGATTCGTTGGCGAACCGGCAACCGTCGTCGAGCACCGCGATCACCCCGGGCTTGGCGCGGTCGATGAAGTGCGGCATCACGCCGACGCCGCCGTCGCCGCGCGGCACCCTGGACACCGGCGTCCAGGCGGCGGCGTTCGCCAGCGTCGTCACGACGCTGCCGCCGGCCGATTCCCCGAGCGCCAGCCCGTCGCCGGTGTTGGCGCGCGGCGACGGCGAGACATGGTCGAAGCCGGCCGCCACATGGGGAAACAGCGCGCGGCGGCGCGTCTCGTCCCAGGGAAAACCGCCGCAGGCCAGCACCACGCCGCGGCGCGCCCGCACCGTGACCGCGCGCCCGTCGCGCACCACCGTCGCGCCCGTGACCCGGCCGTCCTCGATGCTCAGGTCCTGCACCGGCGCGGACAGCCACAGCGGGATGGCGCGATCGAACACCGTCTTCGCGAGCCGCGCGGCGAGCGCGTTGCCGTTGGTCAGCGTCATGCCGCGGCCGTGCGCAAGCACGTCGCGCCAATGACGCGCGAGGCGCCGCGCGACATACCGGAACGATTCGAGCGAGCGCGTCACGCGCATGAAGTGCTGCACGTCCTTGCCGGACGCGAGCATGATGCCCAGCACCGTCATCTCGGGCAGCACCGGCGCGAGGTCGCGGATGCGCTCGCCGAGTTCGCGCCCGTCGAACGGGCGCGCGACGATCGAACGCCCGCCGGCCGAGCCGCCCGGCGCCTCGGCGTGATAGTCCGGAAACGCGACCGGCATGTCGAAGCGCAGCGCCGCATGCTCGACGAAGAACGCCACCGCCTCGGCGGCGTGCGCGAGAAAGGCGTCGACCCGCCCCGGGTCGAAGCTGGCGCCGGCCTCGTGGGCCAGATAGGCGCGCGCGGCGCCCGGCACCTCGGTGAACCCATGTTCACGCGCCGTCGGCGAATCGGGAATCCAGAGCCAGCCGCCGGAACGCGCCGTGGTGCCGCCGAACACCGGCGCCTTCTCGGCGATGATCACCGACAGCCCGCGGTGCGCGGCGCTGATCGCGCAGGCCATGCCGGCAGCGCCGGCGCCGACGACCAGCGCGTCGCAGGAGATGACCGAATCGCTCATGCGACGCGCCGCCGCCTCAGTACGGCCGCACCCCGATCAGCGGCACGTGCAGCCACAGCGCGAACACCGCATAGGCGACGACGCCGCCCGCGACGGTGATCGCATCGCGCGCGAGGCCCAGCACCGGATAGTCGGTGCCGGCGGCGCGGTCGCGCCGGCGCGCGGCGATGAAATCGGCGATCGCCCAGGCGAGGAAGGCGCCGAACAGCACGACGTCGCCGGCGCGGCCGTTGGCGAGCAGGTGCGCGAACGCCCACAGCTTGACCGCCGCCACCATCGGATGCCCGACGCGCGCCTTGATGCGGTTGCCCGGGACGTAGGCCGCGGCGAGCAGGACGAACGAGACCAGCATGAACAACGCGGCGACGTGATTGGTCCAGCGCGGCGGGTGCCACAGGAACCCGCCCTCGGCGCGCGACAGCCCGTAGCCCCAGACGAGCAGGACGAAGCCGGCGATCGAGACGACCGAATAGACGGCCTTCCAGGCGTTGAGCCCGATGCGCGCGACGGTGCGCGCGCGAAAGTCGTCCGCGACGATGCGCACCGAATGCATGCCGAGGAAGACGACGAGGCCGGCGATCAGGTAGGTCATGGAGGTCGCTCCCGCACCAGGGGGATCCTGGAAGCACGCATGGTCGGGGCCGATTGTAAGCGCCGCGGATACAAATCCTTACAAGGGCGAGAAACGACGGCAACACGCCGGTGCCAGACTCTGCCGCCTCGGGCATCCGCCCTCGACCAAGGAGACCACCCGCATGGACACCCCCACGCCCCAGGCCGCCGGCACCCCCTGCACGCGCGGCAGGCGCCACGGCTTTCGCTTCGGCAAGGCGCTGACCGTCATCGCCATCGCGGCCGCCGCCGGATTCGCCGGCGGCTACGCCGGCAAGTCGTTCGCGCAGGGATTCGGGCAGCGCGGCGCGATGTCCGCCGCCCTCGATCCGGCGCAGATGGACGAGCGCGTCGAACGCATGGTCCGGCATTTCGCCGTCGCGGTCGACGCCTCGCCGGAGCAGAAGGACAGGCTCGCGGCCATCGCCAGGGACGTCGCGCGCGACATGGCGCCGCTGCGCGAGAAGATGCGCGCGGCACGCAAGGAGGGCATCGCGCTGATGGCCGCGCCCGCAGTGGACCGCGCCGCCCTCGAGAGGCTGCGCGCCGAGCAGGTCGGCCTGGCCGACGCCAGCAGCAGGCGCGTCACCCAGGCGCTGGCCGACGCGGCCGAGGTGCTCACGCCCGAGCAGCGCCAGAAGCTGGCCGAACGCGCGCAGAGGTTCGGCGAGCGGCGCGGTTGGCACCGCGGCTGACGCGGCGCGCGGTGCTCGCTACTCCGCCTTGATGTTGGCGGCGCGGATGATGGCGGCGAAGCCGTCGACTTCCTCGCGCAGCAGCGCCGCGTATTTCTCGAGCTCGATGCCGGCGACCGGCTCGGCACCGAGCCCGAGGACGCGTTCGCGGATGTCGGGCCGCGCGAGCAGCCGGACGAGGTCGGCGTTGATGCGCGCGGCGAGCGCCGGCGGCATGCCGGCCGGACCGAGCACGCCGAGCCAGGTGTCGCTCTTCATGCCCTTGACGCCCAGTTCGTCGAAGGTCGGCACGTCGGGCGCGAACGAGGAGCGCTTCTCGGCCGCCACGGCCAGCGGCCGGACGCGCCCCGAGCGGATGTGCGGCAGCGCGGAGTTGACCGCGGACCACGACGACACCACCTGGCCGGCGACCACCGCCTCGATCGACTGGCTCGAGCTCTTGTAGGGAATGTGGTTGAAGCGCACCCCGGCGAGGTGCGCCAGGCGCTCGCCGGCGATGTGCACGGTCGTGCCGATGCCCGAAGTCGCATAGGCGACCTCGCCGGGCCGCGCCTTCGCCGCGGCCAGGTAGTCGCCGAGCGACCGATACGGCGTCTCCGCGTGGACCACCAGCATGTTCGGCGCCGACGCCAGGAGCGTGATGGCGGTGAAGTCCCTGACCGCGTCATACGGCATCTGCTTGCGCAGGCCCGGCACGATCGTGTGGGTGCCCGGCGCCATCAGCAGCACGTGGCCGTCGGGCGCGGCGCGTGCCACCAGCTCGGCACCGATGACCCCGGACGCGCCGGGCCGGTTCTCCACCACCACGGGCTGGCCCCAGACCTTGGGCAATTCGGCCGCGAGCACGCGCGCGAGCACGTCGGTGATCCCGCCGGCACCGAAGCCCACCACCAGCCGCACCGGGCGCGCCGGAAACGCCTCCTGCGCCGCCGCGCCCGCCCCGGTCGCGACCAGGATCGCGGCCGCCAGGACCCGCCATGACTTTCCCATGCTGCCTCCTATTCCGCCTTGATGTCGCCCGCGCGGGCGATGCCTGTGTAGAGTTCGATCTCCTCGCGGATCTGGGCGCGAAATTTCTCCAGCTCGGTGCCCACCGGCTCGGCGCCGAGGCCGAGGATCTTCTGCCGGATGTCCGGGCGCACGATGAGCGCCTGCAGCGCGGCCGCGAGTTTCGCCGCCACCGGCGCCGGCAACCCGGCCGGGCCGAGCGCCGCGAGCCATGTCTCGCTCTTCATTCCCTTGACGCCCAGTTCGGCGAACGTGGGCACGTCGGGGGCGAAATCGCTGCGGCGCTCGCTCGCCACCGCCAGCGCGCGCATGCGCCCGGCCTTGACGAAGGGCAGCGCCGAGTTGATCGCCGACCACGACGACACCACGTGCCCGCCCAGCACCGCCTGCACCGACTGGTTCGACGCGGCATACGGCACGTGGTTGTACCGGGTGCCGGTGATCTGCGCGAACTGCTCGCCGGCGATGTGCAGCGAGGTGCCCACGCCGGAGGTCGCGAAGTTGATCTCGCCGGGCCTGGCCTTGGCCGCGGCGATGTAGTCGGCGACGCTGCGGATCGGCGAATCGGCGCGCACCACCAGCATGTTGGGCGACGCCGCCAGCAGCACCAGGGGGGTGAAGTCCCTGACCGAGTCGAACGGCATCTGCTTGCGCAGCGCCGGGTTGATGGTGTGCGCGTTCGAGGTGAAGAGGATGGTGTGGCCGTCGGGCGCCGCCTTGGCCACCGCGCCGCTGCCGATGATGCCGGTGCCGCCCGGCATGTTCTCGACGACCACCGGCTGCCCGAAGTCCTTGGCGATCTCCGCCGACAGCAGGCGCGCCAGAACGTCGGTGACCCCGCCCGGGCCGAACGGCACGATGACGCGGATCGGCCGCGACGGATACGCCGCCTGCGCCGGCACCGCGCGCGGCAGGACGGTCAGCACGGTGCCGGCGGCGGCCGCGCGCAACAGGTCTCTCCTGCGATTCATGGCTCTCCTCCCGGTTGGGCGGCGCGCGCGCGCGCGGTCGCCTCGCTGTCAAGTTCTCCGTTCTCGCGCACCGCCACACCGTAGTCGCGCAACGCCGCCTGCGGCGAGACCAGTCCGGCGCGCACGTCGCGCGCCACGAGCGCCGCATCGCGCTGCCGCGGTGCGCCGTAGCCGCCGCCGCCGCCCGAACGCAGGATCACGCGATCGCCCGGCGCCAGCGCGTGGTCGCCCTTGAACACCCGCTGCACGCTGCCGTCGGTGCGGCGGATCTCGACATCGGCGGTCCTGCCCGCGCCGCCGCCCTCGAGGCCCCACGGCGGACAGCCGGTGCGCTCGATCTTGAGGTTGACCCGGCACGGCCCGGTGATCCGGTAGACCTTTTCCACGCCGACGCCGCCGCGGTGCCGGCCGGGCCCGCCGGAATCCGGACGTAGCGCGTAGGACTCGAAACGGTAGGGATGAAACGCCTCCTGCATCTCCACCGGCACGTCGGAGGTGTCGCCGTGCACGTTCGAGCGCGACGGCCCGTAGCCGTCCAGCGCCGCCGACCCGCCCCATCCGCCGGGCAGGGTGTCGAGATGGAAGAACGACGCGCCCGTGGCCGGGCTGATGCCGTGGAACGAATGCACGCCGTAGGTGCCGTGATGCGCGGCCGCGACGCGGTCCGGAAACGCGCCGGCGAGGGCGCGCAGGACGGTGTCGACCACGGTCGGAATCATGTTGCCGGAGCCGCCGATCGGCGCGCCCGGCCGCGCCGACAGGAACTTGCCTTCCGGAATCTCGACGTCGAGGAGGCGAAAGTCGCCCTCGTTGACGGGCTCGTCCGGAGAGAGCATGTACTTGATGGCGATGCGCGCCGCCGCGACCGCGCCGCCATTGCGGCCGGCATTGAGCGGGCCGGGCAGCTGCTCGGAGACCCCGGAGAAGTCGACCGCGATGCGCCCGCCGCCCACGCGCACCTTGATGCCGATCGGCACCGGCCGGTCGAGATTGATGCCGTCGTTGTCGAGGAAGGCGTGCGCCTCGTACTCGCCGGCGCGCGCGCGACCGATGGCTGCGCGCGCCAGCGCCTCGGCGCCGTCCCACATCGCATGCACGGCCGCCTCGTAGGTCGCCGCGCCGTACTTGTCCGCGATGGCGGCGACCAGGTCCCGCCCCATGAAGCAGCCCGCGATCTGCGCCTCGACATCGCCCATGAGCATCTCGGGGAAACGCGTGTTGCATTCGATCATGCGGAACATGTCGGCCAGGCGCTCGCCGCGGCGGAACAGGCGCACGTTGCGGAACTGGATGCCCTCCTGCCAGATCTCGGTGGTGGTGGTGGAGGTGCACGACCCCACCATCGACCCGCCGACGTCGATCCAGTGCATCAGCACGCAGAAGAACCCCAGCAGACGGCGCTCCGGGCCGACCCGCACCGGCGTGTACATCACCACGTTGTTGAGGTGCTGCCCCAGCGTGCCGGCATGGTTGGAGATCAGCACGTCGCCGTCCTCGATCGCCGCGGCGCCATGCAGCGCGATGCCGTCGCGCACGGCGGTGCCGAGCGCGTTGGCGACGAAGATGAGCAGGCTGCCGCGCGACTGGGACACCAGGCGCCCCTCGGGGTCGACGATGCCGACCGCGTAGTCCTTGTATTCGTTGATCAGCGGCGAGAACGCGGTGCGCGTGATGTTGCGGTCGATCTGCTCCGGGATCGACACCAGTTCGTGGCGGATGATCTCCAGCGTGATCGGATCGCGGTCCGGTGACCGGGCGATGGAGGCGGGAACGGCGTTCATGGCGCGCACCGGATGGTCAGTTCGCCGAGGGCGCCGACGACGGCGCGGTCCCCCGGCATCAGGACGGTGGTCGCACTGTACTCCTCGATGATCGCGGGGCCCTCGACGGCATGCCCGGCGGCCAGCGCGGCGCGCGCGTACACCGGGGTGTCCAGGCGCCCGTGCGGCGGCGGAAAGTAGACCGCGCGCACGGCCACGGCGTTCGCCGCGGCGGCGCCGGCGGCCCCGGCCAGCCGTTCCAGTTGCGGGCGCGGAATCGCGGCCTGCGCGCCCAGCCGGGCCCCGAGGATCTCGACCGCGCAATCGGCGTTCGTGTTGCCGTAGCGCCGCCGGTAGGTCGTGGCGAACGCCTCGAGAAGCGTGGCAAGTTCCTGCCCCGGCGTCCACGGAACCGCGACGGTGTGCTTCTGGCCGCGATAGCGCATCTCGAGCACGCGCTCGAACGACAGCGCCGATGTGCCGAGTTCGACCTGCATGGTGCGCGCCGCCTCGGCCTCGAGCTCGGCGTAGGCCGCCTCGATGCGCGCCGCCGCCTCGCCGGCCGCCTCGGCGACGACCGTGCGCGAGAGGTCGATGCGGGCCCCGGCGATGAGCATGCCCAGCGTCGAGAAGTTGCCGGGCTGCGGCGGCACGACCACTTCGGGAATGTTGAGGCGGCGCGCGAGGATGGTGGCGAACAGCGGCCCGCCGCCGCCGAAGGCGAACAGGCGGAACTCGCGCACGTCGTGGCCGCGCTCGATCGTGATCTCGCGGATGGCACCGGCCATGGTCGCGCACGCGAGGTCGAGAACGCCCTGCGCGGCGACGTCGACCCCGTCCGGGCCGTGGTAACCGAGCGGCGCAGCCACGCGCGCGGCGATCGCCTGCGCCGCCGCGGCCGTGTCGAGCGCGAGGCGGCCCTGCATGAACGCGCTGCCGCCGATGCGCCCGAGGACCAGATTGGCGTCGGTGACGGTGGGCTCGGTCCCGCCGCGGCCGAAGGCGACCGGGCCGGGCTCGGAACCGGCGCTGCGCGGGCCCACCGAGAGCCGGCCGCGCTCGTCCACGGCGGCGATGGAACCGCCGCCGGCACCGACCTCGACGATGTCGAGCACCGGCGTCTTGAGCGGAAAGCCGTGGTCGTAGCCGCCGATGTAGTAGACCGGTTGCACGTCGAAATGCCCGTCCTGCACCAGCGCGCACTTCGCGGTCGTGCCGCCCATGTCGAACGCGATCAGGCGCGGCAGCCCCAGCGCGCGCGCGTACTCGGCGGCCCCGATGCAGCCGCCGATCGGCCCCGACTCGACCAGTGCCACCGGCTGCGCGCGCGCGCGCGCGGCCGACAGCACGCCGCCGTTCGATCCCATCATGTAGAAGCGACCGCCGAAGCCGCGCTCGGCCAGGCGCGCCTCGAACGCGTCGAGGTAGCCGCGCATGCGCGCGCCGACGTAGGCGTTGGCCGCGGCCGTCGAGGTGCGTTCGTACTCGAACCACTCCCGGGTGAGCAGCGTGCCGGCGGTGACGTAGGCCGCCGGCAGCGCCTCCCGCAGCACCGCGACCGCCTGTTCCTCGTGCGCCGGGTTGGCATAGGCATTGATGAACGAGACCGCGACGGCCTCGACCTCGAGCGCGCGCAACTGCGCGGCCAGGGCCCCGAGTCCGGCGACGTCGAGCGGCTCGATCTCGACGCCGCGCGCGTCGAGGCGGCCGCCGACTTCAAAGCGCAGCTCGCGCGGCACCAGCGGCGGCAGGCGGCGGTACTCGAGCGAGAACGGCACCGGCCGGTTGCCGCGGCCGATCTCCAGGGTGTCGCGGAAGCCGCGCGTGGCCACCAGCGCGGTGCGCGCGCCGCTGCGCTGGATGAAGGTGTTGATCACATGGGTGGTGCCGTGCTTGACCAGCGCGGCGTCGGCCAGCGCGACGCCGGTCGCCGCCAGGCCGTCGAGCACGCCGAGGGCGAGATCGTCGTAGCGCGTCAGCGTCTTGCCATAGGCCACGGTCCCGGCGCCGGCATCGTAGACCGCCACGTCGGTGAACGTGCCGCCGGTATCGGCTGCCACCAGATAACGCATCGCAGGGCGCTCCTCCGCTGCCGCGGCACCACGGGCGGCGGGAGTGCGCGCGCGGAGCCGACCTCGTGGCGCATTGTGCGGCTGACGGCACTTCCGAAAAAGCACCAAGAATGACCATCACTCGTTCGATAATCGCACTAATCCACCAAGCTGACCGGGAGTGCGCGCATGCCTACCGCCAACCCAAGCACCGCGACCGCGGGCACCGTGAACATGCACCTGCTGGAACTGTTCGTCGCGGTCGCGGACCACGGCAGCTTCGCCGGCGCGGCACGCACGCTTGGCATCTCGCCCTCGCTGGCGGTGCGCAAGATCGCCGCCCTCGAGCGAAGCCTGGGCGTCCGGCTGTTCCAGCGCACCACGCGCAGCGTCAAGCTGGCCGAGGCCGGCCAGGTCGCGCTGCAATGGGCACGCCGCACCCTGGCAAGCTACGAATCGGTTGCCGACGATCTCGCGTCACTGGCCGCGCGACCCTCGGGTCTGGTGCGCCTGGCAGTCAACCACTACGCCGCCACGACGTACCTGCCGGGCATACTCGAGCGCTTCTGCCTGCGCTACCCCGAGATCCGCCTCGCGATCACCACCACCGACAGCGTCGTGCGGCTGATCGACGAAGGCCACGACCTGGCGGTGCACTCGGGCCGCATCCCGGACTCCGGCGTGGTGGCCACGCGCGTGCGCGAGTTCCGTCGCGTGCTGTGCGCGGCGCCCGCCTACCTCGCGCGCCGCGGCGCGCCCGAAGTGCCCGCCGACCTGGGCGCCCACGACTGCCTGGTCCATGCGACCAACGAACCGAACAACTGGTTCTTCCGCAAGGGGCGGCGGCTGACGGCGCAACCGGTGCGGCCCTACATCGAGGCCGATACCCATCTCCTGCTGCACGAACTGGCCTGCCACGGATTGGGCATCGCGCGCCTGGGCTACAACGTCGTGCGCCGCGACCTCGAGGACGGCCGCCTGGTCGAGGTCATGCCCGACTACAAGTCGGTCTACTCGACCGGTGAATTGCCGGGGATCTGGATCCTCTACCCCAACCGGCGCGTGCTTTACCGGACGCGGGTGCTGATCGACTTCCTCGCCGCGGCGCTGGAAGACGCCACGCCGTGACCGGCGGGCCGCCGCAGCGCCCCGCGCGGGATGGGCCGCCTAGCGCGCCGCGCGCCGGCGCGCGGCGGCGCCGACGACGGCGAGCCCGGCGACGAGCATCGCCAGCGCGCCGGGCTCCGGAACCGCGCTGACGGTCAGCGCACCGGCATTCGGCGCGAAATCGCTGATCTGGTCACGGCTGCCGGAACCGACCCGCGGCCAGAACGACCAGGTGTAGGCGCCGGCCGCAAAGCCGGTCGAAGGCAGCAGCGACGCCGCCAGCGTGACCGTCAGCGAGTTCCCGGTGATGCTGATCGCACCGCCGGGCAACGCGGCCGCCGGACCCGCGAACAGGTTCAGCGTGCCGCTGCCCGCGCCCGTCACGTTGATGACCGCGTCGAACTTGACGCCGGGCGCGAGCGGAATCGGCGAGACGTTCAGGCGCTCGGTGCCGGCGCCGCGGTTGACGCCCCACACGTACATCGAATTCGCGGTGGTGCCGATCGCGCCGTTGAGGGTGGCGCCGAAGGTGAACGTCCCGCTGCCGGCGTTGTAGCTGCCGAAGGCCGAGAGCACGTCGACGTCGGCGGCCTGCACGCCGGTATAGGTCGCAAGGAAGTCGCCCTGGGGATCGGTGACGCCGTGTGCCGCCGACGCGGCAACAGCCAGCAGGGTGGTGGCAATCAGGCGCTTCGCTGTCGGGTTCATCTCGGTTCTCCTGGTGCGGATTCTCGCGGCGACCGGCGCGCCGCGCGCAGGCGCCGATCGTCGGAAGAGTATAGCCATGCGGTCGCCGGCCGGCACGGCCCGGACACGCCGCTGCGCCGGGCCTCAACGGCCGCGCGCGCGGTACCGCTGGGGCGACGGGCGTCGGGTTTTCAGAGGCGATCGGGCGCCGGTCCCGGGCGCCGCGCCGTCCCGTCCGCCGCCGCCGCGGGCCGCCCGGCGCGGCCGGCGAAACGTTTAATTTTTGTCAATCCGGCCGATTCACCCTTCATTTCCGGCCCTGCCTCACGCCGACATGCGCTCCTGGAACACCAGGCCCGCATGCTCGCGCAGGGCATGGAAGCGGATCTTCGGCCACATGCCCTCGACCGCGCGCAGCTCGGTGTGGTGCTGGGCGAGAAAGGTCGGCGCATCGACCGCGTCGTAGGCGACGCG
>JAEUOS010000130.1 GCA_016790695.1 Burkholderiales bacterium
CGCCGGGTCGAGCCGCGCGCGGTCGAGGTCGCGGCGCTGCAGGCCGCGCTCAGGCGCCAGGGCGTCCATCTGCAGC
Source organism: Burkholderiales bacterium (assembly GCA_016790695.1). Lineage (GTDB taxonomy): Bacteria > Pseudomonadota > Gammaproteobacteria > Burkholderiales > JAEUOS01 > JAEUOS01. The sequence goes on from JAEUOS010000130.1 coordinate 77, forward strand.
CGGGCAGGGCGGCGCTGCAGGCGGCGGCCGCCTGAACCGCCGGCCGCAGGAGCGGCCGATCAGCGCCGGCCAGGGCGGCCGCTCAGTCGCCGGCCAGGAAGCGCTCGACGAGGGCGATCTGCTGCGGCACGTTGAGCGACGGCGTGTGCCCGCAGCCCGCGATCTCGACCACGCGCGCCCGCGGCCCGCGGCGCGCCATCTCGCCGGCGGTGCGGGCCGACAGCAGGTCCGACGACGCGCCGCGCAGCAGCAGCACCGGAATGTCGAGCGCGTCGTATTCGGGCCAGCGGTCGTAGTCGCGGGGGAAATTGAAGAACTGGCGCACCATCGCGGGGTCGTAGTGCGGCGTGACGCGCCCGTCCGGCAGGCGGCGCGTCGACGTCTCGGTCAGGTGGGTCCACTCGGCGTCGGTGAGGGCCGAGAACGGCGCGTAGACCGTGCGGAAATAGGCCTCGAGCTCGCTGACCCGCGCGAACGCGGCCGGGTTGCCGGCGTAGGTGCGGATGCGCTCCAGTGCCGCGTCCTCCAGCTGCGGTCCCACGTCGTTGAGCACCAGGCGCTCGATGCGGCCCGCGAGGGCGCCGCCCGCCGCCGACGCGAGCAGCATGCCCAGCGCGCCGCCCATCGACGTGCCGACCCAGTGCATGCGCGCGATGCCCAGCGCATCGCACAGCGCCGCCGCCTGCCGGCAGTAGAAGGCGAGGCAGTATTCGCGGTCGGGATCCGGGCTCCACTGCGACAACCCGCGGCCGATCGTGTCCGGGCAGACCACCCGGTAGCGCGTCGCGAGCGCGCGCGCGAGGGTGTCGAAGTCGCGCCCGGTGCGCGCCAGGCCGTGCCACAGGACCACGGTCTCCGCGTTGCCTTCGCCCCAGACGACCAAGTGGAGTTCACGGTCGAGCACCGTCACGTAGCGCGAGGCCGGCGTCATCGCTTGTTCCCCAGGCGGCCGACGATGCCGGCCGGAAAGTAGTAGACCGACAGCACGAACAGGAGGCCGAGCCAGAACAGCCAGCGGTCCGGGCTGGCGAGCGCGGACACCACCGGCACCCCCTCGAGCGCGCCGTGCGCGAGCCTGAGCAGGTCCTGCAGGTAGCTCTGCGCGACCACGAACAGCGCCGCGCCGACCAGCGCGCCGTACAGGGTGCCCATGCCGCCGATGACGACCATGAGCAGGATGTCGAGCATGATCTCGAACGAGAGCGAGGTGTCCGGCCCGTTGTAGCGCAGCCAGAGCGCGAGCAGCGATCCGGCCAGCGTGGCGAACACCGCGGCCAGCACGTTCGACCAGGTGCGGTAGACCACCACGCGGTAGCCCAGGGCCTCGGCGCGGAAGTCGTTCTCGCGGATCGCCACCAGCACCCGGCCGAACGGCGAGTTGATGATGCGCAGCATCGCGAGGAACAGCAGCATGGCCGCGGCGAACACCAGGTAGTAGGTGAGGAGCTTGCCGTCGAGGGAGGCGCCCAGCACCGGGTCCGGATGGAGCTCGAAGGCGGGGCTCAGCACCTCGGGCACCTTGAAGTTGAGGCCGTCCTCGCCGCCCGTGAGGTCCGAGAGCTGCGAGGCGAGCGTCTGGAACGCCGAGGCCACGGCGAGCGTGATCATCGCGTAGAAGATCGCCCGCACCCGCAGCGAGAACAGGCCGATGACGAACGCCAGCAGGGCCGAGAGCAGCACCGCCCCCGCCAGCCCCGCCGCCAGCGCGCCCCACGAGGGCCCCAGGCGCGTGAAGGCGATCGCCACGCCGTAGGCGCCGATGCCGAAGAACATGGTGTGGGCGAACGACACGATGCCGGTGTAGCCGAGCAGCAGGTCGTAGCTCGCGACCAGCACGACGAACACCAGGATCTTCGCCGCCACGCCCATCGCCTTGGCGCCCGGGACGAGGAAGGGCGTGAGGAACAGCGCGAGCACGATCGCCGCCAGCAGGAAGGCCAGCACGCGGCTCTTCGGCAGGTCTTCGGAGAGGAGGGTTCGCAGCATCGCGGCGCGCCTAGCGGTTCGCCACCGGGTAGAGGCCCTGCGGGCGCCACAGCAGGATCGCGGTCATCAGCAGGATGTTGGAGAACAGCGCGACCTTGGGCGCGAGGAAGCCGGTGTAGTTCGCCATCAGGCCCACCAGCAGCGCGCCGACGAAGCAGCCGGCGGTCGAGCCCAGCCCGCCGATGATGATGACGATGAAGATCAGCACGTTCACCTGCGCGCCCATCGCGGCGGTGATGTTCTGCTGGTACAGGCCCCACAGCACGCCGCCCAGGCCCGCCAGCGCGCTGCCGGCGACGAACACGCCGACGAAGAGCGTGCGGATGCGGTAGCCCAGGCTCTCCACCATCTCGCGGTCCTGCACGCCGGCGCGGATCAGCAGGCCGATCTTGGTGCGGTTGAGCGTCCACAGCATGGCGAGGAAGACCGCGAGGCCGATGCCCACCGCGAGCAGGCGGTACTTCTCGATGGCCGCCTCGCCGACGAGCAGCGAGCCCTTGAGCGAACCGGGCAGGTTGAGCGGGATCTGCTGCGGGCCCCAGATCGCCTTGATCAGTTCCTCGGCGACGATCATGCCGCCCATGGTGATGAGGATCTGCTTCAGGTGCTGGCCGTACACCGGGCGGATGATCACGCGCTCGAAGGCGAGCCCGATCGCGCCGGTCACCGCCATCGCCGCCAGCGTCACCGGCACCAGCATCGCGAGCGTGGCGGCGAACGAGGCCGTCTCCAGGCTGCCGGCCATCGGCAGCATGACCGCCATCGCGACGTAGGCGCCGAGCGAGATGAAGGCGCCGTGGCCGAAGTTGAGCACGTCCATCAGGCCGAAGATCAGGGTCAGCCCCGAAGCGATGACGAAGATGATCATGCCCATCGCCAGCCCGGCGATGGTGAGCGTGGCCCAGGACGGCAGGCTGCCGACCAGCGGCAGCGCGAGGAGCGCCAGCGCGGGCACCAGGATGAGCGGCAGGTGCGCGCGGTTCACTGGTGCGCCGCCAGCGACAGGCCGAGCAGGCGCGTCTGCAGCGCCTCGTCCTCGGCCAGTTCCCGCATGCGCCCGCGGTGCACGATGCGGCCGTCGTCCATCACGGCGACGCCGTCGCCGAGGGCGCGCGCGAAGTTGAAGTTCTGCTCCACCAGCAGGATGGTCGCGCCGCTGCGCTTGAGTTCGCGGAACGCGTCCATCATGTGGCCGATGATCGCCGGCGCGAGGCCCTTGGTGGGCTCGTCGATGAGCAGCAGCTTGCGCGGCTCGACGATGGCGCGCGCCACCGCGAGCATCTGCTTCTGCCCGCCGGAGAGCACGCCGGCGCGCGAACCCCAGAATTTCCTGAGCGCCGGAAACAGGCCGAAGATCCACTCGAGGCGCGCGGTGTCGATGTCGGCCAGGCGCTTCGCGCCGCGCGCGGCGAGCGTCATGTTCTCCGCCACCGTGAGGTCGGTGAAGATGCCCATGTTCTCGGGCACGTAGGCGATGCCGGAGGCGGCGATCGCCGGGGTGGGCAGGGCGGCGATGTCGGCGCCCTCGAAGCGGACGCGGCCCGCCGAGGCGCGCCACAGGCCCATGATGGTGCGCAGCGTCGTGGTCTTGCCCGCGCCGTTGCGCCCCAGGAGCATGGTGAGCTCGCCCTTCGGTACCGCGAAGTCCACGCCGTGCAGGATGTGGTACCGGCCGATGTGGGTTTCCACGCCCTCGAGGGACAGCAGCGCGTCGCTCACGTTGCCTCCCCCGCCACCGGCGCCATGCCGAGATAGGCTTCCTGCACCACCGGCGAGGCGATCACCGCCTCGGGCTCGCCGTCGGCCATCAGCGCGCCGTTGTGCAGCACGATGATGCGGTCGGCCAGTTCGCGCACCACGTCCATCTTGTGCTCGACCAGCAGCACGGTCTTGCTCGCGTCCTGCTTGATGCCGCGGATCAGGTCGAGGATCACCGGCACCTCGTCCACGCTCATGCCCGCGGTGGGCTCGTCGAACATGAACACCTCGGGCTCGAGCGCGAGCAGCATCGCGACCTCGAGCTTGCGCTGGTCGCCGTGCGGCAGGCTGGCGGCGACCGCGTCGCGGCGCGACTGCAGGGCGACGCGCTCGAGCACGTGCTCGGCGCGCGCGATCAGGTCGCGGCGCCGGCTCCAGATCTGCCACAGGTCGAGCCCCACGCGCGCGCGCGCCTGCACCGCGAGGCGCACGTTCTCGATCACGCTCAGGTTGGGGAACAGGTTGGTGAGCTGGAACGCGCGCCCCAGTCCCGCGCGGGTGCGCGCCGAGGGCGGCATGCCGGCGAGGCTCACGCCATCGAGCAGCACGTCGCCCGCCGTGGCGGCGAGCTGGCCCGAGATGAGGTTGAAGTAGGTGGTCTTGCCCGCGCCGTTGGGCCCGACGATCGCCGTCAGCGTGCCGGCGTGGAACGCGCACGACACCGCGTCGACCGCGACGTGCCCGCCGAAGCGGATCGTCAGGTCGCGCGTCTCCAGGACCGGCGTGGAGCTCATCGCTTGAAGGGGCAACGGGCGGTGCCGAAGACGCCGTAGCGAGCGGCCCGAGGTCGCGTCGAGAAGCGCAGCCGTACATCGGGTACGGCGAGCATCACAGGCGCGAGATCGGGCCGCGCAGTAGGCGTATTCGGTACCGCGAGCTAGCGTTTGTTGCGGATGGGGACGGCCATCTCGGAGGCCTTGATCTCGCGCACCAGTTCCGGCACGCCCCACGGGAAGGCGGGGTCGACCTTGATCTTGAAGTGGTACATCGACTGCATGGCCTGGTGGTCCTCCTTGCGGAAGGTCATGGTGCCCTTGGGGGTCTGGAAGCTCATGCCTTCCATGGCGGCGATGAGCTTGTCGGTCTTCATGTCGCCGCCGACCTTCCTGATCGCCTCGACCACCGCGATCCCCGCCGCCATGCCGCCGGCGGTGAAGAAGTCGGGCGGGGTCTTGTACTTGGTGTAGTGGTTGGCC
>JAEUOS010000175.1 GCA_016790695.1 Burkholderiales bacterium
TTCGACGACGCGGACCGCTACCTGGGCAAGCCGCCGGACGACGCCTACCTGGCCGACCTGCTCGCGGACCGGACGTTCGTCGCGATCGCCGGCCTCGCCGATGGCGTCGTCGTCGGCGGCCTCGCGGGGTACGTGCTGCGCAAGTTCGAGCGGGCGACCAGCGAGGTCTACCTCTACGACCTCGCGGTGCTGGAGACGCATCGCCGGCGGGGCGTCGCCACCCGCATGATCGAGGCGCTGCAGCGGTTCGCCGCCGCGCATGGCGCCGAGGTCATCTTCGTCCAGGCGGACTACGGCGACGACGCGGCGATCGCGCTCTACACGCGGCTCGGCACGCGCGAGGACGTGATGCACTTCGACATCCCGCCCGCCGCGGACGGGGCGTGAGCCGGGGCGGGAGCGCCGCCTTCGGTCGTACAATTCGCACCTTTCCGCCCCGATGCCCATCCCGCCCATGACCTCCTTCCTCCGCCGCCGCGCCGCCCTCGCCGCCGGGCTCCTGTGCGCCGCGCTCGCGCCCGCGACCGGCCTCGCCCAGGCCTGGCCGGCCAAGCCGCTCAAGTGGATCGTGCCGTTCCCGCCCGGCGGGCCGACCGACACCCTGTCGCGCGCGGTGGCGCAGAAGCTCGCCGAGACGCTCGGCCAGCCGGTGGTGATCGAGAACCGCGGCGGCGCCGGCGGCGGCGTCGGCATGGACGCGCTCGCCAAGTCGGCGCCCGACGGCTACACGATCGGCCTGTCGACCACCGGCACCCATGCGATCAACCCGGCGCTCTACGGCGCCAAGCTGCCCTACGACCCGCTCAAGGACTTCACCCACCTGACGCTGGGCGTGGTCTACGTCAACATCCTGGTGCTCAACGCCGGCCACCCGGCGAAGAACCTGACCGAGCTCGTCGCCTACGCCAAGGCCAATCCCGGCAAGGTGACCTTCGGCTCGGCCGGCAACGGCTCGTCGAACCACCTCTCCGGCGAGATCCTCAAGACCCTCACCGGCGCGCCGATGCAGCACATCCCGTACAAGGGCAGCGCGCCCGCGCTGACCGACGTGATGGCCGGCAACATCACCTTCATGTACGACATCCTCAACACCTCGCTGCCGCACATCCGCTCCGGGCGCGTGCGCGCGCTCGCGGTCACCAGCGCCAGGCGCAGCCCGTTCGCCCCCGAGGTCCCGACCACCGAGGAGGCCGGGGTCAAGGGCTACGCGGACGCCGGCAGCGACCTCTGGATGGGCATCAGCGCGCCGGCCGGCATCCCCCGGCCGATCGCCGAGCGGCTCAACACGGAGCTCATCAAGGTGCTGCGCTCGCCCGAGATGCGCGAGCGCATCCGCGGCCAGTTCTTCGATCCCTGGACCAGCACGCCGGCGGAATTCACCGCGGTGGTCAAGGCCGACCTCGCCAAGTGGGGCAAGATCGTCAAGGCCTCCGGCGCGCGCATCGACTGAGCGGCACCGCATGAACGCCCCCCTGCTTCCGGCCGGCGCCGCCATCCCCGACACGCGCGGCGCCAACCTCTACCGCGCCGACCCGGCGCTGGCCGAGGTGCTGAAGCTCTGCATCCCGGCCGACCTGTTCGCGCACGTCGAGCCGCACCTCGACCGCCTCGGCGCGCTCGCCGGCGGCCGGCTCGACGCGCTCGCCGGCACCGCCGACCGCAACCCGCCGGTGCTGCACCACCGCGACCGCACCGGCGTCGACCGCCAGTGGATCGAGAAGCACCCGGCCTACGAGGAGATGGAGCGCCTCGCGTTCGGCGAGTACGGCCTGGCGGCGATGTCGCACCGGCCCGGCGTGTTCGGCTGGCCGGCGCCGCTGCCGCCGGCGGTGAAGTACGCGCTGTCGTACCTGTTCGTGCAGGCCGAGTTCGGCCTGTGCTGCCCGGTGTCGATGACCGACGCGCTCGCGCGCAGCCTCGGCAAGTTCGGCAGCGCCGAGCTCGCCGGCCGCTACCTGCCCGGCCTCACCGCGACCGACATGGACGTGCACCTGCAGGGGGCGATGTTCATGACCGAGCAGGGCGCCGGCTCGGACGTCGGCGCCACCGCCACGGTGGCGCGCCGCGCCGCCGACGGCAGCCACTGGCTGCTCGAGGGCGACAAGTGGTTCTGCTCGAACGCCGACGCCGACGTCGCGCTGGTGCTCGCGCGCCCGGCGGACGGCGGGCCCGGCACCAGGGGCCTGTCGCTGTTCCTGCTGCCGCGGCGCCTGCCCGACGGGTCGCCCAACCACTACCGCATCGTGCGCCTCAAGGACAAGCTCGGCACGCGCTCGATGGCCTCGGGCGAGATCCGGCTCGAGGGCGCGGTCGCCTACCTGGTCGGCGACGAGGCGAAGGGCTTCGTGCAGATGGCCGACATGATCAACACCTCGCGCCTGTCGAACGGCATGCGCGCGGCCGGCATGATGCGGCGCGCCTACTTCGAGGCGCGCCACGTCGCGCTGCACCGCGTCGCCTTCGGCCGGCGCGTGTTCGACATGCCGCTCGCGCGGCGCCAGCTGATGAAGATCCTGCTCGCGGCCGAGGCGGCGCGCTCGCTGACCTTCGCGGCCGCGCGCGCGCTCGCCGCCGCCGACGCCGGCGACGAGACCGCGCGCCGCCAGCTGCGCCTGCTGACGCCGCTGCTCAAGTTCCGCGCCTGCCGCGACGCGCGCCGCGCCACCGGCGACGCGATGGAGATGCGCGGCGGCGTCGGCTACATCGAGGAATGGCCGGACGCGCGCCTGACGCGCGACGCCCACCTGGGCTCGATCTGGGAGGGCACCAGCAACATCGTCGCCGGCGACGTGCTGCGCGCGATCCGCAAGGAGGGCGCGCTCGAGGCGCTCGACGCGCTGCTCGACGGGCTCGACCGCGAGGCCGGCGCCGACGAGGAGCGCTTCACCGCGCGCGAGCGGGCCCAGTCCTTCGCCGCGGCCACCGCGCGCGGCGACGACGCGGTGCACGCGCGCCAGGCCGCGAGCGGCCTCTACTACTCGACCGCGGCCACGCTGCTCGCGTGGGAGGGCAGGCGCATCGGCGGCGCGGTCGGCGCCCAGCGCCGCCTGCTCTCGCGCCTGGTGGTGCGCCACAAGCTCGCCGAGCGCGACCCGCTCGCGCCCGACAGCGGCAGCGAGTTCGACGACGTGCTCGCGCTCTGACCCGCGCCCGCGCGCCCGGCGCCCGCCACCGCCCATGAGAGCCGCCCAGAACGAACGCATCACCCGCATCGGCCCCGGCACCGCCTGCGGCCAGCTGATGCGCCGCTACTGGCAGCCGGTCGCGCTCGTCGACGAGTTCGACCCCGCGCTCGATCCGCGCATGGCGCTGCGCGCGGTCAAGGCGGTGCGCATCCTCGGCCAGGACCTGGTGCTGTTCCGCGATGCCGCCGGCCGCTACGGCCTGCTCGACCGCGACTGCCCGCACCGCGGCGCCGACCTTTCGTTCGCGCGCCACGAGGGCGACGGCCTGCGCTGCCCGTTCCACGGCTGGAAGTTCGACGTCGCGGGCCGCTGCCTCGAGACGCCGGCCGAGCCGCCGGTCGAGCGGCCGGGAAGCGCGCTGGCCGCGCGCGTGCGCCAGCGCAGCTACCCGCTCGCCGTGCACGCCGGCATCGTGTTCGGCTGGTTCGGCCCGGAGGACGAGGCGCCGCCGCCGTTTCCCGCGCTCGACTGCTTCGCCGCGCCCGCGAGCCACAGCTTCGCGTTCAAGGGGCTGTGGCAGTGCAACTGGCTGCAGGCGTTCGAGGTCGGCATCGACCCCGCGCACGCGTCGTACCTGCACCGCTTCTTCGTCGACGCGTCGCTCGACGACGCCTACGGCCGGCAGTTCCGCGGCGCCAGCGCCGGCGACATCGGCGGCGAGCGCTGGCCGATGACGCGCGTGATGCGCGAGTTCGCGCAGCCGCAGATCACGGTCGAGCCGCAGCCCTACGGCATGCGCCTGACCGCGCTGCGCCGCCTCTCCGAGACCCTGACCCACGTGCGCGTGACCAACGCGGTGTTCCCGCACACCTTCGTCATTCCGCTGTCCGAGACGATGACGATCACGCAGATGCACGTGCCGGTCGACGACACGCGCACCTACTGGTACGCGCTCTTCACCAGCTTCGCCGAGCCGGTCGACAAGGCGGCGATGCGCGACCAGCGCCTGGCCGCGATCAGCCTGCCGGACTACGTCCCGCGCTCGGGGCGCCACGACGACTGGGGCTTCGACGCGCGCGAGCAGGCCAGCCGCACCTACCTCGGCATGGGCGAGTCCGACATCAACCTGCACGACCAGTGGGCCTGCGAGAGCATGGGCGCGATCCAGGACCGCACCCGCGAGCACCTCGGCAAGAGCGACGTCGCGATCATCGCCAACCGCCGCGCGCTGTTCGCGGCGATCGACGCGGTCGAGGCCGGGCAGCCGCCGCCGGGCCTGGCGCAGCCCGCGATCGCCGCCTGCCGCATCGGACCCGACACCGTCGACGGCATCGCGCCCGCGGACGGCTGGGCGTCGTGGTGGCAGGCCGCGGTCGCGGCCAGGCGCGCCGCCGCGCCGTGGGACGCGGCGCTGCCCGACGCCGGCGCCTGAGCCGGACGGCGCGAACCGCGGCGCACGCGATGATCCGCGTCACCTTCTTCGCCGGACCCGACGACCCCCGCGGCACGACCGTCGCGGCGAAGCCCGGCCAGAGCCTGATGCGCGCCGCCCAGGCCGCCGACATCGAGGGCATCGCCGCCGACTGCGGCGGCGCGCTCACCTGCGCCACCTGCCACGTGCTGGTGCGCGAGCCCTGGCTCGGCCGCCTGCCGCCGTCGGCGCCCGACGAGGACGACATGCTGGGCTTCACCGCCGCGCCGCGCCAGGCCAACAGCCGCCTGTCGTGCCAGATCCGGCTCGGCGCCGACCTCGACGGCCTCGCGGTCGACCTGCCGCCGACCCAGTACTGACGCGCGGCGGCACGGCTGCGCGTGGCCCATAATCGCACCAACCCGCCGGCGACCGCTGGTGGCGTCATGCATCCCGCGCAATGACCGAAATCCGCATCGCCGTCGTCGGCGCCGGCCTGATCGGCCGCCACCATGCCGCACTGTGCACCCGGACGCCGGGCGTGCGCCTGGCGGCGCTGGTCGATCCGGCGCCGGCGGCGCGCGCGCTGGCGC
>JAEUOS010000204.1 GCA_016790695.1 Burkholderiales bacterium
CTGTTCGGCTGGGAAGGCAGCGACATCCTCGACGGCGGCGAAGGCGACGATTCGCTGAACGGCGGCGTCGGCGGCGACGTGCTCTCCGGCGGCAACGGCAACGACAACATCAACGGCGGCAAGGGCTTCGACAACCTCGACGGCGGCGAAGGCAACGACACGTTGAACGGCGCCCTGGGCGCGGATCTCCTGACCGGCGGCAACGGCGCCGACCGCTTCGTCTTCTCGACCGCGCTCGACGGTGTGGTCAATGTCGACACCATTGCGGATTTCACCGGCGGGGTCGACCGGATCGCCCTGTCGGCCGCGATCTTCGGCGCGTTCGCGGGCCAGGTCGGGCAGACCATCGGGCTGTCGGACCAGCTGACCTACAACGCGACGACCGGCGTCCTCGCCTACGACGCCGACGGCGCCGGCAACGGTGCGGCGGTCAATTTCGCGATCCTCGGCGCCAGCGTGCACCCGGGCAGCGTCGGCAGCGACTTCCTGATCGTCGCCTGAGCACCGACGCCCCGGTGCACGGCGAGCGCGGCGGCCGCCGCCGCGCCGCCTACGCCGGCGCCGCCAGCGCGCGGCACACGGCGTCGACGACGCTTTGCCAGTCGCCCAGGCGCGGCTGCCGGAAGATGCGCATCGTCGGGTACCACGGCGAGTCGTCGCGGTCGAGCAGCCAGCGCCATTCGCCGTCGCGCGAGAGCAGGAGCCACACCGGCCGGCCGAGCGCGCCCGCGAGATGCGCGACCGCGGTGTCGACGGTGACCACCAGATCCATCGCCATGATCACGCGCGCGGTGGCCTGGAAGTCGTCCAGCGGCAGCGGCGGGGCGGCGAGGAATCCGCACAGCCCCGGCAGCGGCGCCCAGCGCGACGCGTCCTTCTGCAGCGACACGAGGGTCACGCCGGGCACGCGCGCCAGCGGTGCCAGGGTCTCCGGCGCCATCGAGCGATGCAGGTCCTGGGGATGCGTCGGGCTGCCGGCCCAGCACACGCCGACGCGCCGGCCGCCGGCGACGCCGCCTTCGGCCGGGCTCGCCCGCAGATACGGCACGGCGCGCCGCATGTCCTCGAGCGCCGCGCCGGTCAGGAGCGGCAGGCTCATCAGCGCCGCGTGGCAGTCGAAGCGCGTCGCGGGAGCCGCGCGGCCGGTCAGCGGCACCACCTCGATGCCGGCGAACAGCGGGTCGAGCAGCGCGCGCAGTTCGCCCGGGCACTCGAAGACAACGTCGCCGCCGAGGCCGCGCAACAGCGGCAGGCAGCGGATGAACTGGAAAACGTCGCCATAGCCCTGCTCGCACACCACCAGCAGGCGACGCCCGGCGAGCGGCGTGCCGTCCCAGCGCGGCCGGTCGAAGTTGCGCGGCATGAGGGCCGGCACCGCGAAGCGCGCCTCGTAGTCGCGCCAGCCGTCGCTGAAGTTGCCGGCCAGCAGATGCGCCATGCCGCGGTGGTATCGCGCGAGCGCCGGCGCCGCGCTCAATTCCGCCGCGCGCGTGAAGGCGGCGACCGCGTCGTCGCAGCGGTGCTGGTCGTAGCAGGCCTTGCCGAGCCCCTGCCAGGCCGCCTCCGCGCGCGGGAAGCGCCGCACCAGCGCCTCGAAATGCGCGAGCGCGCGGTCGGCGTCGTCGCCCAGCAGCAGCACCCGGCCCTGCTGCACCAGCACCCACGGCTCGTCCGGCGCCACCGCGGCCATGCGCTCGTAGATCGCCAGCGCCTCGGCGAGGCGCCGGTCGCCGATGAGCGCCGCGGCGCGCCGGTCGGCCTCGCGCAGCGCCGCTGCCAGGCCGGACGCGGCCATCAGGAGGCCGCCGCCGCCCCGATCGTGATCACGCGGCGGATGCTGTCGGCCTTGAAGCCGATCGCCGACGGCCGCACCACGCCGGGCAGCGCGACCACGTCGTAGAGCTCGCGCACCACCCCGCCGAGGCGCACCCAGTGCACCGCGTCGCCGGTCTTCAGGTCGATCACCATCAGCCCGCAGCGCGCCTCGGCTCCGCGCTGCGTCAACGCGTCATCGAGCGCCAGCCCGCTGAAGGTGCGGTTCTCGCGCGAGAGCGACAGCCCCACCAGCGCGAAGTTGCCGACGAACGCGAGCCCGCGCAGGTACCCGGGGCAGAACGTCACGGGCTCGAAGCGCCCCGCCTGCGGATCGATCCAGCCGAATTCCCCGGTGCCGGAGTTGTGCAGCCACAGGCGGCCGTCGTGCAGGCGCGGCGAGTGCGGCATCGACAGGCCGCCCGCGACCACCTCGCCGCTCTCGATGTCGATCACGCAGCCGCCGCCCGCGCGATGCTCGCGCCAGCCGTCGGCGACGTCGCTCCGCCCCACCACGGTGACATAGCGCGGCCGGCCGCCTTCCAGCGCCAGGCCGTTGAGGTGGCAGCGGTCCTCGGCCGCCAGCCTGCTGATGAAGCGCGGCTTCCACAGCGGCACGAAGCTGTCGCTGTCCGACACCGTCGCCACGCAGGAAAACAGCGTGTTGGCGAACACCGGCCGCCCGTCCGGCAACAGGCCGAGGTCGTGCACGTCGAGGTCGCCGGTGACCCAGCTCATGCGCGGCGCGTAGAGCGCGTCGTGGCCCTCGTGCAGCGTGCCGGGCGCGAGCACGTCGCAGAAGCGCCAGATCTGGTAGAGCGTGGCGATGTGCAGCGTGCCGGGGCCCGCCACCATGCCCATGCAGCGTTCGAGCGTGCGCTCGAACACCGAGACGCGCCCGTCGGGCTTCAAGCCCAGCAGGAACACCTTGCCGGCCTGGTAGGTGGTGAAGGCGATGCCGAGCCGCTGCTCGGCCAGGAAGTTCGGAAACTGGCGCGAGGTGCTGAGCTCGAACTGCGGCTCCGCCGGCGCCGCGCCCGGCGCCTCCGGCATCTCGTGTAGGTTCATGTCCTGGCCCGTTGCCTCGTGCGTTCGCCCGCCGTGCCGCCGACCGCGGGTCCGTGGCGCGTGCGCCGCAGTATGCCGCAATCGCCGGCACGCGGGCGGCGCCGTGCCGGCGCCGATCGGGTAAAACCAAGCCCAGTCCGGCCGCGCGCGCCGGTTTCGATCGCGCCCCTTCGCCCTTGCCGCCCGCATTGCCACCCGAATTGCCACCCGCATTGCCACCCGCATGACCGCCCCCCGCTCCGGCGCGCCCGCGCCCGCGCCGCCGCCTGCCGACGACGACCTCTGGCAGGCGGCCGTGCGCGCCCACGCACGCGGCGACTTCGCCGCCGCGATCGCGCGCTACCGGCAGGTGCTGGCCGCCGCACCCGGCCATGCGGATGCCGCGATCAATCTCGCGGCCGCACTGCGCGCCGGCGGTGACCACGACGCGGCGCTCGCCGCCAGCAGCGCCGCGCTCGCCATCGACGGCAGCCGCGCCCAGGCCTGGTTCAACCACGCCAACCTGCTGCGCGATCGCGGCGACGCGGCGCAGGCGGAAGCCGCGTACCGCCGCGCGCTGGCGCTCGATGCGACCCTGTTCCAGGCCGCCACCAACCTCGCCAACCTGCTCGCGAGGCAGGGGCGCACCGCCGAGGCCGCGGCGCTGCACCAGGCCGCCCTCGCCGCCGCGCCCGCCAACCTGCCGTCGCTGCGCGCGCTCGCACGCCTGCACTACGAGCAGGGCGACCATGCGGCGGCCGAGGCCCGCTGCCGCGAAGCGCTGGCGCTCGCGCCGGCCGATGCCGACGCGCGCCTGACCCTGGGCGTGGTGCTGCGCGCGCGCGGGCGCGACGACGAGGCCATCGCCTGCTGGAACGCCGTGCTGCGCGAGACGCCGGACCACGGCGCCGCGCACAACAACCTCGGCGTGCTCCGGCGCCTGATGAAGCAGCCGCAGGAAGCGGTGCGCCACCTGCGCATCGCCGCGCGCCGCGATCCGCACGATGCGCTCACCGCCGCCAACCTCGCCCACGCGCTGCTCGACCTCGGCGCCGTCGGCGAAGCGCGCGCGATCGCCGCCGCCGTGGTCGCGCGCCACCCGGACAGCGCCGACGGCCACCTGATGCTGGGGTTCGCGCAGGCCTACGGCGGCGAGGCCGGGCCGGCGGTCGCGAGCTTCCTCGAGGCGCACCGCTGCGCGCCGGCCGCCGGCGCGGCGATCTCCAACGCGCTCTTCGCCAGCCTCTACGACGGCGAGCGCGACGCCGCAACCACCTGCGCCCTGCATCGCGAACTGGCCGCGCGCATCGCGCCCGCGGCGCCCGCGCGCCGCGCCTGGCCCAACCCGCGCACGCCGGCGCGCCGCCTCAAGGTCGGCTACCTGTCGCCCGACCTGCGCAGCCACCCGGTGGCGAGCTTCCTCGAACCGGTCCTCGCGCATCACGATGCGCGCGCGGTCGAGGTGTTCTGCTATTCGACCACCCATGCGCCGGATGCGACCACCGCGCGCCTGCGGACGCTGGCGCATGCGTGGCGCGACTGCCGCGGCATGGACGACGCGCCGCTGGCGGCGCGGATCGCGGAGGACGGCATCGACATCCTGGTCGACCTCGCCGGCCACACCGCGCAGAACCGCGCCGCGGTGCTGCGCGCGAAGCCCGCGCCGGTGCAGGCGCTCTACATCGGCTATCCGGGCAGCAGCGGCCTGCCGGAGATGGACTGGGTGATCGCCGACGACGAGGTCTCGCCGCCGTCGCTGGACCGCCTCTACAGCGAGCGCGTCCTGCGCCTGCCGGGGTCGTTCTGGTGCTACCGGCCGCCGCCGGACGCGCCGGCGCCCGAGGCGGCGCCGCGGCACGCGCGCGGCCGCCTGACCTTCGGCTCGTTCAACGCGCTGCAGAAGCTCTCCGCCGCGGTGGTGGCCCTGTGGGCCCGCGTCCTGGCCGCCGTGCCCGGGTCGTGCCTGGCGCTGAAGTCGCTCGCCTTCGCCGACCCGCCGACCCGCGCCGCGGTCGCGCGGCGCTTCGCCGCGGCCGGCGTCGCGCCCGAGCGGCTCGTGATCCTGCCGCCCACCGCGCCCGAGGCCTTCCTCGCCGAGTACCGGCAGATCGACATCGCGCTCGATCCGTTCCCCTACAACGGCGGCACCACCACCTGCGACGCGCTGTGGATGGGCGTGCCGGTGGTCACGCTCGCCGGCGACCGGTTCTGCGGCCGCATGGGGGTGAGCCTGCTGCATCGCGTCGGCCTGCCGGACCTGGTGGCCGCCGACGCCGACGCGTACGTGCGCATCGCCGCCGCGCTGGCCGCCGATCCCGCGCGCCTCGACGACCTGCGCGCCGGGCTGCGCGCGCGCATGGCGGCCTCGCCGCTGTGCGACGGCCGGCGCGCCGCTGCCGAGCTCGAACAGGCCTACCGGACCATGTGGCGCGACTGGCTCGACGGCAGCCGCCACCCGTGAGGGCCGCACCGCCCCGGACGGCGCCGCCCACGCCGCCACGACACGACACGAAAGTTCACCATTCATGCACGTGTCATGACGCGCGCGATTCTCCTCTCGCCGCCCGGTCTTAGGACCTGGTCTCGGGCAAGGAGTCCAATGGTGCGTCCCGCAGCAATCGCCTAACATCGCGCGAACTCCCCGCATGGCGCCCCGCCCCTTTCCCCCGATGCCGGCCGTCTCCCCGCGCAGCATGCTGATCATCGACGCGCGCGGCCGCCTGACCTTCGGCTCGTTCAACGCGCTGCAGAAGCTCTCCGCCGCGGT
>JAEUOS010000211.1 GCA_016790695.1 Burkholderiales bacterium
ATTGAACAGCAGCGAGATGCCCGTCCCGAGCATCGCGGCGGCAAGTACGGATCGCCCTCCAAGAAGAAGAATGACCGTCATGAGGAAGAAAGGCACTGCAATTAGCCACATCGCCCAGTGGTCACCAACCGACGCACTTGAAAAATCGCTCAGCAAGTAGCGCCTTTTTCCAACGACGAGTGTCGTGGGCGTCACCGTCACTCGGCGATTGCTGAACAATGGAGCCTCTGATGCCAATTCCTCCATGCTGCCCCCCAGCAGATCAATGCGTACAGCGCCCAGTTGAGCGAAGCCGACGGCTGCAAGCCGCGATTGCGAACCCCGACTCTCTCGTCATGTGGAACCAAGGTCCCTACGAGTCTACCGTGAGGCGACGAGGCGAATGCGGTGCCCTGGGGGCGGTGGGCCGTGTCCGGCCACCGCTCCAGCCGTGCAAATCAGCCTCAGCGCTTCGGAAAGAACGCGTGCGCGTAGGTGCGCTCGTCGGTGCGGCCGACGTAGTCGATCGTGTTCTTCGCCGCCCAGGTGGTCACCTGGTGGTGGATCGGCACGAACGCCGCGTCGTCGATGACGATCTTCACCGCTTCCTGGAACAGGGCCAGGCGCTTCTTGTCGTCGACCGTGCGCAGGCCCTCCTCGAGCAGCGCGTCCATCCTGGGGTTGCAGTACGACGGATAGTTGATCGCGCCGAATCCCTTCTCCTTGTTCTCGCAGGCGAGCAGCGCGCGCAGCGGCGACGAGGCCTCGCCGGTCTGCGCGCCCCAGCCCACCAGGGTCACCGAGAACTCCTTCTTGGTGCCGCGCGGGAAGTAGGTGGCGAGCGGCATCGCGTCGACCTTGGCCTTCACGCCGATGCGCGCCCACATCTGCGCGATGGTCTGCATGATCTGGTCGTCGTTGACGTAGCGGTTGTTCGGGCCGTGGAAGGTCAGCTGGAAGCCGTTCGGGTAACCGGCTTCGGCGAGCAGCCGGCGCGCCTGGTCGGCATCGAACACGGGCTTCAGGGTCGGGTTGTGGCCGAACAGGGTCGAGGGCACGAGGTTGGCCGTCGGCAGCGACAGGCCTTCCATCAGGCGGTCGCGGATGGCGTCGCGGTTGACCGCCAGCGAGAGCGCCTTCCGCACGCGCGGATCCTTCAGCGGGTTCTTGTCCATCGGCTTGCCGTCGTTGTCGAACACGAACGGCGTCTTGTCGCGCTGGTCGAGGTTGAAGTAGATGACCCGGTGCGAGACCTTCGAGAAGAAGTTGAGGTTCCGGTTCTCGCGGATGCGCTTCAGGTCGGCGGTCGGCACGTTCTCGATGGCGTCGACGTCGCCCGAGAGCAGCGCCGCGACGCGGGTGGGATCGGCGGCGATGAAGCGCAACGTCACCTTGCTCCAGGCGGGCTTGGGTCCCCAGTAGGCGTCGTTGCGCTCGAGTTCGACGCGGTCGTCGCGGGCGAAGCGCACGAACTTGAACGGGCCGGTGCCGGCCATGCCCTTCCCGGTCGCGAATTCCTCGCTCGCCAGCCCCTGCGGCAGCGGGCCGGCGGTGGCCTTCTTGCTGACGATGAACACCGCGGTCAGGTCGGGCAGCATCAGCGGATACGGCGTGGCGGTGCGCAGGCGGATCGTGTACGGGTCGACGATCTGCTTGGAGACGATCGCCTTGGTGTAGGAATCGAAGCGACCCGGGCTGTTGGCGATGGTCGGGATGCGGTCGATCGACCAGGCCACGTCCTCGGCGGTGAAGTCCGACCCGTCGTGGAACTTGACGCCGCGGCGCAGCCGGAATTCCCAGGTCAGGTCATCGACCAGGCGCCACGATTCCGCCAGGCCCGGGATCGGCTGGCTGTCCGGGCTCATCTTGACCAGCGTCTCGAACATGTGGTCCGAGACGTTGATGTTGGAGAACAGGTTGAAGAAGTGCGGGTCCATCGACGACGGCGGCGAGGACATCGCGAGCCGGAACTCCTGCGCCTGGACGGCACCGGCGGCGATGCCGAGCACGACGGCCGCGGCGGCGAGCGCGCGGCGCAGGGTGGGCATGGCGGTCATGGGGATTCTCCTCTGCGGATTGTTGTTGCAAGCGGAAACGGGCCGCGCGGTTATAGCAGAAACCCGGCGGCCGGGCCATGCGCGTTATCCCGGGCGCGCCGCGCGGCGCTAGGGCGTGCGGCCGAGCGCGGCGTCGACCTGCTGCCGGTCGAGCGCGGGCGCGAGGAGCGCGATGAAGTCGTAGGTGAAGCCGCGCAGGTAGGCGCCCTCGCGCAGCGCCAGGTAGGTGGTGCGCTCGGCGAACAGGTGGCCGGCGTCGATCCGGCGCAGGTGGCGGTCGCGCTCCTCGTCGAAGGCGATCGCATTGAGGATGCCGACGCCGAGGCCGAGTTCGACATAGGTCTTGATGACGTCGGAGTCGATCGCCGACAGCACGATGTTGGGGGTCAGGCCCGCGCGCGCGAACGCCTGGTTGATCGTCGAGCGGCCGGTGAAGGCGCTGTCGTAGGTGATGATCGGATGGCGCGCCAGCGCGGCCAGGGTGAGCGGCTCGGGGCCGTCGAGCGCGTGCCCGGGCGGCACGACGACGACGTGGTGCCAGCGGTAGCAGGGCAGGGCGATCAGGCTGTCGTGGTGATCGATGGTCTCGGTGGCGATCGCGATGTCGGCCTGGCCGTCGACCACCATGCGCGCGATCGCCGGCGGCGCGCCCTGCTGGATCGCCAGGCGCACCTTCGGATAGCGGCGCTTGAACTCGCCGACCGCCCGCGGCAGCGCGTAGCGCGCCTGCGTGTGCGTGGTGGCGATCGTCAGGCTGCCGCTCTTCTGGTCGGCGAATTCGGCGGCGGTCTGCTTCAGGTTCTCGGTCTCGAGCAGCAGCCGCTCGATGACCTTGACCACCGCCTCGCCCGGTTCGGTCAGTTGCGTGATGCGCTTGCCGAAGCGCACGAAGATCTCGACGCCGAGTTCGTCCTCGAGTTCGCGGATCTGCTTGGAGACCCCGGGCTGCGAGGTATGGAGTGCCGCCGCGGCCGCCGTCAGGTTCAGTCCCTGGCGCACGGTTTCGCGCACGTAGCGCATTTGCTGGAAGTTCATTTCTTATAACGTTGCGGTCGATCAAATGGAAATGATAGCCGAAATTGTTATTTGAAAGCTGGTGCCCGCGCGGATCGGGAATCCGTGCGTGATATAGTTTTTCGCCATGGGAGCGGCCACCTTCGATGCACGCCGGGTCGCCGACGACCGGGTGCTCTACGCCTGCATCGCCGTTTCCCTGGCCCTGCATGCGGCGCTGGTGATGGTTGCGCCGTCGGTCAAGCCGCGCGAGGAGGCGCCGCTGCGCCTGACCGCGACGCTGCGTGCCGAGACCCCGCAGCCGGCGCCCGTCGCCGACCCCGCGCCGACGCCACCGGCGCGCCCCGAACCCCCGCCACCGACGTTCCCGCCACCGGCCCCCGCCGCGGCGCCGCCCGCACCGGTCGCGGCACCGCCAGCGCCCGCGCCGGCACCGCGCCCGGAGCGGATGCGTGCGCCCGAACCGCCGCCGACGCAGTCCGCCGCAGCGCAACCCGTGACACCCCAGCCGCCCGCGGTCGCACCGGCGCCGCCCGCGGCGCCCGCGGTCGCGCCGGCCGCCCCGCCGGTGAGCGCGGCACCGCCGGCGCCCG
>JAEUOS010000224.1 GCA_016790695.1 Burkholderiales bacterium
CGCGACCTCGGCGGCGCTGCCGAGGTTCAGGCACACCCCGCCGACGCGTGCCTTGTGCGGGATCGCCGCCGAGACGATCTTCATGGCGACCGGGAAGCCGATCGAGGCCGCGCATGCGGCGGCCTCGGCGCCGCTGCGCGCGGTCGCCTCGCGCGGGACGGCGATGCCGTAGGCGGCGAGGATCGCCTTCGCGCGCGGCTCGCTCAGGCTGCCGCCGGGGCCGGCGATCTGCAGGGCGCGCGCACGCGCGCCGGGCGGCGGGGCCGGCAAGCCGCCGCGCGCGCGCGCGGCGCTGCCCTGCGACAGGCGCAGTCCCGCCAGCGCGCGGGCGGCCGCGGCCGGGTCGTCGTAGCAGGCCACGCGCGCGCTCTGGTGCAGCCGTGCCATCGCCGGATGGTTGTCGGCTCCGGCATACCAGACCGAAACCAGCGGCTTGTCGATGCGCGCGGCGGTGTCGGCCATCAGATTGGCGACGTCGAGCGCGCGCTGGGGAAAGCGCGAGGCGTTGGGAAACACCAGCGCGTCGACGTCGGGATCCTCGGCGACGATGGTCAGGATGTCCGCGAGCGTCGACTCGGTGCGCTGGATCGCCGCCGTGGTGTCGACCGGGTTGGCCACCGAGCCGAACTTGAGCGGCAGCGACAGCAGCCGGCGCCGGGTGTGCTCGCCCAGCGCCGGCAGCGCGAAGCCTTCGGCCGCGAAATGGTCGGCGACGATCGCGCCGAGGCCGCCGGAAATGGTGACCACGCCGATGTTGCGCGGGGCCGGCCGCGGCGACGGCGCGGTCTTCAGGAACAGCATCGGAATCTCGATCAGGTCGTCGAGGCGCGCCGCCTCGACGACACCGAGCTGACGGAACAGGCCGCCGTAGAGGGCGGGCTCGCCCGCCAGCTTGGCGGTGTGGCTCAGGGCCGCCCTGGCGCCGGCCGGCGACTTGCCGACCTTGTAGACCACGACCTGCTTGCCCGCGGCGGTGGCGCGCGCGAGCGCCTGGCGCAGCGCGCGGCCGTCGACGACCCCCTCCATGTAGATCGCGATCGCGCGGGTGTGCGCGTCGTCGACCAGGTCGTCGACGTAGTCGGCCAGCGCGACGTTGGTTTCGTTGCCGGCCGAGATCACCAGGCTGGTGCCGACGCCGCGATCGATGGCACGGGCCAGGAGGCTGTTGCCGACCGCGCCGCTGTGGGTGATGATGCCGAGGCCGCCGGCCTCGGGGATGACGCTGGCGAGGCAGGGGAAGTACCCTGCGCACACGCCGGCGGCGACGTTGATGTAGCCGAGGCCGTTCGGGCCGCAGACGCGCACGCCGTGGCGCGCGGCGGCCTGCCGGAGTTCATCCTCCAGGCGCGCGCCGTCGCCCTCGCCGAGTTCCGAGAATCCGGCGGCCATCACCACCGCGGCGCGGATGCCGCGCGCGCCGGCGGCCTCGACCGTCGCCGGAATCCGGTCGGCCGGGAGCGCGATCACGAGCAGGTCCGGCACCTCGGGCAGCGCGGCGATGGTCGGATAGGCGGGCCGGCCGGCGATCTCTTTTGCCTCCGGGTGCACCAGGTCGATGCGGCCGCGGTAGCCGAAGCGCAGCAGGCTGTCGAGGACGGCGGATCCGTTGATCGTGGTCTGCCTGCCGCTGTCGCGCGACACCCCGACGATGGCGATCGAGCGCGGACGCAGCAGGCGGTCGAGCGGGGCGGGGTCGGCGGGCATGGAGGCCTCGGGGGAAGCGCGTGCGGGCGCGGACTCAGCGCGGTGCTTCCACGAGCCGGTCGACGATCTCGTCGATGATGCCGGTGGCGAGTGCCTGGATCTCGGGTTCCGGCAGGTGCGAGGTCGGATGCGGCACGACGATCGGACGAAAGCCGCGCATGCCCGAGGTTTCCGCCTGGTAGGCGGCCTCGCGCACGAACACCTTGGTGATCACCGCGGCGGTCGGAATGCCGGCGCGTTCGAGGCGGGACGAGTCGAGCAAACTGCTCAACGTGCAGCTGCCTCAGTCGGCCAGCGCCGTCACCACCACGTCCGCGCCGTTGGCCATCTGCTCGATCATCTCCGGAAAGGCCGGGCGCGAGAAGTACGGCTTGCGCAGGTAGACCACGTCCTTGAGCGCGAAGCGGGCGCGCAGGTCGACCTCGACCTGGCGCAGCAGCTTCTGCGCGTTCCACTTGTTGTTGTCGAGCAGGCCCAGGACCAGGCCGTCGAGGGTCGGGACGCGCCGGGCGAGGTCGAACTCCTGCCTGACGACCTTGCCGACCGGGGTATGGATGCTGATCACGTCGGGATTCTCCTGTTCAGTGCGGCGC
Source organism: Burkholderiales bacterium (assembly GCA_016790695.1). Lineage (GTDB taxonomy): Bacteria > Pseudomonadota > Gammaproteobacteria > Burkholderiales > JAEUOS01 > JAEUOS01. The sequence goes on from JAEUOS010000224.1 coordinate 2,298, forward strand.
TGCCGCGGATGGCGCCGCGGCGCGGACCTTCCGGATGACGCTGCGGCCGCCGAGCCCGCCCCAGCCGGGGATCACGGTCGAAAAGCGGCCGGCGGGACCGCCGGCGACGAAGATGTGGATGTCGTCGGGACGCACCACGACCGGCACCTCTTCGGCGTCGCGGGTGCGGTCGAACCACTTGGGCCACATGCGGTTGTAGAAGCTGCCGTAGCGGCGCTCGAACATCAGGTCGCCGATGCGGTTGCGCGCCTTCTGGTAGAGGTAGAGCCGCAGGTCGTCCTTGCTCCACTTTTCCTTGCGGAAGAATTCCGCATGCTCGGGGCCGAGCACCACCACCACCTCGCCCATGCCGTAGGCGTTGTTGCTGCCGAGCGTCGACATGCAGCTCGCGATCGAGGTGCCGATGCCGAAGGTGTCGGTCGCCACATGGTTGGTGACGCTGTGCGGCCCTTCGGCCGAGAACGCGGCGACGATGGTGTCGTCGACGTCGAACCCATGCTCGACCCGGTACGGTTCCCACGGGCTGGCGGCGTCGTTCTCGGCCAGCAGGAAGCCGAATTTTCCCGGGCTGCCGAACTGGGCCAGATCGGTCTGGCCCGGCCGTCCGCCGCCGACGTTGATCATGATCAGGCGCAGCGCGCGGCCGATCGTGGCATTGGCGCGAAAGCCCTGGCCCATGGCGTTGTAGCCGGCGTTGATCCCCAGGCGTTTCAGGTCCGGGCCGCTGACGACGATCAGCGGGGTGGCCGAATGGGTGGTGGCCTGGATGCCCGCAAGATTGAATCCCGGTTCAAGCACCGCCTCGACCGCCGCGAGGAGGATCGGCATCCAGGCCGGTGTGCAGCCGGCCATCACGGCGTTGACCGCGCAGACGCGCACGGTCGCCTGCGCCCAGCGCGGCGGCACGGTGCCGATGACTTCCTCGGGATCGCGATCGGGCACGCCCGCGAGCATCGCCCGCACCAGATCGTCGGTCGGCGGAACGATCGGCAGGCCGTCGGTCCAGTCGTTCTCGAAGAACAGGTCGACCGCCTCCTGCCAGCCCGCGACCTCGAGTCGCTCGGGTACCGCCTTGTCGTCGATCGGATCGTCCATCTCAGTTCGGCGCGTCGCCGCCCTCGACCGGATAGACGACGTCGAACGCGTCGACGCGGATGCCGCCGTCGCCGAGCTCCTGCCGGAGGATGGCGCTGAAGATCGGCTTCGGCACCAGGCACTCCGCGCAGGCGCCGGGCAGCGCCCGGACCGTGAACACCAGGCCGCCGGCCCGCTCGGAGCAGTCGATGGCGTGCCCCGAGGCGGCGAGGCCGTCGCGGGTGCCCGAAATCGCCGCGGCGACCGCGGCAAGATCGATGGTCATCAGTGCCACCCTCGACGGTCTAATGAAGGTCTAATGGTCCAACCATAAAACAATGATACGCGGTGGCCGGGCAACGCGCAAGGGGCCGGCTCGGACGCC